>NZ_JBLIYU010000009.1:0-206250 GCF_057480815.1 Pseudomonas sp. P106(2024) | reverse complement strand
ATCAAGATCAAGATCAAGATCAAGATCAAGATCAAGATCAAGATCAAGATCAAGATCAAGATCAAGATCAAGATCAAGATCAAGATCAAGATCAAGATCGTTGGTGTCGCTTAATTCTTCGACTTCGAATGCCGCCAGCCCTGGTCAAGGAACGCAAACACCACCACCAGCACCCCGGCTACCGCGAGGATTAACGCCACGCCATCGGTGGAGTGAGTCGCCGACCCGGCCACCAGCGCCAGCCCGCCCAGCGGCGCCAGGCCACCGGCCACGGCGGTACCGACCTCGCGCCCGGTGCCGAACCCCGACGAGCGGGTCTGGGTCGGGAACTGTCGGCTGAGGAACGAGCCCTGCGGGGCGAACATCATCGGCGCCAGGATCCCGGTGCCAACGGCAATGGCCAGGTAGATCATCATCGGCTCGCCGGTCGACAGCAGTTGCAGGAACGGAAAGGCGAACAGCGCCGACAGCAACCCGCCGAGCATCAGCACGGTCTTGCTGCTCCACTTGTCGCACAGCCAGCCGAAGAACGGCACGGCAAAGATCGCCACCAGGCTGGCCAAGGTCACCGACAGCGAGGTGACGTGGGCCTCGACGCCCTTGAACTGGGTCAGGTAGGCCAGCGAGAAAGTCTTGAAGATGTAGCTCAGGGCGTTGTAGCCCACGGCCACGAAGAACACCACCGCCAGGCCTTTGAGGTCGTTCCGGAACAGCAGCTTGAGCGGCGACACCTGCGGCTTGTCGTCGTCCTTGTCCAGCTCCTTGAAGTCCGGGGTCTCGGGGATGCTCTTGCGCACCCACAGGCCCACCGCCACCAGGGCGATGCTGGCGATGAACGGGATGCGCCAGCCGCCGGCCAGCAGGAACTCGTTGCCGTTCATGGTCAACAGGTACACGGTCAGCGACGACAGCAGCAGGCCCAGGTTCAGCCCCAGCGCCGGCCAGGCGCCCTGGCTGCCGCGCTTGCCTTCGCTGGCGTGCTCGTAGGAGGTCACCGCCGCGCCGGACAGTTCGGCACCGGCGCCCAGGCCCTGGATGATGCGGATGATCACCAGCAGGATCGGCGCCCATATGCCGATGGTGGCGTAGCCGGGGATCAGGCCGATCAGCATGGTGCACAGGCCCATCATGCAAAAGGTGATCACCAGCACGTGCTTGCGCCCGAAGCGATCGCCCAGGTAGCCGAACAGCACGCCGCCGAAGGGCCGGGCGATGAAGCCGATGGCGAAGGTGGAGAACGCCAGCAGCGAGGCCACCGCCGGGTTGCTCGGGTCGAAGAAGATCTTCGAGAAGACGATCGCCGCCATGGTGGCGTAGAGGTAGAAGTCGTACCACTCCAGCATCGAGCCGAAGATGGTCGCCGCCGCCACCTTGCGCAGGCGCTTGCGTTGCTGTTCGGGGGTTTCGCTCGCGGCCAGGGCCGTTTCGTGTACCGACATTGAGGTTTTCCTTGTTGTCTTTGTAATTGTGGATGCAGCGGGTGGATCAGCGGGCCTGGAGAATCTTCTCGGCGATCATCTGGCCGATGGGGATCGCCGAGGTGGCGGCGGGCGACGGCGCATTGCACACATGCACCATGCGTGGCGTCTCGGCGAACAGGAAGTCGTGCACCAGGGTGCCGTCGCGCATCACCGCCTGGGCGCGGATGCCGGCTTCATAGGGCAGCAGGTCCTCGACTTCGAGGGACGGGCAATACTTGCGGCACTGCTCCAGATAGCCGCGCTTGAACAGCGAATTCTTCATCTCGGTGGTGCCGGAACCGAGGTTGTTCCAGAGGGTTTTCCAGAAGCCCGGAAAGCGCGCGTACTCGGCGACATCGCGCCAGTTCACCGAAAACTTGCGGTAGTTCTCCCGACCAAAGCCGAGCACCGCGTTGGGGCCGACGGTGACGCTGCCGTCGATCATCCGCGTCAGGTGCACGCCGAGGAACGGCAGCTCCGGGTCGGGGATCGGGTAGATCAGGTGGTTGACGATCTGGCTCTTGCTCGCTGGCAGGCGGTAGTACTCGCCGCGGAAGGGAATGATCTGATGGTCGATCCTGACCCCGGCCTGGCGCGCCAAGCGGTCGGACTGCAGGCCAGCACAGGCCACCAGCTGGCGGGCGCGCCAGGCGTTGCCGTCGGCGCTGATCGCGACGTGGTCGCCATGTTCCTGGATGGCGCGCACGGTGGTGGACAGGCGCAGTTCGCCGCCGGCCTGGCGGATTACCTTGGCCATGGCGTCGCACACTTGCTGGTAGTCGACGATTCCGGTGGCATCGAGGAACAACGCGCCCTTGCCGACGATGTTCGGCTCCCGCTCGCGCAGGGCGTCGGCATCCAGGCGCTCGACCTTCAGGCCATTGTGCTGCGAGCGCTCGTACAGCGCCTGCATGCGCTGCACTTCCTGGTCGTTGGAGGCCACCAGCAGCTTGCCGCAGACCTCGAAGGCGATGCCGTGCGCGCCGCAGAAATCCTTGGTGGCCTGGGCGCCGCGCTTGCACAGGTCGGCTTTGAGGCTGCCGGGGGCGTAGTAGATGCCGGCATGGATCACGCCGCTGTTGTGGCCGGTCTGGTGACGGCCGAGGCTGGCTTCCTTTTCCAGGATCAGCAGCGAAGCGCCGGGGCGTCGTTCGAGCAGGGCCATCGCGGTGGCGAGGCCGACGATGCCGCCGCCGATGATGCAGTAGTCGTAGGTCATGCAGGGTACCTTGGTATTCTTGTCGGTGAATCTGCTTATCAGGTTGTCAGACTAAGTAGTTCGCGTGAAAGCCTCGCCAGGTCGCGATGGGGTTCTCCGGAGTCAGTCGAGGTCGGGAAGGTCGAGTTTCAGGCGCTTGGCAGAGGCGCGCAGGTGGGCTTCAGCGCAGCCGGCAGCCGCCTGGCGGTCACCGTCGGCGATGGCTTGGTACAGCGCCCGGTGCTCGCGCAGGGCATCGGCCGAACCGCCCACCGCCGGGGTGGCGGAGTTTTCCCAGGCGGTGCGGCGCGCGGCGGCCAGCTGGCCGCCGAGGAAATCGTGGAAGGCGACGAAGTAGTCGTTCTTGCTGGCTTCGGCGATGGCGCGGTGGAAGGCCACGTCGGCGGCCGAGGCCGTGGCGAAGTCGCTACGCGGGTTTTCCATGGTGCCCAGGGCGCTGGCCATGCGCGCGAGGTCGTCGGCGTCGCGGCGGCGGGCGGCGATGGCGGCGGCTTGGGTTTCGATCCACAGGCGCATCTCGAACATCTGCACCAGGTCCGGCTTGCGCCCCTGGCTGCCGGGGAAGCGGAACACCGTGCCGCTGGGCGTCTGCGAGATGTACGAGCCGAGCCCGCGGCGGGCGATCAGCACCCCGTCGGCCTTGAGCTGCGCCACGGCCTCGCGCACCACCGAGCGGCTGACATTGAGTTGTTCAGCCAGTTGCTGTTCGGTGGGCAGGCGCGACTCGGCGGCCAGGCGGCCGGAATCGATCTCGGCGCGGATGGCGCTGACGACACGTTCGACGAGGGTGTCGGGGCGCTGGAGCTCTAGCATGGACAGGGGTTCTTATTGGTCAGGTTGTCAGACAATGCCTGTCTCGATAGTGGCCTGTCAATCTCCTGAAGGCTTGCGCGGTCCCTGTAGGAGCGATGTAACAGCTCAGATTTCGGACACGAATGTCCCGGTCCCGGCAAGGATGTTCTGCAACGTTTCCTTCACTTCATCCAGGTCGGTTCCGGCGCTGGTCAGAATGATCTCCAGCGTTTCATCCCCCTTCAGCGCATCACGATCCCCCGCCGCGACCTCGATCAGCAGCCGCTGCGCGCTCAGGGTCACCTTCAGCCCGTCCAGGGTCGACGGCTCGTCATCCAGGGTCAGGTCGACGGTGTCCTCGTCCGGATAACGGGTCAGCAGGAACATCTGGCCCTTGTCGCTGTGGCAGCACAGGGTCGCCATGTTGTCTTCCTCATCGTCACAGGGGGTGGCGAAGAGCAGGGCGGTTTTCAGTTGCATGGGCGGCTCGGGTCAATGGCAAAGGAAAGGAATTCTGACAGCCTTGGCGGCCGCGATAAACGTAAAGTTACCGCGCATTGACCGAAATTGTCGCAGCGCTGCAAGCCGCGGTGACCGTTCAGTCGTTAAGCTGCCCAGTCGGTGGACATGACGTTCATGTCCAACGCCTGGTTTTACCGTCCGGCTTGCCGCGGGTTGGCTATCGTTGATCCGTACCCGGCGGACGTACGCGACGCTTCACCTATAACAAAGCCCAAGCGGAGTACCACAGATGGCGTTTTTCACCGCAGCCAGCAAAGCCGACTTCCAGCATCAACTGCAGACGGCCCTGGCGCAGCACATCAGCGAACAGTCCCTGCCACAAGTGGCGCTGTTCGCCGAGCAGTTCTTCGGCATCATCTCTCTGGACGAACTCACTCAGCGCAGGCTGTCGGACCTTGCCGGCTGCACGCTGTCCGCCTGGCGCATCATCGAGCGCTTCGACCCCGAACACCCGCAGGTGCGGGTCTACAACCCTGATTACGAACGCCACGGCTGGCAATCGACCCATACCGTGGTCGAGGTGCTGCACCACGACCTGCCATTCCTGGTCGACTCGGTGCGCACCGAACTCAACCGCCGCGGCTACAGCATCCACACCCTGCAGACCACCGTGCTCAGCGTGCGCCGCGGCGCCAAGGGCGAGCTGGTCGAGCTGCTGCCAAAAGGCACCCAGGGCGAGGGCGTCCGTCATGAGTCGCTGATGTACCTGGAGATCGACCGCTGCGCCAATGCCGCCGAGCTCAATACCTTGAGCATGGAGCTGGAGCAGGTGCTGGCCGAAGTGCGCGGCGTGGTCGCCGACTTCGAGCCGATGAAAGCCAAGCTCCGCGAGCTGCTGGAGTTGGTGGAACAGAACGCCTTCGGCCCGGCGCAGAACGACAAGGCCGAGGTCAAGAGCTTCCTGTCGTGGCTGCTGGACAACCACTTCACCTTCCTCGGCTACGAGGAGTTTACTGTCGAGTCCGATGCCGACGGCGGCCACCTGGTCTACGACGAGGCCTCGTTCCTGGGCCTGGCCCGCCTGCTGCGCGCAGGCCTGGGCGCCGACGACCTGCGCATCGAGGACTACGCCGTCGCTTACCTGCGCGAGCCGCGCCTGCTGTCGTTCGCCAAGGCCTCGCAGCCAAGCCGCGTGCACCGCCCGGCGTACCCGGACTACGTGTCGATCCGCCAGATCGACCAGGACGGCAAGGTCATCAAGGAATGCCGCTTCATGGGCCTGTACACCTCGTCGGTGTACGGCGAGAGCGTGCACACCATCCCGTACATCCGTGGCAAGGTCGCCGAGGTCGAACGCCGTTCCAACTTCGACCCCAAAGCCCACCTGGGCAAGGAGCTGGCCCAGGTCCTCGAGGTGCTGCCGCGCGACGACCTGTTCCAGACCCCGGTCGACGAACTGCTCAGCACTGTCATGTCGATCGTGCAGATCCAGGAGCGCAACAAGATCCGCGTGTTCCTGCGCAAGGACCCGTACGGCCGCTTCTGCTACTGCCTGGCCTACGTGCCACGTGAGATCTACTCCACCGAGGTGCGGCAGAAGATCCAGCAGGTGCTGATGGAGCGCCTGAAGGCCACCGACTGCGAGTTCTGGACCTTCTTCTCCGAGTCGGTGCTGGCCCGCGTGCAGCTGATCCTGCGGGTGGACCCGAAGAACCGCATCGACATCGATCCGCAGCAGCTGGAAAACGAAGTGATCCAGGCCTGCCGTTCGTGGCAGGACGATTTCTCGGCGCTGGTGGTGGAGAACTTCGGCGAGGCCCACGGCACCAATATTTTGGCCGACTTCCCGAAAGGCTTCCCGGCCGGCTACCGTGAGCGCTTCGCCGCGCACTCGGCCGTGGTCGACATGCAGCATGTGCTGAACCTGTCCGAAGCCAAGCCGCTGGCCATGAGCTTCTACCAGCCGCTGACCCAGTTGGGCGAGCGCCAGCTGCACTGCAAGCTGTACCACGCCGATACGCCGCTGGCGCTGTCGGACGTGCTGCCGATCCTGGAAAACCTCGGCCTGCGCGTGCTCGGCGAGTTCCCGTACCGCCTGCGCCACGCCAGCGGCCGCGAGTTCTGGATCCACGACTTCGCCTTCACCTACAGCGAAGGCCTCAATCTTGATATCCAGCAGCTCAACGACACCTTCCAGGACGCCTTCGTCCATATCGTCAAGGGCGACGCCGAAAACGATGCCTTCAACCGCCTGGTGCTGACTGCTGGTCTGCCGTGGCGCGACGTGGCGCTGCTGCGCGCCTATGCCCGCTACCTCAAGCAAATTCGCCTGGGCTTCGATCTGGGCTACATCGCCAGCACCCTGAACAACCACACCGACATCGCCCGCGAGCTGACCCGGTTGTTCAAGACCCGCTTCTACCTGGCGCGCAAGCTGACCCAGGAGGACCTGGACGACAAGCAACAGCGCCTGGAGCAGGCGATTCTCAGCGCCCTGGACGAGGTCCAGGTACTCAACGAGGACCGCATCCTGCGTCGCTACCTGGACCTGATCAAGGCCACCCTGCGCACCAACTTCTACCAGCCGGACGCCAACGGCCAGAACAAGTCGTACTTCAGCTTCAAGTTCAACCCCAAGCTGATCCCGGAACTGCCGAAACCGGTGCCGAAATTCGAGATCTTCGTCTATTCGCCACGGGTCGAGGGCGTGCACCTGCGCTTCGGCAACGTCGCCCGCGGCGGCCTGCGCTGGTCGGATCGCGAAGAGGACTTCCGCACCGAAGTGCTCGGCCTGGTCAAGGCTCAGCAGGTGAAGAACTCGGTGATCGTGCCGGTGGGCGCCAAGGGCGGCTTCCTGCCGCGCCGCCTGCCGCTGGGCGGCAGCCGTGATGAAATCGCCGCCGAAGGCGTGGCGTGCTACCGCATCTTCATCTCCGGCCTGCTCGACATCACCGACAACCTCAAGGACGGTGGCGTGGTGCCGCCGGCCAACGTGGTGCGTCACGATGAGGACGATCCGTACCTGGTGGTGGCGGCCGATAAAGGCACCGCGACCTTCTCCGACATCGCCAATGGCATCGCCATCGACTATGGCTTCTGGCTGGGCGACGCCTTCGCCTCTGGCGGCTCGGCTGGCTATGACCACAAGAAGATGGGTATCACCGCCCGTGGTGCCTGGGTCGGCGTGCAGCGTCACTTCCGCGAACGCGGCATCAACGTGCAGGAAGACCCGATCACCGTGGTCGGTATCGGCGACATGGCCGGCGACGTGTTCGGCAACGGCCTGCTGATGTCCGACAAGCTGCAACTGGTGGCCGCGTTCAACCACCTGCACATCTTCATCGATCCGAATCCGGATCCAGCCACCAGCTTCGTCGAGCGCAAGCGTCTGTTCGACCTGCCGCGCTCGGCCTGGAGCGACTACGACACCAGCATCATGTCCGAAGGCGGCGGGATCTTCCCGCGCAGCGCCAAGAGCATCGCCATCAGCCCGCAGATGAAGGAACGCTTCGCCATCGAGGCCGACCGCCTGACCCCGACCGAGCTGCTGCACGCGTTGCTGCAGGCGCCGGTGGACCTGCTGTGGAACGGCGGTATCGGCACCTACGTCAAGGCCAGCAGCGAAAGCCACGCTGATGTCGGCGACAAGGCCAACGACGCCCTGCGCGTCAACGGCAACGAGCTGCGCTGCAAGGTGGTGGGCGAGGGCGGCAACCTGGGCATGACCCAGCTCGGCCGGGTCGAGTTCGGCCTCAACGGCGGCGCCACCAACACCGACTTCATCGATAACGCCGGCGGCGTGGACTGCTCCGACCACGAGGTCAACATCAAGATCCTGCTCAACGAAGTGGTGCAGGGTGGCGACATGACCGAGAAGCAGCGCAACCAGCTGCTGGGCAGCATGACAGACGAAGTCGCAGAGCTGGTGCTGGGCAACAACTACAAGCAGACGCAAGCGCTGTCGCTGGCTGCCCGTCGCGCCCGAGAGCGAATCGCCGAGTACAAGCGCCTGATGGCCGACCTCGAGGCCCGTGGCAAGCTGGACCGCGCCATCGAGTTCCTGCCCACCGAAGAGCAACTGGCCGAGCGCCTGGCCGCCGGTCACGGCCTGACCCGCGCTGAGCTGTCGGTGCTGATCTCGTACAGCAAGATCGATCTCAAGGAGCAACTGCTCAAGTCGCTGGTGCCGGACGACGACTACCTGACCCGTGACATGGAAACGGCCTTCCCGCCGTCGCTGGTAAGCAAGTTCGCCGACTCGATGCGCCGCCATCGCCTCAAGCGCGAGATTGTCAGCACCCAGATCGCCAACGATCTGGTCAACAACATGGGCATCACCTTCGTTCAGCGCCTGAAGGAGTCCACCGGCATGAGCCCGGCGAACGTCGCCGGCGCCTATGTGATCGTGCGCGACATCTTCCACCTGCCGCACTGGTTCCGCCAGATCGAGGCTCTGGACTACCAAGTCCCTGCCGAGATCCAGCTGACCCTGATGGACGAGCTGATGCGCCTGGGCCGCCGCGCCACCCGCTGGTTCCTGCGCAGCCGTCGCAACGAGCAGGACGCGGGTCGCGATGTCGCCCACTTCGGGCCGAAGATCGCCCAGTTGGGCCTGAAGCTGGACGAGTTGCTGGAAGGTCCGACCCGTGAGCGTTGGATGGTCCGCTACCAAGGCTTCGTCGAGGCCGGCGTGCCGGAACTGCTGGCGCGCATGGTGGCGGGCACCACCCACCTGTACACCCTGTTGCCGATCATCGAGGCCTCGGACGTCACCGGTCACGATCCGGCGCAGGTGGCCAAGGCCTTCTTCGCCGTGGGCAGCTCGCTGGACCTGACCTGGTACCTGCAGGAAATCAGCAACCTGCCGGTGGAGAACAACTGGCAGGCCCTGGCCCGTGAGGCGTTCCGCGACGACATCGACCTGCAGCAGCGGGCGATCACCATCTCGGTGTTGCAGATGGCCGACGCGCCGCAAGACATGGATGCACGGGTGGCGCTGTGGTGCGAGCAGCACCGGGTGATGGTCGAGCGCTGGCGCGCCATGCTCGACGACCTGCGCAATGCCAGCGGCACCGACTATGCGATGTACGCGGTGGCCAACCGCGAGCTGGTCGACCTGGCGATGAGCGGGCAGGCGGCGGTGATTCCGTCCTGAGCCTGGCGTTGAGGTAAAAGAAAGCCCCGGCAGTGATGCCGGGGCTTTTTCATATCTGCTGGCACAATCTCTGTGGGAACGGTGTGTTATTTGAACCTGCGCTCCACGCCTTTCTCCACCAGAATCTTCGCCGAGATCTCCTCCACCGAGAAATGCGTGGAGTTGATGTTGGGAATGTTCTCCCGACGGAACAGGTTCTCCACCTCGCGCACCTCGAACTCGCACTGGGCAAAGCTCGAGTAGCGGCTGTTGGGCTTGCGCTCGTGGCGGATGGCGGTCAGGCGGTCGGGGTCGATGGTCAGGCCGAACAGCTTGCTGTGGTGCTTCTTCAGCACCGCCGGCAGTTGCAGGCGCTCCATGTCGTCCTCGGTCAGCGGGTAGTTGGCGGCGCGGATGCCGAACTGCATGGCCATGTACAGGCAGGTCGGGGTCTTGCCGCAGCGCGACACACCGACCAGGATCAGGTCGGCCTTGTCGTAATAGTGGGTGCGCGCGCCGTCGTCGTTGTCGAGGGCAAAGTTGACCGCCTCGATGCGCTCCATGTAGTTGGAATTGCCGCCGATCGAGTGGGACTTGCCCACGGAATACGACGAATGGGCGGTCAATTCCTGCTCGAGCGGGGATAAAAACGTCGAGAAGATGTCGATCATGAAGCCATTGGACGTGGCCATGACCTCGCGGATGTCCTGGTTGACGATGGTGTCGAAAATGATCGGACGCACCCCGTCGCGCTCGGCCGCGGCGTTGATCTGCTGGACCATGGCCCGGGCCTTGTCCAGCGTGTCGATGTAGGGGCGTGTGAATTTATTGAACGGAATGCTCTCGAATTGTGCGAGCAGGCTCTGGCCCAGCGTTTCTGCAGTGATGCCGGTACCGTCGGAGATGAAGAACGCGGTTCGTTTCATTTGCACCTGGGGGCCTTAAGCTGCCGAAGATTTCTGGATATGATAGGTTCGGTTTGCCGAACGCGGTTGCTCGGCATTCTCACTTATTTTCCAGGTCCAGGCCACAAGCGTCCGGCCCAGTCAGTCAGGCAGGCGGGCGCCCTTGAGCTTTTCCAATACAGTTAGTGGAGAGATCACCTTGGTAGAGTACGTAGTTTCCCTCGATAAGCTCGGCGTCCATGATGTGGAGCATGTGGGGGGCAAGAACGCATCCCTGGGCGAGATGATCAGTAACCTCGCAGGTGCCGGTGTCTCGGTGCCGGGCGGCTTTGCCACTACGGCTCAGGCGTACCGCGATTTTCTCGAACAAAGTGGCCTCAACGACCGCATCCACGCGGCGCTCGATGCGCTGGACGTCGATGACGTCAACGCCCTGGCCAAGACCGGCGCGCAGATCCGCCAGTGGGTGATGGAAGCCGATTTCCCGGCGCGTCTGGATTCGGAAATCCGTACGGCCTTCGCCGAGATGGCCGGCGGCAATGAAAACATGGCGGTGGCCGTGCGTTCCTCGGCCACCGCCGAAGACCTGCCGGATGCCTCCTTTGCCGGCCAGCAGGAGACCTTCCTCAACATTCGTGGCGTCGACAACGTGATCCGCGCGGCCAAGGAAGTGTTCGCGTCGCTGTTCAACGACCGCGCCATTTCCTACCGCGTGCACCAGGGCTTCGACCACAAGCTGGTGGCCCTGTCCGCCGGCGTGCAGCGCATGGTCCGCTCCGAGACCGGCACCGCCGGTGTGATGTTCACCCTCGACACCGAGTCGGGCTTTCGCGACGTGGTGTTCATCACCGGCGCCTACGGCCTGGGCGAAACCGTGGTGCAGGGCGCGGTCAACCCTGACGAATTCTACGTGCACAAGCAAACCCTGCAGGCCGGCCGCCCAGCGATCCTGCGCCGCAACCTGGGCAGCAAGGCGATCAAGATGGTCTACGGCGACGAGGCCAAGGCCGGTCGTTCGGTCAAGACCGTCGAGGTCGAGCGTGCCGAGCGCGCGCGCTTCTGCCTGAGCGACGCCGAGGTAAACGAGCTGGCCAAGCAGGCGATGATCATCGAGCAGCACTACCAGCGCCCGATGGACATCGAATGGGCCAAGGACGGTGACGACGGCAAGCTGTACATCGTCCAGGCCCGCCCTGAGACCGTGAAGAGCCGCTCCAGCGCCAATGTCATGGAACGCTACCTGCTGAAAGAGAAAGGCACCGTGCTGGTCGAGGGCCGCGCCATCGGCCAGCGCATCGGCGCCGGCAAGGTCCGCGTGATCAACGATGTCTCGGAAATGGACAAGGTCCAGCCGGGCGACGTACTGGTCTCGGACATGACCGACCCGGACTGGGAGCCGGTGATGAAGCGCGCCAGCGCCATCGTCACCAACCGCGGCGGGCGTACCTGCCACGCGGCGATCATCGCCCGTGAACTGGGCATCCCGGCTGTCGTCGGCTGCGGCAACGCCACCCAGGTCCTGAAAGACGGTCAGGGCGTCACTGTATCCTGCGCCGAAGGCGATACCGGCTTCATCTTCGAAGGTGAGCTGGGCTTCGACGTCAAGCAGAACTCGGTCGATGCCATGCCGGAGCTACCGTTCAAGATCATGATGAACGTCGGCAACCCGGACCGCGCCTTCGACTTCGCCCAGTTGCCCAACGCCGGTGTCGGCCTGGCGCGCCTGGAGTTCATCATCAACCGCATGATCGGCGTGCACCCCAAGGCGCTGCTCAACTACGCCGGCTTGCCGCCGGAACTGAAGGAAAGCGTCGACAAGCGCATCGCCGGCTACGACGACCCGGTCGGCTTCTATGTCGAGAAGCTGGTCGAGGGCATCAGCACCCTGGCTGCGGCCTTCTACCCGAAAAAGGTCATCGTGCGCCTTTCGGACTTCAAGTCCAACGAGTACGCCAACCTGATCGGCGGCAAGCTCTACGAGCCGGAAGAAGAGAACCCGATGCTGGGCTTCCGCGGTGCCTCGCGCTACATCAGCGAGTCGTTCCGTGACTGCTTCGAGCTCGAGTGCCGTGCGCTGAAGCGGGTGCGCAACGAGATGGGCCTGACCAACGTCGAGATCATGGTGCCATTCGTGCGTACCCTGGGCGAAGCCAGCCAGGTTGTCGACCTGCTCGCCGAGAATGGCCTGGCCCGCGGTGACAACGGCCTGCGCGTGATCATGATGTGCGAGCTGCCGTCCAATGCCATCCTTGCCGAAGAGTTCCTCGAGTACTTCGACGGCTTCTCCATCGGCTCCAACGACCTGACCCAGCTGACCCTGGGCCTGGACCGCGACTCTGGCATCATTGCCCACCTGTTCGATGAACGTAACCCGGCCGTGAAGAAGCTGCTGGCCAATGCCATCGCCGCGTGCAACAAGGCCGGCAAGTACATCGGCATCTGCGGCCAGGGCCCGTCGGACCACCCGGACCTGGCCAAGTGGCTGATGGAGCAGGGCATCGAGAGCGTGTCGCTGAACCCGGACTCGGTGCTCGAGACCTGGTTCTTCCTGGCCGAGGGCCAGGGCGCGGCCTGATGCGCTGAAGGCAACACACTGTGGGAGCGGGCTTGCCCCGCGATAGCGCCAGATGGGACAGCAGTGTCTGCAGGTCTGGCTCAATCGCGGGGCAAGCCCGCTCCCACGTTCAAGTCACCTGTTTTTTCGTGAACCCATGCAAAGCAGCTCCACCCAATTCCCCGTCGCGTTGCTCAGTGCCGAGCGCCGCGGCGACCTCAGCGAAGATGTCTATCGGATCAAGGCCGGCAACAGCCCCGACCCGAGCGTCGAGCTGGCCGTCACCCGCCTGGGCCTGGCCGACCAGGATCGCGCCCAGGGCGTGCCGGTCATCCTCCTGCACGGCAGTTTCTCCAACCGGCGCTTCTGGTACTCGCCCAAGGGCGTCGGCCTGGGCGCCTACCTGGCCCGCGCCGGGTTCGATGTGTGGATCCCGGAGATGCGCGGCCATGGCCTGTCGCCGCGCAACCGCGACTGGCGGCAGAACCGCGTGGCCGACTATGCCCGCTACGACCTGCCGGTAATCGGCGCTTTCGTTCGTGAGCAGGCCGGGCAGGCGCCGCACTGGGTCGGCCACTCGCTGGGTGGCACCACCCTGGCGGCGGCCCTGGGCAGCGGTTGCCTGGATACCGCGCTGGTGGCCAGTGCGGCGCTGTTCGGCACCCAGGTCAGCCGGGTCTACTGGCCGCTGAAAGTGCCGCCGGTGGAGTGGGGCGCGCGGGTGTTGCTCAAGCGCTTCGCGCAGATCTCGGGCTCGCGCCTCAAGCGTGGCCCTGAGGACGAACCTATCGGTTTGGCCTTGGAGAGCCTGCGCTGGAATGGCCTGTTCGGCCGCTTCGGCGACAAGGACAAGGACTGGTGGGCGGGCCTGGCCGAGGTCGAGGTGCCGCTACTGGCGGTGGCCGGGGCCGGCGACTTCCAGGACCCGGTGTGGGCCTGTCGCAAGCTGTTCGAGCAGTTCGGCGGTGACGCCAGGCAGTTCCTGCGCCTGGGGCGCGAGGAGGGCTTCGAGGCCTTCGGACATGTCGACATGCTGGTCAGCAAGGCGGCGCAAACCCAGGTGTGGCCGCTGGTGGAGCGCTGGTTGAGGGATCCGCGGGTGCCGGTGCATGCCTCGACGGTTGTGATGGAGCCGGTGCCCGCCAATTGATTGCGTGTCGGTATCTTCGCAGGTAAAGGCGAACTGACTGCTCGGTCCCGGATGACTGCCGGCCTCCTGCGGTGTAGCCTTGCTCCACATCCGCTTTCGTTGTGACTGACAGGAGTTTCCCATGCAGCATTACGTAACGCCCGACCTGTGCGACGCCTACCCGGACCTGGTTCAGGTGCTCGAACCGATGTTCAGCAACTTCGGCGGCCACGACTCGTTTGGTGGCCAGATCGTCACCATCAAGTGCTTCGAGGATAACTCGCTGGTGAAGGAGCAGGTCGAACTCGACGGCAAGGGCAAGGTCCTGGTGGTCGACGGCGGCGGCTCGCTGCGCCGCGCGCTGCTGGGCGACATGCTCGCCGAGAAGGCCGCGAAGAATGGCTGGGAAGGCCTGCTGATCTACGGCTGCGTGCGTGACGTGGACGTGCTGGCGCAGACCGATGTCGGCATCCAGGCCCTGGCCAGTCACCCGATGAAGACCGACAAGCGCGGCATCGGCGACCTCAATGTCGCGGTGACCTTCGCCGGCGTGACCTTCCGCCCGGGCGAGTACGTGTATGCCGACAACAACGGCGTGCTGGTCTCGCCAAGCCCGCTGAAGATGCCCGAGTGACGCGCCGTACACCGATGGAGCTTTGATGTTCGAGGAAGACAACGCGCAGTGGGGCCTGGTGCATGCCCTGGTGCTCGATGGCAAGGGTGGCGCGCGCTCGATCGCCCGCACCGAGCTGGACGACCTGCAGCTGCAGCCCCAGGAGAGCCTGTGGCTGCACTGGGATCGCAGTCACCCGCAGACCCGCACCTGGTTGCTCCACGACAGTGGCCTCAGCGAGTTCGCCTGCGAGCTGCTGCTGGAGGAAAACACCCGCCCACGCCTGCTGCCGCTGGCCGACGAGCAGATGCTGCTGTTCCTGCGCGGGGTCAACCTCAACCCGGGCGCCGAGCCCGAGGACATGGTCTCGGTGCGCATCTTCGCCGAGGCGCGGCGGGTCATTTCCCTGCGTCTGCGGCCCCTGCGGGCGAGTGACGAGGTCTTGCAGCAACTGGACGAGGGCAGGGGGCCGAAGACTGCCTCCGAACTGCTGTTGCTGATGGGCGAGCTGTTGACCGAAAAGGTCCAGGCGCTGGTCAGTGACCTGTCAGAAGCGGTCGATCTGGAAGAAGAAAAGGCAGAATCCGACGAACGGTATTCTCCGGCCCAGGGCAGCCTGCAGCAGATCCGTCGCCGCGCCGCCGGCCTGCGGCGTTTCCTCGCCCCCCAGCGCGACATCTATGCCCAGCTGTCGCGCAATAAATACAGCTGGTTCGCCGATGCCGATGGGGACTACTGGAACGAGCTGAACAACAGCCTGATCCGCTACCTCGAAGAGCTCGAGCTGGCCCGCGAGCGCGCCGCGCTGGTGCTGGAAAGCGAGGACCGGCGGCGCAGCGAGCGGATGAACCGGACCATGTACCGGTTCGGCATCATCACCTGCATATTCCTGCCCATGAGCTTCGTTACCGGGCTGCTTGGCATCAATGTCGGCGGAATTCCGGGGGCGGAAAACCCCTACGGCTTCCTGTTCGCCTGCATCGTCGTGCTGGGGCTGGCGGCAGGGCAGTGGTGGATGTTTCGGCGGTTGCGGTGGGTTTGACATCGAAGGGGCCGCTGCGCAGCCCATCGCGACACAAGGCCGCTCCTACAGGGATCGCGTTTGCCTGTGGGAGCGGCCTTGTGTCGCGATGGGGCGCGCAGCGGTCCCTGAGTAGTGGCCAGCGGAGGCAATTTGAAACATTCGTCCCAGTGGCAGGTGTGACCCGTCGTCACCAGCCCTCGTCTTTGACTGACATTGCGCGAGGTGCCCATGCACGATCCGTTTGAAGAATCCCTGCGCGACCTGCTCAAGGCGTCGCCGTCCGGCCAGGACCGCGACGACGCCGCCTGCCTGGGTCGCGTGCTCAAGACCGCCAACCGCCAGGTCGGCGCGGGCGATCTGTTCAGCCTGCTTGGCCGCTGGAGCCAGGCGCTGCTGATCGCCGTGAACAATGGTTCGGCGCACGTCGCGCCGGTCCGTCGCAACTCTACCCGCAAACCTGCCACCGGCAGCAACGCAGATAAGGCCGATTGAATATGGAACTCGATCTCTGGACCCAGAGCTTGGTCACCGCGATGACTGCCCTTTGGACCAAAGTGGCGAACTTCATCCCCAACCTGTTCGGCGCGCTGGTGGTGGTGCTGCTTGGTTTCGTCGTGGCCAAGCTGCTCGACACCCTGCTGTCCAAGGTGCTGGCCAAGTTCGGCCTGGATCGCCTGATGAGCGGCACCGGGCTGACCAAGATGCTCGCCCGGGTCGGCATCCAGGTGCCGATCTCGACCCTGATCGGCAAGATCGTCTACTGGTTCGTGCTGCTGATCTTCCTGGTCTCGGCCGCCGAATCCCTGGGGCTCGAGCGGGTCTCGGCGACCCTCGACATGCTCGCCCTGTACCTGCCCAAGGTGTTTGGCGCGGCCCTGGTGCTGCTGGCCGGCGTGCTTCTGGCGCAACTGGTCAACGGCCTGGTGCGCGGTGCCGCCGAGGGCATTGGCCTGGAATACGCCGCCGGCGTCGGGCGCATCGCCCAGGGCCTGGTGATCATCATCAGCATCTCGGTGGCCATCAGCCAGCTCGAGGTCAAGACCGACCTGCTGAACCACGTGATCGTCATTGGCTTGATTACCGTTGGTCTGGCAATTGCATTGGCGATGGGGCTGGGCAGCCGGGAAATCGCCGGGCAGATCCTGGCCGGCATCTATGTGCGCGAGCTGTACCAGGTCGGCCAGCAGGTGCGCATTGGCGAGGTCGAAGGCCACATCGAGGAGATCGGCACGGTCAAGACGACCCTGCTGACCGATGAGGGCGAACTGGTGTCGCTGTCTAATCGCGAGCTGCTCGAGCAGCGCGTGAATAGCCGCTAACCGCGCAAAAGCTGTTAATGTATGCCGCCGCAAAAATCGGCCCAGGGGCCGAGCGGCGACATTGACCTGACTGTCGGCCAGATCCGTTTTGAATAAAGTTCATTCGCCGCCCATGCGCTATGACCCCCGCGAGCTCACCGACGAGGAGTTGGTGGCGCGATCGCATGAGGAGCTGTTTCACGTCACCCGCGCCTACGAGGAGCTGATGCGCCGCTACCAGCGCACGCTGTTCAACGTCTGCGCGCGCTACCTGGGGAACGATCGGGATGCCGACGATGTCTGTCAGGAGGTGATGCTCAAGGTGCTCTACGGGTTGAAGAACTTCGAGGGCAAGTCCAAGTTCAAGACCTGGCTCTACAGCATCACCTACAACGAATGCATCACCCAGTACCGCAAGGAGCGTCGCAAGCGCCGGCTGATGGATGCCCTGAGTCTGGACCCTGTCGAAGAGGCGTCCGAGGACAAGGCACCGAAGCCGGAGGAAAAAGGCGGGCTGGACAGATGGCTGGTGCATGTGAACCCGATCGACCGGGAAATCCTGGTGCTGCGATTTGTCGCAGAGCTGGAATTCCAGGAGATCGCGGACATCATGCACATGGGCCTGAGCGCCACGAAGATGCGCTACAAGCGTGCGCTCGACAAGCTTAGAGAGAAATTTGCAGGCCTGGCTGAAACTTAGTTGTCAGCAAATACCTCTAACCAATCGGCAAGTTCTGCTAGACTTGCCGTCGAGTTGTCCCCCCGGATTGTGGTGGGACTGCTTAACTATCACCAGATGGGGATTTAACGGATGAAATTGAAAAACACCTTGGGCTTGGCCATTGGCTCGCTCGTGGCCGCTACTTCGTTCGGCGTTCTGGCTCAAGGCCAAGGCGCTGTCGAAATCGAAGGCAACGTCACCAAGCAGTACTACGACAGCGAACGTAACTTCAAGAACGACGGCACCAACCCAGGTGTCCGCCTCGGTTACTTCCTGACCGACGACGTCTCCCTGGACCTGGGCTACAACGAGACCCACAACGCGCGTGGCGAAGTCTTCAACAAAGACATCAAAGGCTCCAAGACCAAGCTGGACGCCACCTACCACTTCGGTACCGTCGGTGACGCCCTGCGTCCGTACGTTTCCGCTGGTTTCGCTCACGAGAGCCTGGGCCAGGCCACTCGTAACGGCCGTGACCACTCCACCTTCGCCAACGTTGGCGCTGGCGCCAAGTGGTACATCACCGACATGTTCTTCGCCCGTGCCGGCGTCGAAGCCATGTACAACATCGACAACGGCAACACCGAGTGGGGCCCGACCGTCGGTCTGGGTCTGAACTTCGGTGGTAGCGGTGGCCAGAAAGCCGCTCCTGCGCCGGCTCCGGTCGCCGAAGTCTGCTCCGACAGCGACAACGATGGCGTCTGCGACAACGTCGACAAGTGCCCTGACACCCCAGCCAACGTTACCGTTGACGCTGATGGCTGCCCGGCTGTTGCCGAAGTCGTTCGCGTTGAACTGGACGTCAAGTTCGACTTCGACAAGTCGGTCGTCAAGCCAAACAGCTACGGCGACATCAAGAACCTGGCTGACTTCATGAAGCAGTACCCACAGACCACCACCACCGTGGAAGGTCACACTGACTCCGTCGGCCCAGACGCTTACAACCAGAAGCTGTCCGAGCGTCGTGCCAACGCTGTCAAGCAAGTCCTGACCCAGCAGTACGGCATCGAATCGAGCCGTGTTGACTCGGTTGGCTACGGTGAGACCCGTCCGGTCGCCGACAACGCCACCGAAGCTGGTCGCGCCGTCAACCGTCGCGTAGAAGCCCAGGTAGAAGCCCAGGCCAAGTAATTGGTTTGACGCTTCACGAAAAACCCGGCCTTGGCCGGGTTTTTCTTTGCCTGCGATTTCTTGCGAATGCGCTCAGGGCTTGAGCAGCACCAGCAACAACACCATGTTCAACAGCAGTGACACCAACCCAATCGTTCGCCATACCTTCAACGGCTCGCGCTCCAGCAGCGGCCGTGGCCGCTCGGTCAGCTCCTGGCGATCTCCCCGCTCCAGCAACAGCAACCACTGCTCTGCGGTCTCGAACCGCTGCGCGGGGTCGGCGGCCACCGCCTGCAACAGGTTACGCTGCAACCATTCCGGTAGATCCGGCCGATAACGCGCCGGGTTCACTGGCGTACCGAAACGCGGCCGCTGGAACGCCTCGACCTCGCCGTAGGGGTAATGGCCGGTGAGCAGGTGGTAAAGCGTCACGCCCACGGCATACAGGTCCTGGCGCGGCGCGGGGGGCTGGCCGTCGAAGGCTTCCGGGGCGAGAAACGAGGGTGTGCCCGGCAAGGCATGGGGCGGGTCTTCGCAAAGCCCAGGGCAGTACGCCAGCCCAAAGTCCAGCAGGCGCAACTGGCCATCGCTGCCGTAGTGCAGGTTCTCCGGCTTGATGTCGCGGTGCAGCAGGTTGCGCCGATGCAGCACGCCGACGGCTTGCAGCAGCTGGCGGGCGACCTCCAGCCATTGCGCCAGCGGCAGCGGGGGCTGTCCGCTGAGGGGCGTGCCGGGGTAATCGCGCATCAGGTAGTACAGGTGCTGGCGTTGACTGGCCGGGTGCACCTCAGGGAAGTGACGGCCGGCGACACGGCGTAGGAACCACTCTTCCAGCAGCAGCGCCTGGGCGGCCCCGGGCTCCTGGTCGCGTGACTGCGGCAGGGTCTTGAGCAGCCAGGGTTGGCCGTGCGGGTCGCGGACCCGGTACAGCAGCGATTGCCGACTCTGGGCCAGCAGGCTGTCGACTTGCCAGCCATCGATCGACTGGCCGTCACGCAACGCACCTGGCAGCGGCCAGTGCTGGAGTTGCGCCAGCGTGTCGCCCAGATTGCTGGCGCCCAGCTGATCTACTCGCACCATCAAGGCGCTGGCGTTGTCCTGGCTGCCGCAATGGTGGGCACTGGCAACCAGGGTTTCGGCGGCCATCTGCAGGTCGGGTTGTTCGCGCAGGATCGCGCGGATGTGCGCATCGCCCAGGCTGGCCCACACGCCGTCGCTGAGCAGCACGAAGCACTCGCCTTCGCACAGGTCGCCTTCCAGGTAGTCCACCAGCAGTTGCTGGTCCAGCCCCAGCGCGCGCTTGAGCACGTGCTGCATGCCAGGCTGGTCCCAGACATGGTCTTGGCTCAGGCAGTGCAGCTGGTCGGCTTGCCAGCGATACACCCGGCAATCGCCGACATGGGCCAGGGTGAATCGCCGCCCGCGCAGCACCAGGGCGCTGAGGGTGGTCAGCAGTGGCTGGCCATTGCCTTGGGCACGCAACCAGCGGTTCTGCGCCGTGAGCAGGCGCTCCAGCGCCTGCGTCACGGCCCAGGTGGCGGGCGTGGCGTAGTAGTCCAAGGCCAGGGCCTGCAGGCTGGAGCGCGCCGCCAGGCCACCATCGGCGCACTGGCTGACGCCGTCGGCCAGTGCGCACAAGTAACCTTTGCTGGCGGCCAGCTCCGGCGCGGGGGTCACCAGGCGCAGGGCGTCCTGGTTTTCCGGGCGAGGTCCGGTGGCGCTGGCCTGGGCGAAGCTCAGTTGCAGGCTCATGGCGCGGCCTCAGACCCGCGCGGCGGTGATCGCCGCCGAGCCCCAGGTGGTGCGCCAGCGTTGCTTGACACCATGCAGGCCGACCCAGGCCAGCAGGCCGAGGCTGGCGAACAGCCACAGGCCGAGCTGGTAGTCGCCGGTATGCTGCTTGATGGTGCCCAGGCCTGCGGCAAGCAGGAAACCGCCGATGCCGCCAGCCATGCCGATCAGCCCGGTCATTACGCCGATCTCCTGACGGAAGCGCTGTGGTACCAGTTGGAACACCGCGCCGTTGGCGGCGCCCAGCCCGAGCATGGTACTGACGAACAGGGCCAGGGCCGCCGCAGCGCTGGGCAGGTTGAAGCCCACTGCGGCGATACACACGGTGGCCACGCCGTACATTGCCAGCAGGGTGCGAATTCCGCCGAAGCGGTCGGCCAGGGCACCGCCGAGGGGGCGCATCAGGCTGCCGGCGAACACGCAAGCGGCGGTGTAATAGCCCGCGGTCACTGGGCTCAGGCCGTACTGGTCGCTGAAGTAGCCGGGCAGGGTGCTGGCCAGGCCGATGAAGCCGCCGAAGGTCACGCTGTAGAAGAACATGAACCACCAACTGTCGCGATCACCCAATGCCTTGAGGTAGTCGGCCATTGCCTTGGGCCTTGGACGTTGCGGTGCATTGCGCGCCAGCAGGGCGAACAGGACGAGGGTCAGCAGCAAGGGCAGCAGGGCGAAGCCGAACACATTGTTCCAGCCGAAGCCCGCCGCCAGCGCCGGGGCCAGCAGCGCGGCGAACACCGTGCCGGAGTTGCCGGCGCCGGCGATGCCCATGGCCTTGCCCTGGTGCTGGGGCGGATACCATTGCGAGGCCAGCGGCAGGGATACGGCGAACGAGGCCCCGGCAAAGCCGAGGAACACGCCCAGCAGCAACGCCTGCTCGTAGCTGTGAACGCCCAGGTGCCAGGCGCAGGCCAAGGCGACGATCACGATGACCTGGCCGATCAGCCCGGCGGTCTTGGGCGACAGGCGATCGACCAGTAGCCCCATGGCAAAGCGCAGCACCGCGCCGGCCAAGATCGGCGTGGCCACCATCAGCCCCCGTTGCTGGGCGCTAAGCTGCAGGTCGGCGGCGATCTGCACCGCCAGGGGGCCGAGCAGGTACCAGACCATGAAGCTCAGGTCGAAATACAGGAAGGCGGCGAACAGCGTGGGCACATGCCCGGATTTCCAGAAGCTCGTATTCATCGAACACCTCGTTGGGCGCGGAAACGAAAAGACGCCGCTGCCCGGTCCACGGCCGTGGAAGGGCGAGCGACGTCTTTGTCGGGGGTATGGGGGCAACCGCCGTTGGCTACCGGGGCGATTTCAGCAAGAGCCGGGCCAAGTCTGCTGGCGTCAGCCCAGTATCTCCGACATCGCGATGATCTGTTCCGCCACCTGGATCAGCTTCTGCTGACGGCTCATGGCCTGGCGGCGCATCAGGGTGTAGGCGTGTTCCTCGTTGCAGTCCTTCATCTTCATCAGCAAGCCCTTGGCCTGCTCGATGCGCTTGCGCTCGGCCAACTGCTGGTCGCGGGCCAGCAGTTGGGCCTTGAGCGCTTGATCGCTTTCGAAGCGGGCCATGGCCACGTCGAGGATTGGTTGCAGGCGCGTGGCCTGGATGCCCTCGACGATGTAGGCGCTGACCCCGGCCTGTATCGCCTGGCGCATCACGCCGGGGTCATGCTCGTCGGTGAACAGCACGATAGGGCGCGGGCGGTCGCGGCTGACCAGCACCACCTGCTCCATCACGTCACGGCCCGGTGACTCGGTATCGATCAGCACCACGTCCGGGTGCACTGTTTCGACACAGGCGGGCAGGTCGATGCTCAGGCTGCCGGCCTCGATGACTTCGAAGCCGGCCTCGATCAGGGCAGCCTTGAGGCGGCCGACCTTTTTTTCCGTGTCGTCGATCAGCAGGATGCGCAACATGCCCGTGTCCTCAGCGGCGGACGCGGGCGTCGGGCGCCGCGTCCAGGGCGTGCAAGTGGAAGCTGCGCGCATAACCATGGGGGTCGCTGCCGTCCCAGCGGCTGCCGTCGATCAGCAGGCTGCTGCGCATGGGCGGGTCGGCGCAGGGTACGCCCAGCGCCGTGGCAGCCTCGCGGTACAGCGCCAACTGCTGCACCTGGCTGGCGACTGCCAGGTAGTCCGGGTCGTCATGCAGCAGGCCCCAGCGGCGGAACTGGGTCATGAACCACATGCCGTCGGACAGGTACGGCAGGTTGGTCCGACCCTGGTCGAACAGGCGCAGGCCGTGAGGGTCGTGCCAGCGATGGCCCAGGCCGTCCTGGTAGTCGCCGAGCAGGCGCGGCTCGATGCTGCCGACCGGGGTGTCCAGGTAGGCGCTACCACTGAGCAGTTGCGCGGTACCACGACGGTTCTCCTGACTCTGCTCGATGAAGCGCGCGGCGGCGAGTACCGACTTGATCAGTGCCCGGGCGCTGTTGGGGTACTGTTCGACGAAGCCGTGGGCACTGGCCAGGACTTTTTCCGGATGATCGGGCCAGATCGACTGGCTGGTGGCCAGGGTGAAGCCCTGTCCCCTGGCGAGGGCATCTGCTGACCAGGGTTCGCCGACACAGAAGCCGTCGATGCGCCCGGCCTGCAGGTGGGCGGCCATCTGCGCCGGCGGCACTACCACGCTGGTGACGTCGTGCAGCGGGTGGATGCCCTGGCTGGCGAGCCAATAGTACAGCCAAAGGGCATGGGTGCCGGTGGGAAAGGTCTGGGCGAAGGTCAATCGCGCACCCTGCTGGTGCACGAGCCGCGCCAGTGCCTCGGGGCTGGTCACGCCTTTGCGTTGCAGTGCAGGGGAGAGGTTGATGGCCTGGGCGTTCTGGTTCAGGCCCATGAGCACGGCCAAAGGGCTGGCAGGTGCGCCGCCGATGCCCAGGTGTACTGCGTACACCAGGCCATAGAGGCAGTGGGCGGCGTCCAGCTCGCCACTGACCAGCCTGTCGCGCAGCCCGGCCCAGGAGGCTTGGCGGCGCAGGTTGAGGGTCAGGCCGAACTGCTGGGCGAAGCCCTGGGTGGCAGCGACCACCACCGAGGCGCAGTCGGTCAGGGCCATGAAGCCGATGTCCAGGCTGGGCTTTTCCGGCGCGTCGCTGCCGTTGACCCAGGCCAGGGGCGTTGTCGGGAGGGCTGTGTTCACGAAAATCCTCGGGCGATCGCGGATGGCTGCATGCAACAGACTTAGCAACCCATGTGCCATGGCCCTGTCGCCCCGGCGGCGCGCTGGCTATAATCGCCCCCTCACACACCGCGAGTCCGCCCGCCCATGTATACCCTGGCCCGCCAGCTGCTGTTCAAGCTCTCCCCGGAAACCTCCCACGACCTCTCGCTGGACCTGATCGGCGCCGGTGGCCGCCTTGGGCTCAACGGCCTGCTGTGCAAGCAGCCGGCGGCGTTGCCGGTAACGGTGATGGGCTTGAACTTCGCCAACCCGGTTGGCCTGGCCGCCGGCCTGGACAAGAACGGCGCGGCCATCGACGGCTTTGCCCAGCTGGGCTTCGGCTTCGTCGAGATCGGCACCGTGACGCCGCGTCCGCAGCCGGGCAACCCCAAGCCACGGCTGTTCCGCCTGCCGGAGGCCACCGCCATCATAAATCGCATGGGCTTCAACAACCTGGGCGTCGATAACCTGCTGGCGCGGGTACGTGCCGCGAAGTACACCGGTGTGCTGGGCATCAACATCGGCAAGAACTTCGACACCCCGGTCGAGCGGGCCCAGGACGACTACCTGATCTGCCTGGAGAAGGTCTACAACGACGCCAGCTATATCACCGTCAACGTCAGCTCGCCGAATACCCCGGGCCTGCGTTCATTGCAGTTCGGCGACTCGCTCAAGCAACTGCTCGATGCCCTGGCCGAGCGCCGTGAGAAACTGGCACAGGCGAACGGCAAGCGCGTACCGCTGGCGATCAAGATCGCGCCGGACATGAGTGACGAGGAGACCGCCCTGGTGGCTGCGGCGCTGGTCGAATCGGGGATGGATGCGGTAATCGCCACCAATACCACCCTGGGGCGCGAGGGTGTCGAAGGCCTGCCGTATGGCGGCGAGGCCGGCGGCTTGTCGGGTGCGCCGGTGCTGGAGAAGAGTACCCACACGGTGAAGGTGCTCGCTGGTGAGCTGGGCGGCAAGCTGCCGATTATCGCTGCGGGCGGGATCACCGAGGGGCGCCATGCGGCTGAGAAGATTGCCGCAGGGGCGAGCCTGGTGCAGATCTATTCGGGCTTCATCTATAAAGGCCCGGCGCTGATCCGCGAAGCGGTGGATGCCATCGCCGCGATGCCAAGGTAGTTTCGAGGGACATTTCGCGCATTGATGCAGGACAAGGGCATAAAAAAGGGCCCCTTCAAAGGGGCCCCTGGGCCGCAGCCCGCCGCCCGGATAGGGCGCGCATGGTGACTCGAATTCAGCGTCCTCGTTCAGCCAACGGCGTGATTTTCGTTGAGTCTATGAATGCCAGCGGTGCCGGTCATGCCATCCCAGTTGTCGCCGCGACCTTCGCGCCAGCCGTTGATCCAGGCTTGGCGTACAGAGGGTAGATTGAAGGGGCAAAGTTCGCGGGATTTGCCGGTGACCCCATACTGGTAGCCACGTGAATATGCTCTTTCCAACGGATCACGCTTAAGTCTTCTCATAGGGTGTTGCCCTCACTTGTTGACTGTAATGTCCCGTCGGCCTCTCCGAGGCCGGGCAGAATCGTTCTGCCGGTGTGCGCCCGCTGCCGGCGTCGCGGGCTGGAAGTGCCGCCCCGTTGCGGTGCGGCCTGAGATCAGTTCTAACGAATGCGAGTCACAGTGTGAATGATCGATTTGTCATAAGGACGTAACCTTTCCGAGGGTGAGGGGATAAGTAAATAAATGCGACTCAACCTTGTTTGTCGTTGAGCCCGCTATGATCAGGGTTTAGTCAACCTTGACGTCAATTGGCCAGCGTTGCTGGATGATCACAGTAATATTTGGTAATGCGACGAAGGGTCACATCTGAGCCCCACGTCCACGCAATTTTCATACTGCCCGACGATCAAAGCTTCTTGCGCCACCCGGCAAAGGAGTGATCGACCGGGCGGCCAGGCTTGGCGAGCGTTTCGCCGGGCCACCCGGACGCCTGCTGGAAAGGCGTGCGGGCAAACAGCGGCAGCCGATGCGTCGGCTTGCCATTTACCTAGCCAAAGGCTCTGGATTGCACATGTCGGACCGTTTCGAACTTTACCTTACCTGCCCCAAGGGTCTTGAAGGCCTGCTCGCCGAGGAGGCCCGCCAACTGGGGTTGAATGAGGTGCGTGAGCACACCTCGGCCATTCGCGGCGATGCCGACATGGAAACCGCCTACCGCCTATGCCTCTGGTCGCGCCTGGCCAACCGCGTGTTGCTGGTGCTCAAGCGCTTCTCGATGAAAAACGCCGACGACCTGTACGACGGCGTACACGCCGTCGACTGGGCCGACCATCTGGCGGCCGATGGCACCTTGGCGGTGGAATTCAGCGGCCATGGCTCGGGCATCGACAACACCCATTTCGGCGCCCTCAAGGTCAAGGATGCGATCGTCGACAAGCTGCGCAACCGCGAAGGCCTGCGCCCGTCGGTAGAGAAGGTCGACCCGGATGTGCGCGTACACCTGCGCCTGGACCGCGGCGAGGCGATTCTGTCCCTCGACCTGTCCGGCCACAGCCTGCATCAACGTGGCTATCGTCTGCAGCAGGGCGCTGCGCCCCTGAAGGAAAACCTGGCGGCGGCGGTGCTGATCCGCGCCGGCTGGCCACGCATCGCGGCCGAGGGCGGCGCCTTGGCCGACCCGATGTGCGGCGTGGGCACCTTCCTGGTCGAGGCGGCAATGATCGCCGCCGATATCGCCCCCAACCTCAAGCGCGAGCGCTGGGGGTTCAGCGCCTGGCTCGGCCATGTGCCGGCGCTGTGGCGCAAGGTACACGATGAGGCCCAGGCCCGTGCCCAGGCCGGCCTGGCCAAGCCACCGCTGTGGATCCGCGGCTATGAGGCCGACCCACGACTGATCCAGCCCGGGCGCAACAACGTCGAGCGCGCGGGCCTCGGCGACTGGGTGAAAATCTACCAGGGCGAGGTGGCCAGCTTCGAACCGCGTCCGGACCAGAACCAGAAAGGCCTGGTGATCAGCAACCCGCCGTACGGCGAGCGCCTGGGCGACGAAGCCAGCCTGCTGTACCTCTATCAGAACCTCGGCGAGCGCCTGCGCCAGGCCTGCATGGGCTGGGAGGCGGCGGTGTTCACCGGTGCGCCGGAGCTGGGCAAGCGCATGGGTATCCGCAGCCACAAGCAGTATGCTTTCTGGAACGGCGCGTTGCCGTGCAAGCTGTTGCTGTTCAAGGTCCAGCCCGACCAGTTCGTCACCGGTGATCGTCGTTCGGTCCAGGCCGAGGCGACTGAGGGCGAGCCTCGTCGTCAGGCCCCGGTGGCCAGTGAGCCGGCGCGCCTGTCGGAAGGCGCGCAGATGTTCGCCAACCGCCTGCAGAAGAACTTCAAGCAACTGGGCAAATGGGCTCGCCGCGAGAAGGTCGATTGCTACCGTGTATACGACGCTGACATGCCCGAGTATGCCCTGGCGGTCGATCTGTATCACGACTGGGTGCACGTGCAGGAGTATGCGGCGCCGCGTTCGATCGATCCGGACAAGGCCCAGGCACGTCTGCTCGATGCGCTGAGCGCGATTCCACAGGCCCTCGGTGTCGATCCGCAGCGCGTGGTGCTCAAGCGCCGGGAACGCCAGACCGGCACCCGCCAATATGAGCGCCAGGCCACCGAAGGACGCTTCCAGGAGGTCAATGAGGGAGGCGTCAAGCTGCTGGTCAACCTCACCGACTACCTGGACACCGGGCTGTTCCTCGATCACCGCCCGATGCGCATGCGCATCCAGCGCGAGGCGGCGGGCAAGCGCTTCCTCAACCTGTTCTGCTACACCGCTACGGCCACCGTGCATGCAGCCAAGGGCGGCGCGCGCAGCACCACCAGCGTGGACCTGTCGAAGACCTACCTGGACTGGGCACGGCGCAACCTGTCGCTCAACGGTTTCTCCGAGCGCAACCGCCTGGAGCAGGGTGATGTCATGGCCTGGCTGGAGAATGCCCAGGACAGCTACGACCTGATTTTCATCGACCCGCCGACCTTCTCCAATTCCAAGCGCATGGAAGGGGTGTTCGACGTGCAGCGCGACCATGTGCAGCTGCTCGACCTGGCCATGGCGCGCCTGGCCCCGGGCGGTGTGCTGTACTTCTCCAACAACTTCCGCAAGTTCCAGCTCGACGAGCACCTGGCGACGCGGTACGTGGTGGAAGAGATCAGCGCCCAGACCCTGGACCCGGACTTCGCCCGAAACAACCGTATCCACCGCGCTTGGCAGCTGCGTCTGCGCTGAACCGACGAGGTACGTGGCACGCCTGCTGGCCAGTGGCTATAAATCAGGACAGGGCGGGACAATACGCAGGACGCTGACCTTGGTTGGAGTCTTCTATGTCGAACCCGGGCGTACCTGTGAAGCGGCTTGGCCTGGTCGGCGACGAGTTGTCGGCCTGGGGCGTGGCCCTGGCGGCGCTGGTCGCCGGGGCGTTGCTCACGGCGGCTCTGGCAATCGCCACCCAGACCTTCTACCAGCAGCAACTGCGCCAGCGCTTCGAGCTGCTGGCCAGCGAGCGCTACAGCCGTATCGCCGAGCGTTTCGAGGAACAGGCGCAGCGCCTGGATGGCCTGCGCCGGTTCTTCACCTATTCCACTGACATCACCCCCCGCGAGTTCGATGGCTACGCACGTCCTTTGCTGCATCGCACCCAAGCCTACTCCTGGGCACCGCGGGTAGAGGCGGCGCAGCGCGAGGACTTCGAGCGGCGCGCGAGTGCCTCGCTCGGCCAGCCTTACCAGATACGCGACCTGGACGACCACGGTGCTTGGCAGGCAGCGCCTGCGCGCGATCATTACTATCCGGTCCTGTACACCCAGGCGGCGAGCCGTCAGGCCCAGCCCTATGGTTTCGACCTGGGTGGACAGGTCCTGCGCGCCGCGACCCTGGCCCGGGCCGCGAGCCCCGGCAGCATGGCCGTGTCGGCGCCGCTGGACATGATCAATGTCCAGCCGGACTATACTCGTGGCCTGTTGATTGTCGCCCCGGTGTTCACTGATGGGGCGCCCAGGGATGAGCCTCCCCGGGGTTATGTAATGGCCTTGCTGAGTCTGCATCAGCTGATCGCCGAGAGCCTGCCGACGGTGGCCGACGACAACCTGGTGGTGCGCATTGTCGACCTGTCCACGGAGGGTGGGCACGAGTTGCTTTTTGATTCGGGGATGGCGCCAGTGCGCATGGGCTTTACCAGCAGTCACCTGCTGCATCTTGCCGATCACCACTACCAACTCGATATTCACCCCAGCCAGGGTTTTCTCGCCGCCAACCGCTCATCGGCGGTGCCGGTGGTGGCGTTGCTCGGCGGTCTGCTCAGTGTGTTGCTGGCGCTACTGCTGTACAGCCTGTTCAGTCAGCGCCAGCGCGCCCTGGGCCTGGTGGCTCGGCGCACCGCCGAGCTGCGCATCAGCGAGCAGTCATTGCGCGAAACCCACAACCAGTTGCGTAGCGTGCTCGATGCCGCGACTCAGGTGGCGATCATCGCCACCAGCCTGCGCGGAGTGATCGGTACGTTCAATGCGGGCGCCGAGCGCATGCTGGGCTATTCGGCCGGCGAAGCGCTGGGCCAATTGCGGCTGGAAGATCTGGTCTTGCCCGAAGAGTTGCACCAGCGGGCCCATGCCTTGAGCGTGCGCTTTGGTCGCGAGGTTGGCGCGGGTCAGGCGATGTTCGCCGAGACCGTGCAGGAGGGCGGCGCGGAGCCAGCGGACTGGACGCTGGTGCGCAAGGATGGCAGCCACCTGCTGGCCAATATGCTGGTAACGGCGGTGCTGGACGAGCAGGGGTTGTGGGTGGGCTACCTGGCGATCTGCATCGATGTCACCGAGCGGCGCCGGGTGCACGAGGCCTTGGCGGCCCGCGACCGGCTGCTGGAAAAGCTCAGTGCCGAGGTGCCTGGTGGGATCTACCAGTATCGCCTGAACGCCGATGGACATTCCTGTTTCCCCTACGCCAGCCAGGGCCTGCACGACATCTACGAGGTGGACCTGGCGTTGCTGCGCCAGGACGCCGCGGCGGTGTTCGAGCGCATCCATCCGGACGACCTGGAGCGAGTGCGGCGCTCGGTGCGTTACTCCGCCGAGTACCTGACGCCGTGGCGTGAGGAGTACCGGGTGTGCCTGCCACGGGCGGGGTTGCGTTGGGTGCGGGGGGAGGCAACGCCGGAGATCGGTGAGCACGGCAGCACGCTCTGGCATGGGTACCTGACCGATATCTCGGACCTCAAGCGGGTGGAGGAGGAGCTGCGGGCGTTGTCGGTGACCGATGCCCTGACTGGGATCTACAACCGGCGCTACTTCCAGGAGCGGCTGCGTAATGAACTGGATCGAGCGCAACGGGATGGGTTGGACCTGGCGGTGATCATGCTGGATATCGATCACTTCAAGCGAATCAACGATCAGTACGGGCATGCGGTGGGGGATCATGTGCTGCGCAGCCTGTGCCAACGGATCGGGCAGCGGTTGCGGCGCACTGATGTGTTTTGTCGGTTGGGGGGGGAGGAGTTCATGGTGTTGTGTCCGGGGAGCAATGCCGAGCAGGCGCGGATGTTGGCGCAGGAATTGTGGCAGGGGGTGCGGAGTGTGCCGGTGGAGGGGGTGGGGCGAGTGACGGCGAGCTTTGGTGTGGCGGGGTGGCGGGTTGGGGAGGGGGCGGATGCGTTGTTGTTGCGGGCGGATGCTGGGGTTTATGTGGCCAAGCAGCGGGGGAGGGATCGGGTTGAGGGGGAGTTGTCTTGAGTTAAGCTTGGTCTGTTGTTTGATTATTTGATTGTTTGATTGTTTGATTGTTTGTGTTGAAGGTTTTATGCGCATTCATTTTTGATGTCGACGCTTAGTCACCTTCTCGCCCTTACGGCCAGCCCTTTCAAGGTCTTGCGATTTTTGAGATATGACGTTTCCAGCTCAATATTGCCGGGGTCGCAAAGCGACCCCGGCAATTCCAAGTCGAACGCTAATTTTCAACACCTTGAAAGGGCTGGCCGTAAGGGCGAGAAGGTGACTATGCGTCACCATCGCCAATGAATGCGCTTACAACCCTCAAAACCACCACCCTGAAAGCCCAAGCCCACTCAAATCAAGGCATCACCCCAACAGTCCCATTCCCCGCCTTCGGCTGCCGGTAAAGATCCAGCAACACCTGGTCCAGCACCTGGGAAGCCCCCCAAGGCTTGGGATCATTGAGAATGGCCGCCACCGCCCAGGTGTGCCCGTTACTGTCCCGGCTGAACCCGGCAATCGCCCGCACGGTATTCAGGGTCCCGGTCTTGATGTGCCCTTCACCGGTCACGGCCGTGCGCTTGAGCCGCTTGCGCATGGTGCCGTCCATCCCTACCAGCGGCATCGAGCTGATGAACTCCGCCGCGTAAGGACTCTTCCAGGCCGCTTGCAACAGTGCCGCCATCTCGCGGGTGCTGACCCGCTCGGCACGGGACAGGCCCGAGCCGTTCTCCATCACCAGGTGCGGCGAAGTGATGCCTTTCTTGGCCATCCACTGTCGCACCACACGCTGGGCGGCACGGGCGTCGTCGCCGTCAGCGTCGGTGCGGAATTGCGCGCCAAGGCTCAGGAAAAGCTGCTGGGCCATGGTGTTGTTGCTGTACTTGTTGATATCGCGGATGACTTCGACCAAGTCCGGCGAGAAAGCGCGGGCCAACAGGCGAGCGCTCTTGGGCACGTTCTCGATGCGGTCACGGCCCTGGATGCTGCCGCCCAGCTCGTTCCAGATCGCCCGCACGGCGCCGGCCGCGTAGGTCGGGTGGTCCAGCAGTGACAGATAGGTCTGCGAGTTGCAGCCATCGGCGAGCTGGCCACTGATCGTCACGCTGACACCGTCCGGCTGGACTACCGGGTTGTAGCGCACATCGCCGGTGCATTGCTTGCCGGCCACGGCCTTGACCTGGTTGTCGATGCGGATGCTGGCGATTGGCGGCTCGACCGAGACATTGACCTTGCCACCGTCGTTGCGGGCGACGAAGCGCAGGGCTTTGAGGTTGACCAGCAAAGAGTCCGGCTTGACCAGGAACGGCTTGTTCTCGTCGCCGCCGTCGTCATCGAACTGCGGCAGGTTGGGCTGCACGAAGTGGCTACGGTCAAGGACCAGGTCGCCGGTCACGGTGCGCACACCGTTGGCGCGCAGATCGCGCATCAGCAGCCAGAGCTTCTCCATGTTCAGCTTGGGGTCGCCGCCACCCTTGAGGTACAGGTTGCCGTTGAGCACGCCATTGCTCAGGGTACCGTCTGTATAGAACTCGGTCTTCCATTGGAAGGTCGGCCCCAGCAGTTCCAGCGCGGCGTAGGTGGTGACCAGTTTCATGGTCGAGGCCGGGTTGACCGACACGTCGGCGTTGAACACGGTTGCCGTGCCCGGGCCATCCAGTGGCAGCATGACCAGGGACAGGGCAGAGTCCTGTAGCTTGTTGGTCTTGAGCGCCTGCTGCACCTTGGGTGGCAGGCTGGTGTTGACGGTGGCGGCCTGCACGGACAGCGAAAGGGGCAGGAACAGGCTGGCGAGCAGCAGTGGGCGGAGCGTCTTGATCATAAATGGACAAACCCTGCAGGCGAGGGGAAAAGACAACGGGGCTGTAGGAAGTGATGGCCCCAGGACAAAATGTAGTGCGCATTATGCCCCAAGCAGAACGTGCATGGGCTTCATTCGACGGAAAAGCGCCGTTAGGCGCCGGAAACTGGTAAAGTGCCGCGCGTAATTAATTGAGAGGATTGTTTCATGGCTACCAACCGTTCCCGTCGCCTGCGCAAGAAACTGTGCGTGGACGAATTCCAGGAGCTGGGTTTCGAACTGAACCTGGACTTCAAGGAAGACCTGTCCGATGAAGCCATTGATGCCTTCCTCGACGCTTTCCTGGCTGAAGCCATGGATGCCAACGGCCTGGACTACGTCGGCGGTGACGACTTCGGCCTGGTCTGCAAGGCTACCCGCGGTTCGGTCAGCGAAGAACAGCGCGCCGCTGTCGAAGCCTGGCTGAAAGGCCGCAGCGAACTGACCAAGATCGAAGTCAGCCCGCTGCTGGACGCCTGGTACCCGGAAAAACCGGTCAATCCGGCTTCCTGATCAATAAGGGCGGTACGGCCTGTACCACCCTTATTTGGCTTCGGCCAGGCGCTCCCGCTGCCTGGCCAGGGCCTTCTCCACGCGGCGCATGTGCCGCGCCAGCACCTGGCGACGCCTTTTCAGTTCTGCCTGTGACAAGTTCGTCTCCTCCAGCGCTTCACACGCTTCGATCAATGCCTGCGCATCCAGCATTCGCCCCGCGCTGAGGATCTTGTGTGCCTGTAGCGACAGCTCGGCACCTTCACGTTGCGGATCTATGGCCATCAGAATTTTCAGGTCCTGGCGCAGGCTCAGAAGCAAAGTGTCGAGAATGCGGTCGCGATCGGCGAGGTTGTCGCCGACGATCACGGACAGGCCTTCAAGGTCGAAGCGTGGGGGCGGGGCAGACTTGCCGTGGTCCTGTCGGGGGATCCGTGCAATGCCCTTCAGGCGTTGCCCCAGCACTTGCAGGCCGATGGGTTTGAGCAGGCAGTCGTCCATGCCGGCGTCGAGACACTGCTGACGCACCTCGGGCTGGGCATTGGCGGTGTAGCCCAGGATGGTACAGCGTGGCCGATCCTGCAGGCGCTCTTCCATGCGCACAGCTCTGGCCAGCTGGTAGCCATTCATCTGCGGCATGTTGCAATCGACGATGAGTACATCGAAGCAGCCCTCGCGCCATTTGCGCAACCCTTCGCATCCCTCTTCGGCACTTTCCTGGCTCAACCCCAGGTAGTTCAGTTGCTGGGCCATCAACAGCAGGTTGGCCGGGTGGTCGTCTACCACCAGGATGTTCAACTGCTGCTCGGGTTGCAGGATGTCCGTGGCGAGTCGCGGCAGGACCGCTACTGATTCGACACATTGCAAGGGCATCACCAAGCGCACGCGGGTACCGACACCCTGCAGGCTCTGCAGGGTGAGCTCGCCGCCCATCATCGCGCACAGATCGCGGCTGATGACCAGCCCGAGCCCGGTGCCGGCTCGGGCACCGACGCTATGGGGGTTGGCTTGCACGAAGGGAGAGAACAGGCGCGGCAGGTCTTGCTCGTGGATCCCGATACCGCTGTCACGGACTTCGAGGTCGAGCGTCGGCAAGTCTTGCTCGCAGTCGTTGCGCACCCTGGCGGTGATGCGCACCTGTCCTTGTTCGGTGAACTTGATCGCATTGCTCACCAGGTTCGACAGCACCTGCTTGAAACGCAGCGGGTCAAGCATCGCATGGCAGCGTGCCTCGCTGGCGATCACGATGTCCAGTACCAGGCCCTTGTGTCGGGCCAGGCCATCGAACACACGTCCTACCGACTCGATCAGGGCCGCGAGGTCTACAGGTTCGGGGGCCAGGGACATTTGTCCTGACTCGATACGGGCGATGTCCAGGATGTCGCCGATCAGCCCCAGCAGGTCACTGGCCGAATGATGGGCGACCTCCAGCGCCGGGCGGTCCAGCTTGCCCTGATCGGCATGTCTAAGGGCCAGCTCAAGCATGCCGATGAGTGCGTTCATCGGAGTACGGATCTCATGGCTGATGGTGGCCAGGAAAGTGCTCTTGGCTCGGTTGGCATCATCGGCCTGCTGCTTGGCCAGGCGCAGGTCCTGGACCAGGTTGCGGCGTTCGCTGATGTCGATCCAGCCACCGATGATGCCTTGCATTTCGCCCAGCGAATCGCGGTAGGGCAGGATCCAGTGATAGATCGTCAGGTCGCGGTCCTTCAGGCGCAGCGGGCGGTCGAGAATCAACGGCTTACCCTGCGCCATTACCCGCTGGTAGTCGTCCTGGACTTGGAGTGTGTAGTCGCAGTCGCTGTAGGGCGCATCCTCCAGGCGTTTGCCCAGAACCTGCTCGAGGTCGGCGCCGACCGCCTGCAGGTAGCTGTCGTTGCAGCTTTGCAGGCGTCCTTCACGATCGCGTACATACATCGGATGAGGCGTGCCGTTGAGCAACGCGCCCATGAACTCCAACTGGTCGTTCAGCGCCCGCTCGGCCCGCTGGCGCTGTTTGATCTGGCGGCGCAGCCGGGCATTCCATACCAGTGCGAGCACCAACAGGACGGCAATCACCCCCACCACCTGCAGGATTACCCGACGGTAGTTGCGCCAGTAGGCGTCGTCCTGCAGGCCGTGGTCCCGCCAGCGACTGTTGATCACGCCCAGTTCCTCCGGCGAAATGCTCAGCAATGCTTTGTCGAGTATTGCACCCAGTTCGCTGGCGTCAGCGGCGGTCGCCATGGAGAACGCCGCCGGCTCCGTGCCCACGGTGCTGCGGATGACCAGATCGTTGCTGGTAGCGAGCATGTGGTTGGCATCGATCAGGGTGGCGATCGCCGCATCCACCGCGCCGCTGCCGAGCAGCACCATGGAGTAGTAGGTGCTTTCGGTGGCGACCTGGTGGATGCCTGGGTGGCGTGTCGTCAGCAGGGTGGCCACCGTGCTGTCGCGAGGCACGGCGACACGCTTGCCCTTGAGTTGCTTCAGGCTGCTGGGTTGGTCGTTGCCGGTGTGGCTGACCAGCACGTAGGCGCTTTCCAGGTAGGGGCGGCTGACCTGCAGTGGATTGACCCGACGGGCATCGGTGGAGAGGCTGGCGATGATGTCGGCACGACCAGACTCAAGCTGGTCGATCATGTCGCCATCGCCACTCGCGCGACGAATCTCGAAGCGCAGGCCGGTACGCAGGCGGATCAGTTCGAGCAGGTCGGCGACAATGCCTCGCAGGCGGTCATTGTTGTCGAAGAATGTCAGGGGGGCTGCAGTATCGTTGACCACCACCCGCATGATCGGGTGCTCGCTCAGCCACTTTTCCTCGCGTACCGATAGCTGTAGCTTGCGGTCAGTCAGCAGGCTGCCGCTGCTGGCACTCCAGCGCTTGAAGATGTCGTTGCGGGTGGCGTTGGGCTGGGCGTCGAGCGCGGCGTCCACCAGGGACTGAAGGATGCGCGCGTCCTCGCGCATGGCAAAACTGAAGCCCACGGCTTCGTGCTTACCGAAGTTGGCCATGCGCAGGTGCGGCAGGTGGCCCTGACTGATCAGGTAATGAGTAGAGATGGTGTCACCGATGAACACGTCGGCCTGCTCGAAGGCCACGGCATTCAGTGCCTGTGTGGACGACTCGAAGGTAAGTAACTCGGCCTTTGGATAGTTGGCGCGGATCTCCCCGGGCGGCAGGTAGTGATACAGCATGCTCAGGCGCATGCCTGCGAGACCGGTGTCCAGCGCCCGGGTTTCATCCTCGCGGGTTACCAGCACCGGTTGGTCAATGGCGTAGGGGAGCGACAATGCAAGACCCTGGGTCACCGCCTCATAGCCGTTGGCGCTACCCAGCAGGTCGATATGGCCGCTTTTCAGTGCGGCGACCGCGGCCGGCCGGCTGGGAAAACGCTGCACCCGGACCGGCAGGCCCAAGGCGCTGCCGACCAGGCCGGCGTAGTCGGCGGTCAGTCCTTGGTACTCGCGCCCACCGGTTGCAATGTCGAATGGTGGGTAGTCGGGAGCCGAGGTACCCAGTACCAGTTCCTGGCGCTCTGCGAGCCATTCGCGCTGGGCGGGTGTCAGGGACGGCTGGACGGAAGCAGGCGCCGAGCGGCTGAGCAGGGTATAGGTCCGGCCCGTGTCGACGGTCACGCCGGCGCCTTGCAGTGGCGTACCCAGCCCGAGGCAGAGCAGCGATGTAACGATACACCTCCACATCATGACCTCAGACCAGCGCGTTGCGCTTGGCGACGTCGATCAACTCCACCAATGTGCTGGCGCGCAACTTGTGCATCAGGCGTTTCTTGTAGGTGCTGACAGTCTTGTTGCTGAGGAACATGCCCTTGGCGATCTCCTTGTTGCTGCGTCCCTGAGCAAATAGTTGCAAGACCATGAGTTCCCGGTCATTGACTTGGCGAAACAGCTCCAGCTCCTGGTTGCTACCTGTTGGAGGTGGATTGAGCGCCTGGCTGGGAAAATAGTTATATCCCGACAGTACGGCCTTGATGGCGCTGAGCAATTCACTGAGGTCTTCCTGTTTGCACACATACCCGGCAGCGCCGGAATGCATGCAGCGCACGGCGAACAGGGCCGGTGCTTGGGCGGTCAGTACCAGAACCTTCAGCGGAATGGCCATGGCCTGCAGGCGCGAAAGCATTTCCAGACCGTCCAGCTTGGGGATGCTGATGTCGAGGATAACCAGATCGGGCGGGGTTTCACGGATAATCTGCATGGCGTCCACGCCATTGTCCGATTCACCGACTACCTTGTATCCCTGGTTTTCCAGCAACATCCGTATTGCCAGGCGTATGACGGGATGGTCATCAACTATAAAGACTGAGTGCATATTCAACATTCCATGCTGCGCGTGAAGGCAGCCGGCACATTAGCTCAGTTGAATGTCGACGGGCAGGGAAGTGGTTGCCAAATCGGGGATATAGGAATTTACTTACAGCACTTACGAAGCATTGCTACGAGTGATGTGGATGTTGGTAGGGATTTATCAGGATTTGATCGTTTTTGTCGGTGTTGTTGGTGGACGTGTTTAATATCAAGCGATATTGCGTGGGAAATTTCACGCATATTAAACGTCGGTGGCAAACAGACGCCTGCCACCTCGTCCCGTCATTACTTCGGACTTGAGCGCCCTGTCATTTCCAGCGCCATTTCGCTGGCGTAGCTGTCGGTCATCCCGGCGATGAAGTCGATCATGCGCAGGAAGGCGCTGTGCAGCGAACCGTGAGGGTCGGGAGCGTTGTTGCCGATCAGGTCCAGAACCCGCCGGCTCTTGAAGGACGGAACGCGGCCGCCATGCTGTTCCAGCGCCGCGCCACAGAAGGTGTTGAGCAGGATCTCCAGGGTCGTGTACGCTCCGATCTCGTGAAGGGTCTTGCGTTTGTCCTGGAAGATTTTCTTGCGTGCCATGTCCTTGGCCTGCAGCACGCAGCGTTGCGCCGGCCCGTGCATGTGCTCGACCAGGTCGCCCGTCAGCCGGCCAACGAGCAGGGCCTGCTGCTGTTCGACGAAGGCCTGGGCGGCGGCGTTGGTCAGGTGCTCGATGGCTTTGCCGCGCAGGATCGCCAACTTTCGCCTGCGCGATTCACCGGGCCCCAGCAGGCGATAGGTTTCCGGTAGATCGTCGCCCACCAGGTCCAGCAGCAGAGCCTCGACCTCTGCGTACTGCAGCAAGTCCATCTCCAGCCCGTCCTCGAGGTCGATCAGGGCGTAGCAGATGTCGTCCGCGGCCTCCATCAGATACACCAGCGGGTGACGGGCCCAGCGTTGGTGCTCTAGCTGCGGCAGGCCTAGCTTGCCGGCGATCTGCTCGAGCAGCCCCAGTTCGCTCTGGTAACAGCCGAACTTGTGCTTCTTATAGCCCAAGGCATCCGCGTGACGTGCCGCCCATGGGTACTTGAGGTAGGCGCCAAGGGTGGCGTAGGTAAGGCGCATGCCACCGTCAAACTGGTGGTATTCGAGCTGGGTGAGCACGCGAAAGCCCTGGGCGTTGCCTTCGAAGTTGAGAAAGTCGGCGCGCTGGTCGTCACTCATGTCGTCCAGCCAGCCACGCCCGGCCGCCTGCTGGAACCAGTGACGGATGGCGTCCTCGCCGGAGTGGCCGAACGGCGGGTTGCCGATGTCATGGGCCAGGCAGGCCGACTGCACGATCATTCCCAGATCGCTCGGCTCGCACCAGGCCGGCAGTTGCTCGCGCAGGGTCTCGCCGACGCGCATGCCTAGCGAGCGACCGACGCAGCTGACCTCCAGTGAATGGGTCAGGCGTGTGTGGATGTGATCGTTGCTGGATACCGGGTGCACCTGGGTCTTGCGCCCCAGGCGACGGAACGCGCCAGAGAAGGTGATGCGGTCGTGATCTTTGTGGAACGGGCTGCGGCCAAGCTCCTCGGGGCTGTAAAGAGCTTTGCCCAGTCGTTCGCGGGTTAGCAGGGTGTGCCAGTCCAAGGCGTGTTCTCCCATCGTAGAGTCGGGATAGCTTCCTGCGTCCGGCGCGCCCGTGCAAGCGTCGGGCGCACCTTGGCTTCAGGGGCGGCGGCTGTTACCGAGGAACAGGCGGATCAGTGGAACCAGACTGGTGCCCACCCGAATCAAGCGCGTCAGGTTGCCGCTGCGCACGCCCTTGCCGGTGAGAAAACCCAGGGCAACGACGGCGCCGATGCCCCACAGTGAGCCATGCTTGACCCCAAGGCCCTCGCCGAACGAGTTGCCCATCCCGCGCAGGCGGCGGACGGGTTCAAGCAACTGGCCGGACTCGTGGCGGATTTCCTGGCGGTGCATTTCCATGCGCAGGCGCAGCAGTGCCTTGCGCAGCTCGCGCGGGTTACGGGTGTTGGGCAGTTCGGGCAGACTCATGGCAGCAGGCGCTCCCGATCTTTGGCCAACTCCTGGAGGGTGGCGTTGAACGGCGAGGACTCATCGAACACCGCGGCCTTAAGACGCAGGCCGCAGTATAGCGCGGCGACCCCGTAGAACACGCACAGGCCGATGATCCCGGCCAGGCGATAGCTGTCCCACAGCAGCACCAGCAGCAGGCCCGACAGCGCGGTCAGCAGCAGCAGGGCGAACACCAAGGCCAGGCCCGCGAACAACAGCAGGCTGAGGGTGCGGGCCTTTTGCTCCTGCAACTCGATGCCGAACAGCTCGATATGGCTGTGCAGCAGACCCAATATGGCCGCGCCCAGGCGCCGACCGGAGGCGCCCGTGCCGATGGCGTCGTTATCCATGCCGGCTCCTCAGCGCTTGGCCAGCAGGCCGATCAGCAGGCCGACGCCGGCGGCGATGCCAATGGCCTGCCACGGGTTCTCCTGTACGTACTGTTCGGCGTTGCCAAGGGCCGCTTGGCCGCGGGCACGCACCGAATCCTGGGTCAGTTGCAGGGTCTCGCGGGCCTGCACCAGGCGTTCGTGGATCTGCTCGCGCAGTTCGTCAGCCTGGTCGCCGGCCAGGTTGGCGGTGTCGGCGAGCAGCTTCTCGGTGTCGCGGACCAAGGCCTGGAAGTCAGCCATCAATATTTCCTGTGCAGTCTTTGCCGATTTGCTGGCCATGGAGGGGCCTCCCTGTGAATGTGTACTGGCTATTTCGAGTGATCGGTGCCGCGGAAGGTTCAGCGGAATATGTTGGTACAGCGCTTGCTAAAAAGCGGTGCGTGTCCGCCAAGACTTGCGCCGAAACCATGCGCCAGCGCTGCGGATACCGCTAAACCTTAACTCAATCCACGACAAACCCAAGAAAAAACCACGCAGGTTCCGCCCGGTTCACCGAAACAGGGCAGGGGCCTGGCACCGATTCGGTGCACGGATGCCGGTTCTTGAACTGTCCTGGTGCCTTTTTGCAGGTCTGCCACTTCATGGAAAACATGCACAGCGCGATGGACTCACTGGTCCATGGCTCCAACACCTTGTTCATCCTCATGGGCGCGATCCTGGTCCTGGCCATGCACGCGGGGTTCGCCTTTCTTGAGGTTGGCACGGTGCGGCACAAGAACCAGGTCAACGCCTTGTCGAAGATCATCAGCGACTTCGCCATCTCGGCTCTGGTGTATTTCTTCATCGGTTACTGGGTCGCATACGGCGTGAGTTTCCTGCAGCCGGCGGCGACCCTGGCCAACGATCACGGCTATGCCCTGGTCAAGTGCTTCTTCCTGCTGACCTTTGCCGCAGCCATTCCGGCGATCATCTCCGGCGGTATCGCCGAGCGCGCCCGCTTCGCGCCGCAACTATGCGCGACGGCATTGATCGTGGCGTTCATCTACCCGTTGTTCGAAGGCGTGGTGTGGAATGGCAACTTCGGCTTGCAAGCCTGGTTGCAGGCGCGTTTCGGTGCGCCGTTCCATGATTTCGCCGGTTCCGTGGTGGTGCACGCCATGGGTGGCTGGTTGGCGCTGGCGGCGGTGCTGCTGCTCGGTGCGCGGCGGGGCCGCTACCGCGACGGGCGCCTGGTGGCGTTCGCGCCGTCGAGTATTCCATTTCTGGCGCTGGGTTCGTGGATCTTGATCATCGGCTGGTTCGGCTTCAACGTCATGAGTGCGCAGACCCTGCAGGGGGTGAGTGGGTTGGTGGCAATCAACTCGCTGATGGCGATGGTTGGCGGCACGTTGTCGGCCTTGTTGGCCGGGCGCAACGATCCGGGCTTCCTGCACAACGGCCCGTTGGCAGGCCTGGTGGCGGTGTGCGCGGGGTCCGACCTGATGCACCCGGTGGGCGCGCTGGTCACCGGGCTGGTGGCCGGTGGACTGTTCGTCTGGTGCTTCACCGCCGCGCAGAATCGCTGGAAGATCGACGACGTGCTGGGGGTGTGGCCATTGCATGGCCTGTGCGGCGTGTGGGGTGGCATCGCCTGCGGTGTGTTCGGCCAGGCAGCCCTGGGTGGGTTGGGCGGCGTCAGCCTGGTCAGCCAGCTGCTGGGAAGCCTGGCGGGCGTGCTGGTGGCGCTGGCCGGGGGTTTTGCCGTGTATGGCCTGATCAAGGCGCTGCATGGCCTGCGCCTGAGTCACGAAGAGGAGTTCCAGGGGGCGGACCTGGCCGTGCACAGGATCGGCGCCACTAGTCAGGATTGAGCCAGGTCAGGTGCGCGCCGGCGGGCTCGGACCTAGAATGAGCATCCATTCATGCGAATTACGGATGTCTGCATGCTCCCTGAAACCCAGTTGTTCGGCACCGTGGGGTGCCACCTGTGCGAAGTGGCCGAGGCCGTGCTGATGCCTCTCGTCGAGCACGGTCTGCTGGTCGAGCTGGTCGATATCGCCGACAGCGAGGCACTGTTCGAACGCTACGGGCTGAGCATCCCGGTGCTACGCCGTTGCGACACCGGTGCCGAGCTGGGCTGGCCGTTCGATGCCGAGCAGGTGGTGGCCTTCCTCGGCTGAGTCGCACATTGACGAGCAGGGGTCTCGCTCCGTATGCTGTATATAAATACAGTATTCGAGGTGAAGCCATGCTCAATGTCGAGCAACTCAAGTACAGCATCAATCACATGGCTCCCGAGCGTGTGTACGAGGCCGTGCTGGAACTGCGCCTCGACGGCATCGTCACCGACGAGCGCACGCCGTTCGGCAAGGTGCATTTCAATACCTGCTTCGCCGAGATCGAGGCGCTGTTCCAGCGCGCTGGCTTCCACCGTCCGCTGGACGTGGTGGGCTACCAGGGCCTGAGCTACGCCCTCTACGATCCGGGGCGCTGGGACGCGGTACAAGTGTTGCGCTGGCTCAAGGCGCGCTGCGAGCCGGTCAGCGAGGCTGGTTGAGGGGCGCGAGCTGGGGGATAATGCCTGCCCCGCAGAACCGAGCCCGACGATGACCACGCCTTTCGACCCCTCCCGCCAGCAAGCCAGTACAGTATGCCTGCCTCCGGGCCTCTGGACGACTGTGCTTGACTGTCTGTGTGATCATTTCAAGGGCATCGACCGTGAGCAATGGCTCGACCGCTTCGCCCGTGGTCGGGTGTTGAATGCCGACGGCCAGCCCATTGCGGCCGATACGCGCTACCGGCAAGGCATGCGCCTGCACTATTTCCGTGAAGTACCCAATGAAAAAGTGATCCCGGTGCAGGAAGAGATCCTGCATGTCGACGAGCACCTGGTGGTGGCGGACAAGCCGCACTTCTTGCCGGTCACCCCCACCGGCGAGTACGTCGAACAGACGCTGCTGCGCCGGCTCATCCGGCGCCTGGACAACCCGCACCTGGTGCCGCTGCACCGCATCGACCGACACACCGCCGGGTTGGTGCTGTTTTCCGCCAACCCGCAAAGCCGTGGCGTCTATCAGCGTCTGTTTCCCGAGCGGCGTATCGACAAGCACTACCAGGCCATCGCCGCGGCCATGCCGCAGCATGACTACCCGCTGGTGCACCGCAGCCGCCTGGTGCATGGCGAGCCGTTCTTTCGCATGCATGAAGTGGAAGGGGCCGATAACAGTGAAACTCATGCCTGTGTGCTGGAGAAAAACGGCGAGCTGTGGCGCTATGGCCTGTCACCGGTCACCGGCAAGACCCACCAGTTGCGGGTGCACATGGCGGCGCTGGGCGCGGGGATCTGCAACGATCCGTTCTATCCGCAGCTGGTCAACGAGCAGGATGATTACGCACGGCCACTCAAGCTGCTGGCCCACAGCCTGCGCTTCGAGGATCCGTTGACGGGTGAGGTGCGGTATTTCGAGAGCCGGCTGACGCTCGACTGGTAGAAACATCGCCGGCAAGCCCGCTCCCACAGGTACGGCGCAGGTCTGGAAATCGGTGCGGCCGGTGTGGGAGCGGGCTTGCCGGCGATGCGCCGCGTAAGCGGCGCTCTGTGGACTCAGCGGTTGAAGCGTTCCACCAGCGAGTACTGGGTACCCGCGGTGCTGGTCAGTTCTTCGCTGAGCAGCGCCGAGCGCTGGGCCTGGCCGGAGGTCTGGTCGGCCAGGTCGGCGATGGTGCTGATGTTGCGGCTGATCTCCTCGGCCACCGCGCTCTGCTCTTCGGTGGCGGCGGCGATCTGGGTCGCCATGTCGGTGATGTTGGCCACGGCCTCGCTGATGCCTACCAACGCCTGGTCGGCCTCCATCACCCGCTCGACACCTTCCTGGGCCTGGCGGTGGCCGGTCTCCATGGTCTGCACCGCGTTGTTGGCGGTCTGTTGCAGCTTGGCGATCAGGGTGTGGATCTGCCCGGTGGATTCGGCGGTGCGCTGGGCCAACTGACGGACCTCGTCGGCGACCACGGCAAAGCCGCGGCCCATCTCGCCGGCGCGTGCCGCTTCGATGGCGGCGTTGAGCGCCAGCAGGTTGGTCTGGTCGGCGATGCCCTTGATCACATCGACCACGCCGCCGATCTCGTCGCTGTCCTTGGCCAGCTGGGTGACGGTCAGCCCGGTCTCGCCCACGGCGGCGGACAGCCGCTCGATGGCGTCACGGGTTTCGCCGGCGATGTTACGGCCCTGGCTGGTCAGGCGATTGGCTTCCTGGGTGGCGTCAGCGGTGCGCTGGACATGGTTGGCCACTTCCTGGGTGGTGGCGGCCATCTGGTTGACGGCGGCGGCGACCTGCTCGGTTTCCACCCGCTGGCGCTCCAGGCCCGAGGAACTCTGGTGGGCCAAGGCGTCGGACTGGCGTGCCTGGTCGCTGAGCTGCTCGGCGCTGTCCTGCAGGCGGGTCAGGCAGGTCTTCATCCGTGCGTCCTGGCTGAGCATGGCCATTTCCAGGCGTGCCTGGACACCGCGGCTGTCGGTGTACATCTGCGCGATCAGCGGATCGGAAGTGGTCTGTTCGGCCAGGCGCAGCAAGCGCTTGAGGCCGCGCTGCTGCCAGCTCAGGCCGAGCAGGCCGAGCGGCACCGACAGGCCGGCGGCCAGGGCGAAGCCCCAGGAGTGACCGAGCCAGTTGCCGATCAGGAAGCCGATCTGGCTGACCAGGATGAACGGCAGCCAGTCCTGTAGCACCGGCAGCCACTTGTCGCGTTTCGGGATGGCCGAGCGGCCCTGGTTGATGCGCTGGTACAGCGCCTCGGCGCGACGGATCTGCTCGGCGGTGGGCTTGACCCGCACCGACTCATAACCAATTACCTGGTTGTTGTCGAAGATCGGCGTGACGTAGGCATTCACCCAGTAATGGTCGCCCGACTTGCAGCGGTTCTTGACGATGCCCATCCACGGCAGGCCTTGCTTGAGGGTCTGCCACATGTGGGCGAACACGGCCGGCGGCACATCGGGATGGCGCACAAGGTTGTGCGGCGCGCCCATCAATTCCTCGCGGGTGAAACCGCTGATCTCGATGAAGGCATCGTTGCAGTAGGTGATCACGCCCTTGGCGTTGGTGGTGGAGATCAACCGCTGCTGGGCAGGGAAAGTCCGTTCTCTCTGGGTAATCGGCTGGTTGTTACGCATTGGCTGTTCAATCCGCAAGGCTTTCGACGGGTATCGGCAAGCCTCTGGTTTTATTGAATGAATATTTAACTGGCTTGATCTGGGGCAAGGTGCCATCGGTGCCGCTGAGCTAATGCAGCCCACCTGATCGCAGCCGTTGCCGCCAATATTGCAGTTTTCTTTATAAATGATGACGAATAGGTCTGATCATGACCGATTGTTCAATGCGGGGCCAGCATCGGGTAGCTGAAAGCGGCGAAGTGCGCCAGGTTGACGCAGGTGTGGCAAAGCACCGCCGTCGCCAACCCGCCATGGCGATAGGCCAGACCATACCCCACTCCGGCCAGGGTCGCCAGGTAGAACCATTGCCAGCCACCGGCCAGGTGCGCAAGGCCGAACAACAGCGCGGCCACCAGCAACGCCAGCCCCTCGTGCCTGAACAGACGTTGCAGGCCGCCCTGGATGTAGCCACGGAACAGCAGTTCCTCGGTCAGGCTTACCAGTAGCAGGTTGTTCAGCAGCCACAGCCAGGCCTGGTCGGGCCATTTCGGTGCCCAGGCCAGCATGCCCAGGGCCCAGGCGCCGCCCAGGCAGGCGAGCAGGGTCAGGGGCAGGGTCAGCGCCAGGCCCGGCAACAGGCCGCGTGGGCGCAGCATGATCAGCCACGGGCAGGCCAGCAGCAACCACAGGCCGATCAGGGGCTTGTCAAGGTTGAGGTACAGGGAGAAGGGCACGGCGCCGTTGCTGAGCACGGCCTTGTCGATCACCTTGGCGCTGTGGAAGCCGGGTAGCCAGTGCAAGGCCAGGGCGATGGCCAGGAGGATGAACAACAGGTGGCCGAGGCTTTGTTGCCAGCGTACCGGACGTCGAGCGAGCAGGGCACTGCACAGTAGGGCGAGCAAGGCGGGCAGGGCAGCGAGACCGAGGCTGCCGTAGGTCAGGGCGATCGCATAGCCGAGGGCGAGCAGGATCAGGGCGATCCAGTGGGGAAGAGGCATGACATTTCCTTAGTGCCGGTGAATCCGAGGAGGGTAGGACTCCTCGTTTGGCCGTCAGGACACCTGAAATCAGCCACGCGGGGCAAGCCCCCACATTGCGTGGGAGCGGGCTTGCCCCGCGATGGGGCCTTACCCTGCGATCAATTGCCGCAGCACATAATGAAGGATCCCTCCCGACTTGAAGTACTCCACCTCATTGAGGGTATCGATCCGGCACAGTACCTCGATCTGCTCCTGGCGCCCGTCCTCGCGGGTAATGCGCACCGGCAGGCTCATGCCCGGGCGGATCTGCGCGCCGCCAAGGCCCAGCACATCGATGCGTTCCTTGCCGGTCAACCCGAGGCGCTTGCGGTCGTCGCCAGCCTTGAACTGCAACGGCAGCACGCCCATGCCCACCAGGTTGGAGCGGTGGATGCGCTCGAAGCTTTCCGCCAGCACCGCCTTGACCCCCAGCAGGTTGGTGCCCTTGGCCGCCCAGTCGCGGCTGGAGCCGGTGCCGTATTCCTGTCCGGCAATCACCACCAGCGGCGTGCCATCCTGCTGGTAGCGCATGGCGGCATCGTAGATCGACAGTTTCTCGCCCGTGGGTACGTACAGTGTGTTGCCACCTTCCTCGCCACCGAGCATCTCGTTGCGGATGCGGATGTTGGCGAAGGTGCCGCGCATCATCACCTCATGGTTGCCGCGCCGTGAGCCGTAGGAGTTGAAGTCCCGCGGTTCCACGCCCTTGCCGCGCAGGTAGCGGCCGGCCGGGCTGTCGGCCTTGATGTTGCCAGCCGGGGAGATATGGTCTGTGGTCACCGAGTCGCCGAGCAGGGCAAGGATGCGCGCGCCGTGGATATCGCCGATTTCCGGCAGTGGACCACTGATGTCGTCGAAGAACGGCGGGTGCTGGATATAGGTGGAATCGTCCTGCCAGACATAGGTGGCCGCCTTGGGCACCTCGATGGCCTGCCATTGGGCGTCGCCGGCGAATACTTCGGCGTATTCCTTGTGGAACATGCGCGTGTCGACATTGCCCACGGCCTCGGCGATCTCCTGCTGGCTGGGCCAGATATCGCGCAGGTACACGGGCTTGCCATCCTTGCCGGTGCCCAGCGAGTCCTGGGTCAGGTCGACGCGCACGCTGCCGGCCAAGGCGTAGGCCACCACAAGCGGCGGCGAGGCCAGCCAGTTGGTCTTGACCAATGGGTGCACCCGGCCTTCGAAGTTGCGGTTGCCCGACAGTACCGAAGCCACGGTGAGGTCGGCGCTGCCGATGGCCTTCTCGATCGCCTCGTCCAGGGGGCCGGAGTTGCCGATGCAGGTGGTGCAGCCATAGCCGACCAGGTCGAAGCCGAGCTGATCCAGATAAGGCGTGAGACCGGCGGCCTTGAAGTAGTCCGTCACCACCTTGGAGCCTGGGGCCAGCGAGCTCTTGACCCAGGGCTTGCGGGTCAGGCCCTTCTCCACGGCTTTTTTCGCCACCAGCCCGGCGGCCATCATCACGCTGGGGTTGGAGGTGTTGGTGCAGGAGGTGATGGCGGCGATCACCACGGCGCCGTCGCGCAAGGTGTGGGTCTGGCCGGCATGGCTGTAGTCGATCTCGCCGGCCTGGTCGGCATTGCCTACCGCCACCCCACCACCGCCTTCGCTTTCCAGGCGGCCGACCTCCTTGGCCAGGGGTTTGGGCTGCAGTTCGATGAAGTGGTCGAAGGCCTGGGCGACCTGGCCCAGAGCAACCCGGTCCTGCGGCCGCTTGGGCCCGGCGAGGCTGGCTTCGACGTCGTTCATGTCCAGTGCCAGGGTGTCGCTGAACAGCGGCTCCTGGCCTGGCAGGCGCCACAATCCCTGGGCCTTGCTGTAGGCCTCGACCAGTTGCACGGCCTCTTCGGGGCGCCCGGACAGGCGCAGGTAGTCCAGGGTCACCTGGTCCACCGGGAAGAAACCGCATGTGGCGCCGTACTCAGGGGCCATGTTGGCAATGGTGGCGCGGTCGGCCAGCGGCAGGTCGGCCAGGCCGTCGCCGTAGAACTCGACGAACTTGCCCACCACGCCCTTCTTGCGCAGCATCTGTGTCACCGTCAGCACCAGGTCGGTGGCGGTTATGCCCTCGCGCAGCTTGCCGGTGAGCTTGAAGCCGATGACCTCGGGGATCAGCATCGACACCGGCTGGCCGAGCATCGCCGCCTCGGCCTCGATACCACCGACGCCCCAGCCGAGCACGCCCAGGCCGTTGATCATGGTGGTGTGCGAGTCGGTGCCGACCAGGGTGTCGGGGAAGGCGTAGGTGCGGCCGTCCGCCTCACGGGTCCACACGGTGCGCCCCAGGTACTCGAGGTTGACCTGGTGGCAGATGCCGGTGCCCGGCGGTACCACGCGGAAATTGTCGAAGGCGCTCTGGCCCCAGCGCAGGAAGGCGTAGCGCTCGCCGTTGCGTTGCATCTCGATGTCGACGTTCTGAGCGAAGGCATTGGGGCTGGCGTAACGGTCGACCATCACCGAGTGGTCGATCACCAGGTCCACCGGCGACAACGGATTGATTCGCTGTGGGTCGCCACCGGCCTTGGCCATCGCCGCGCGCATGGCGGCCAGGTCGACCACCGCCGGCACGCCGGTGAAGTCCTGCATCAGCACCCGCGCCGGGCGGTACTGGATCTCGCGGTCGGAGCGACGCTCCTGCAGCCACTGGGCCAGGGCGCGCAGATCGTCGCCGGTGACGGTCTTGCCGTCTTCCCAGCGCAGCAGGTTTTCCAGCAGCACCTTCAGTGACATGGGCAGGCGCTGCAGGTCGCCGAGCTGGCGCGCGGCGTCGGGCAGGCTGAAATAGTGGTAGACACGGTCGGCCACCTGGAGAGTCTTGAGGGTTTTCAGGCTATCGAGCGAGGGCATTTACAACTCCTTGTGCTCCGGTGCCCGGCGATTGCGTGTCGCTCGCCGGTGTCACCGCTCTGGACCGGTCCGCACGGCACGGACCTGGCTGAACAGTCAGGTTAGACCGGTTTGTCTGGCCTGACCCTTTTCTGGACCGATGGGGCGTGTCGTCGGTTCCGATCTTCCTTTATCATTCGCCGCCCTGGCGCCGTCTTCGCCAGTGATGTGGAGTGAGAAATGAATACCCTGTTCATGCATTGCCGGCCCGGCTTCGAGGGCGAGGTCTGCGCCGAAATCAGCGAACACGCCGCCCACCTGGGTGTGTCCGGCTATGCCAAGGGCAAGCCGCAGAGCGCCTGCGCCGAGTTCGTCTGCAGCGAGCCGGACGGTGCCGAACGCATGATGCAGACACTGCGCTTCTCGCAGCTGATCTTCCCGCGCCAGTGGGCCCGCGGCACCTACGTCGAGCTGCCGGAGACCGACCGCATCAGCGTGCTGCTCGAGCACCTGGCCGCGCTGCCGGTGTGCGGCAGCCTGTGGCTGGAAGTGCTCGACAGTAACGATGGCAAGGAGCTGTCGACCTTCTGCCGCAAGTTCGAGGTGCCGCTGCGCAAGGCCCTGGAAAAGGCCGGGCGGCTGGTGGACGACGCCCGGCGGCCACGCCTGCTGCTGACCTTCATCAGCGGCCGGCGGGTGTTCCTGGGGCTTGCCGAGGCCGACAACTCGGCGCTGTGGCCGATGGGCATCCCGCGCCTGAAATTCCCCCGCGAGGCCCCCAGCCGCTCGACCCTCAAGCTCGAGGAGGCGTGGCACCAGTTCATTCCCCGCGAGCAGTGGGACCAGCGCCTGAACGACGACATGACCGGCGTCGACCTGGGCGCCGCGCCCGGCGGCTGGACCTACCAGCTGGTCAAGCGCGGCATGCTGGTGACCGCCATCGACAACGGGCCGATGGCCGAAAGCCTGATGGACACCGGCCTGGTCACCCACCTGATGGCCGACGGCTTCACCTGGAAGCCCCGCCAGACCGTCGACTGGATGGTCTGCGATATCGTCGAGAAGCCGGCGCGCACCGCTTCGCTGATCGAGACCTGGCTGGGCGAAGGGCTGTGCCGCGAGGCAGTGGTCAACCTGAAGCTGCCGATGAAGCAGCGCCACGCTGAGGTGCGCAAGCTGCTCGAGCGCATCGAGGCCGGGTTCAAGGCGCGCAAGGTGAAGGTATCGATCGCCTGCAAGCAGCTGTATCACGACCGCGAGGAAGTGACCTGCCACCTGCGCCGGCTGGACCTGAAACCGCGCTGAGGTCAGCGCGGGGGCTGTGACAGCCCCGCTTCATGCGCCACAATGACGATCATTTTGCGGAGCCCTACATGACCGATTTCACCCATGATGCGATCCTCGACGCCACCGGCCTGAACTGCCCGGAGCCGGTGATGATGTTGCACAAGCACGTGCGCGAGCTGGCCGGCGGCGGCGTGCTCAAGGTGATCGCCACCGACCCGTCGACCCGCCGCGACATTCCCAAGTTCTGCATCTTCCTCGGCCACGAGCTGCTCGGCCAGCAGGAAGAGTCCGGCACCTACCTGTACTGGATCCGCAAGAAGGCCGACTGAGCCGCCTGTGATCGCGCTACACTGCGCTCCCCCTGACAGGAGAGCGCCATGCTGATAGTTGCCGACGAGAATATCCCGCTGCTCGATGCCTTCTTCGCCGGTTTCGGCGAGATCCGCCGTTACCCCGGCCGGGCCATCGACGCCGCCTGCGTCAAGGATGCCGATGTGCTGCTGGTACGCTCGGTGACCCGCGTCGACCGGCAACTGCTCGAAGGCAGCCGGGTGCGTTTTGTCGGCACCTGCACCATCGGCACAGACCACCTTGACCTCGAATATTTCGCCCAGGCCGGTATCCACTGGAGCAGCGCGCCGGGCTGCAACGCCCGGGGCGTGGTGGACTACGTGTTGGGCAGTTTGCTGACCTTGGCCGAGCTTGAAGGGGCAGACCTAAGCAAGCGGGTCTATGGCGTGGTCGGCGCCGGCGAGGTCGGTGGCCGTCTGGTTCGGGTGCTGCACGGCCTGGGCTGGAAGGTGCTGGTGTGCGACCCGGTGCGCCAGGCCGGCGAGGGCGGCGACTTTGTCGACCTTGAGACGATTCTTGATCAGTGCGACGTGATCAGCCTGCACACGCCGCTGCAGCGCGGCGGCGAGCACCCGACCTGGCACCTGCTCGACCATTCGCGCCTGGCGCGGCTGCGTGCCGGCGCCTGGCTGATCAACGCCAGCCGCGGACCGGTGGTGGACAACGCGGCCCTGCGCGAATTGCTGCTGGACCGCGAGGATGTGCACGCGGTGCTCGATGTGTGGGAGGGCGAGCCGCAGGTGGACCTGCAACTGGCCGATCTTTGCACCCTGGCCACGCCGCATATCGCCGGCTACAGCCTGGATGGCAAGCAGCGGGGCACGGCACAGATCTACCAGGCCTTCTGCCGCTGGTGCGGGGAACCCGAGCAGGTATACCTGGCCGATCTTCTGCCGGCTCCGGGCCTGGCTCAGATCGAGTTTGACGCGAGCGCGGACCCGGCCTGGGCGCTGGCCACCCTGTGCCGGGCGGTCTATGACCCCCGCCGTGACGATGCGGATTTCCGTCGCAGCCTCAGCGAAGACCCAGCCGAACAGCGTGCGGCGTTTGACCTGCTGCGCAAGCACTATCCGGTACGGCGTGAGATCGAGGGGCTGGCAGTGCGTGTAGGTGGGCAGGCGCCGCAACTGGCGCAACTGGTCAGTGCTCTGGGGGCGGTGCTGGCCTGACGGCCGGCCAATAAAAACCCGGCGCAAGCGCCGGGTTGCACGCAATTCGGGGTCAGGCCTTGCCGGTTTTCTTGACCCGGCTCTCTTCCAGGTCCTTGCAGGCCTTCTGGATCATCTGCTCGGTGATCGGGACCTCACGGCCCTGGGCATCGATGATCGAGCCGCAGACCTGAGGTTGCGGACGGTTCTGTGTCTTGGGCGTGTCGGTGCTGTGCTGCAAGCTCATGTCCTGTCTCCTCTTTCAGGTTCAAGCTCAAGGTAGCGCTTCGCCGTGACTGGTCTGTGACAGTTTTCGGCGTCATGCCGGATCAGTCCAACAGAAACGGTGGTAAAGCTCTAGTCGCAGGTTAGAACGAATGGGCATAGTCACTGTCGTTCTCTTCGTTCATGGGACGGCGTCGTATTCCCGGACGTTGCACAGGGCCGACGAGTGGTAGTCTTGGTCTTGTCTCCGTATGGAACCACCCTCGCCATGCCCGATCCTATCTCTGCCCGCCAGCGCCGCGCCCTGTACCTGGGCTGGCGCTTCGTTCGTCCCTATCGCCGCCAGGCCCTGCTGGCCTTGCTGGCGCTGGTGGTCACCGCCGCCATCACCCTTTCCATGGGCCAGGGCATCCGTCTGCTGGTCGACCAGGGCTTCATGACCGGCTCGGCGCACCAGCTCAACCAGACCATCGGCCTGTTCCTGCTGCTGGTGGTGGCGCTGGCAGTGGGGACCTTCGCCCGTTTCTACCTGGTGTCGTGGATCGGTGAGCGCTGCGTGGCCGATATCCGCCGGGCGGTGTTCGACCACCTGATCGGCCTGCATCCGGGCTTCTTCGAGGACAATCGCAGTTCTGAGATCCAGTCGCGGCTGACCGCCGACACCACCTTGCTGCAGTCGGTGATCGGCTCGTCGCTGTCGATGTTCCTGCGCAACGCGTTGATGGTGCTGGGCGGGGTGATCCTGCTGTTTGTCACCAATCCCAAGCTGACCAGCATCGTGGTGCTGGCACTGCCGCTGGTGCTGGCGCCGATCCTGCTGTTTGGCCGGCGTGTGCGCAGCCTGTCGCGGCAGAGCCAGGACCGGGTGGCCGACGTGGGCAGCTATGTCGCCGAGACCCTGGGCCAGATCAAGACGGTGCAAGCCTACAACCATCAGGGGCATGACCAGGCGCGCTTCGCCGAGACCGTGGAGGCGGCGTTCGGCGTGGCGCGCCGGCGCATCGCCCAGCGCGCTTGGTTGATCACCCTGGTGATCGTGCTGGTACTTGGGGCGGTGGGGGTGATGCTCTGGGTCGGCGGCATGGATGTGATTGCCGGGCGCATCTCTGGTGGCGAGCTGGCCGCCTTCGTGTTCTACAGCCTGATCGTCGGCAGTGCCTTTGGCACGCTGAGCGAGGTGATCGGCGAACTGCAACGGGCCGCGGGTGCCGCCGAACGTATCGCCGAGCTGCTGGCGGCGCAGACGGCGATCCTGGCGCCAGTGCCAGCGCAGGGGCTGGCGCAGGGGCGCGCGACGGGTGACATCCAGTTGTGCGACGTGCGCTTCGCCTACCCGTCGCGCCCCACTGCGGCGGCCATCGATGGTCTGAGCCTGCACATCCGCCCAGGCGAGACCGTGGCCCTGGTCGGGCCGTCGGGGGCCGGCAAGTCGACCCTGTTCGACCTGTTGCTGCGCTTCTACGACCCACAGGGCGGCGTGATTCTGCTCGACGGCCAGCCGATCACCGGGCTGGAGCCTGCCGAGCTGCGCCGCCAGTTCGCCCTGGTGGCCCAGCAACCGGCACTGTTCCGTGGCACGGTCGAGGCCAACATCCGTTACGGCCGGCCCGACGCCAGCCTGGCTGAGGTCGAGGCGGCGGCGCGCAGCGCCCATGCCGATGAATTCATCGCCCAGTTACCCAAGGGCTACCAGACGCTGCTGGGCGAGGGCGGCGTGGGCTTGTCCGGCGGCCAGCGCCAGCGCCTGGCGATTGCCCGGGCGCTGTTGGTGGATGCGCCGATCCTGCTGCTGGACGAGGCCACCAGCGCCCTGGACGCGCAGAGCGAGCACCTGATCCAGCAGGCCTTGCCGCTGTTGATGGCCGGGCGCACCACGCTGGTCATTGCCCACCGCCTGGCGACGGTGCAGCATGCCGACCGTATCGCGGTGATCGACAAAGGCCGACTGGCGGCAGTCGGCAGCCATCGACAATTGATCGAGCAAAGCCCACTCTACGCACGCCTGGCGGCGCTGCAGTTCAACCCGGCCTGAGCGGCCATGGCTGTCGCAGTTTTGTAACAATTCTGTAGCAATTGCCTGAGACTATCTGCCTCGCTGTTGCGCAGTTGCTCGCCCTCGCTGCCATCGCCCGATGGCGGCGTTTTCGGGCCAGCGAAAGAGGACAAGGATGCCTCCGTCGGCGGTGCCGTCGTGTGCCGTTTTCCCTCTTCCTTGTTCCGAGATCCGCAATCTTGCGTAAATCCCTCAGAGTGCAAATTCTCTCCCTGCTCGGCGGCAGCCTGCTGGCGATCCTGCTGATCGCCCTGGTGTGCTTCCAGTTCCTGTCGTCCAGCGTGCGCGGCTATGCCGAGCTGGTGGACGGGCCGTTGCGTGCCTCGCAACTGATAGACGAAGCCAATCTGCAGTTCAAGATCCAGGTGCAGGAGTGGAAGAACGTGCTGTTGCGTGGTCGCCAGCCAGCGGAGCTGGACAAGTACTGGCAGCAGTTCCAGGCCCGCGAACAGCAGGTGCAGCAGTTGCTGGGGCAACTGATCGACAGCAGCGAGCCAGCGCTCAGGGCGCGCCTGGAGCAGCTCAAGGCCAGCCACCGGCAGCTGGGCTCGGCCTACGCGCAAGGTCGCCAGGCGTTCCTGGCCGCCGGCGGCGACCCGGTGGCGGGCGACCTGGCGGTAAAGGGCGTGGACCGTGCCACCAGCGACCAGATGAGCGCGTTGGTGGAGCAGTTGCGCGCCGATGCCCTCGGGCGTGCCGCCGCCATCAGCGCCAGCGCCGAGCGCACGGTGTGGCTGGGCGTGCTGGTAATGCTGGGTTCAGCTGTGCTGGTCGGGCTGTTCAGCCTGTGGCTGGTCAACCGTAGTCTGGTCGAGCCGATCCGCCAACTGATCGATTATGTCGCCCAGCTCAGCCAGGGGCGTTTCGCCGCCCGTGTCGACAGCCGCCGCGAGGATGAACTGGGACGCCTGGCGCTGGCCGCCAATACGCTGCGTGACTTCCTCGCCGATACCGTCGGACGCCTGAAGGACAATGCCGAGGAGCTGGAAACAGCCAGCGGCCGGCTGCGCAGCATCGCCGGCGACATGGCCCACGGCACCCACGATCAGTTCCAGCGCACCGACCAGGTCGCCACGGCCATGCACGAAATGTCCGCCACCGCCCAGGAAGTGGCGCGCCACGCCGCCGACGCCGCCCGCGCCGCGGACGAGGCCGACCACAGTGCCCAGGCCGGCGAGCAGGTCATGCAGCGGACCATCGACACCATCGCCGTGGTCAACCGTGAAATCGCCGGTACCGCGACGGTGATCCGTCACCTGGAGCACGACAGCACGCGCATCGGCAAGGTACTCGAAGTGATTCGCGGCATCGCCGAGCAGACCAACCTGCTGGCGCTCAACGCCGCCATCGAGGCCGCCCGTGCCGGCGAGGCCGGGCGCGGCTTCGCGGTGGTGGCCGACGAGGTGCGCAGCTTGGCCCAGCGCACCGCCGCGTCGATCGCCGAGATCCACCAGATCATCGAGGCCGTGCAGTCGGGCGCGGTGGAGGCGGTCAAGGCCATCGAGAGCGGCCAGCAGCGCAGCGAGGAGGGCGCTGAGCAGGTGCAGCAGGCCGGGCAGATGCTGCAGCGCATCACCACGGCGGTTGAAGCGATCCGCGACATGAACCGGCAGATCGCCACCGCTGCCGAGGAGCAGACCAGCGTCGCCGAGGACATCTCGCGCAACCTGGTCGAGATCACCCGCATCGCCACCGCCAACCAGGAGGCCGTGCAGCACACCGAACAGGCCGGGCAGCGCTTGCACGGATTGTCGGGGCAGTTGGGCGAGGTCACTTCCCGCCTAAGCGCTTGAAATCGCCTTCGCGGGTGGGGAAATCCGCCAGTTTCGCATGCGGTATCAGATGCCCGTGGCGGATTGTCGCCATCCACTGGGTAGCCGGGAACGCTAGGGGCGGTATCAGCCGTGGCCCAGGCCAACCTGGCACACTCTCTGCTTTACGGCGCCCCGGGCCACGGCCCGAGGCGATCGTGCCCCGATTTCGCAAGACTCCTGCTGACCAGAACAACAACATCCGGGCGTGCACGCCGGGGGCAACGACTGCCAGTCCTTCACTTCAATTGGATTGAGCTAATGAAAAAAATCCTGCTGACGCTCCTGTGCCTGGGCGTCATCGGCTGCTCCAAGCCCGCGGAGCCACAGAAGTCCGTCGATGTCCTGCTGATCGGCGGCGGCATCATGAGTGCAAGCCTTGGGACCTACCTCACCGAGCTGGAACCGAACTGGAAGGTCGACGTCTACGAGCGCATGGAGCAGGTCGCCGAGGAAAGCTCCAACGCCTGGAACAACGCCGGCACCGGCCACTCGGCGTTCTGCGAGCTGAACTACACCAGCGTCGGCAAGGACGGCAGCATCGACATCGGCAAGGCGGTCAACGTCAACGAGCAATTCGAGGTATCCAAGCAGTTCTGGGCCTACCAGGTCGAGCAGGGCGTGCTGAGCAACCCGCGTTCGTTCATCAACAACGTGCCGCACATGAGCTTCGTCTGGGGTGATGACAACGTCGCCTTCTTGCACAAGCGCGTCGAAGCCTTGCAACACAGCTCGCTGTTCCGCGGCATGGAGATCACCGAGGACCACGAGCAGATCCGCAAGTGGGTGCCGCTGGTGATGGAAGGCCGTGACCCCGGGCAGAAGGTGGCCGCGACCCGCATGGCCATCGGCACTGACGTGAACTTCGGCGAGATCACCCGCCAGCTGTTCGCCTCGATGGCCCGCAACCCCAATGTGCAGCTGCACCTGAGTCATGAAGTGCGCGACATTGTGCGCAATGACGATGGCAGCTGGAATGTGGTGGTGGCCGACCTGGCCAACGGTGGTAAGGAGTCGGCGGTCAAAGCCAAATTCGTCTTCATCGGCGCCGGTGGCGGTGCGCTCAAACTGCTGCAGAAATCCGGTATTCCGGAGGCCGAAGGCTATGCAGGCTTCCCGGTCGGTGGCCAGTTCCTGATGACCGACAATGCCGACCTGGTCACCCGCCACAAGGCCAAGCTGTACGGCAAGGCCTCGGTCGGCGCGCCGCCGATGTCGGTGCCGCACCTGGACACCCGGGTGATCGATGGCAAGGAAGTGCTGCTGTTCGGCCCGTTCGCGACCTTCTCCACCAAGTACCTCAAGCACGGCTCGTTGCTGGACATGTTCAGCTCGCTGACCACCCACAACATCAGCCCGATGATGCATGCCGGGATCGATAACATTGACCTGAGCACCTACCTGATGGGCCAGCTGATGCTGAGTTTCGATGACCGCATGGCAGCGCTGCGCGAGTACTTCCCCAACGCCAAGAATGAAGACTGGAAGCTGCTCCAGGCCGGCCAGCGCGTGCAGGTGATCAAGAAGGATCCCGAGCACGGTGGCGTGCTGCAGTTCGGCACCGAAGTGGTGGCCGCCAAGGACGGCAGCATTGCCGCGCTGCTGGGCGCCTCGCCCGGTGCCTCGACCGCCGCGCCGATCATGCTGAGCGTGCTGGAGAAGACCTTCAAGGACCGGATCAACAGCGCCGAGTGGCAAGCCAAGCTCAAGCAGGTCGTGCCCACCTACGGCCAGAAGTTGAACAACGACCTTGAGCTGACCAACAAGACCCGTGAGTGGAGCAGTGCGCGCCTGCAACTGCTGTACGTGCCGGTGTTGCCGGAGTAAAGCAGTAGAAGCTCGTGCCGTGCAGCGTCACGGCACGGGCCTGTCTTACTCCGGGCCTTTTCGCAGGCAACAAAAAACCCGCTCTAGGCGGGTTTTTTGCGGGATATGGTCGGAGAGACAGGATTCGAACCTGCGGCCTTCTCGTCCCGAACGAGACGCGCTACCTGGCTGCGCTACACTCCGATGTCCAAAATGCTACTGCATCGCTTTTTTCAACGCAACCCCTTGTTGCAAAAAGGAGTTGCGTCCAAAAGCATTCCCGGATCACAGCTCCTTGACGGTGCGGATCTGGTCTTTGTTGATACGCGTGCGCTTGCCGTCGAGCTGCTCGAATTCGTAGAAACCGGAATCGTCGTCATAGGATGGGGTGTCCACCGCCTGGATCTCGCGGCCGTCGTTCAGGGTGATGACGGTTGGCGAGGCGCAGCCGGCGAGGGCGCCCAGGCCCAGGGCAAGCAGGAAGGCGGGAAGGGTCCGTTGGATCATCGTGTTTCTCCAGTGCGATGGTGCTAGATGTCATTAAGACGCAGGGCGTCCACGCAAGTTCCTTGCACAGTCCAGCATAGCGCCATCGCGGCGGCATTGACCAAGAACAACGCCGCAGGCCGCCTGTGATATAACAGCGCACATTCCCAGTTACCCTGCGACGGACTCCCATGAAAGCCAAGGCAGATACCCCATTCGTTGCGCTGAACATCGCCGTGCTGACAGTCAGCGATACCCGCACCTTCGACACCGACACCTCCGGCCAGCTGTTCGTTGATCGCCTGGGCGCCGCCGGGCACCGCCTGGCCGAGCGCGTGCTGCTCAAGGACGACCTGTACAAGATCCGCGCCCAGGTCGCGACCTGGATCGCCGATGACCAGGTGCAGGTGGTGTTGATCACCGGCGGTACCGGCTTCACTGGCCGCGACAGCACCCCGGAAGCCGTGGCGTGCCTGCTGGACAAGCAGGTCGAGGGCTTTGGCGAGCTGTTCCGGCAGATCTCGGTGGCCGACATCGGTACCTCCACCGTGCAGTCCCGCGCCCTGGCGGGGCTTGCCAACGGCACCCTGGTCTGCTGCCTGCCGGGCTCGACCAACGCTGTGCGCACCGGCTGGGACGGCATCCTCGCCGAGCAGCTGGACGCCCGTCACCGGCCGTGCAATTTCGTGCCGCACCTGAAGCAGGCGGCGGCCTGTGACAGCCGTGGTTGAGGTGGCCCGGCCCTTGATGCCGGTGGAAGAGGCCCTGGAGCGCCTGCTGGCGCTGGCCGATACGGCGCCCATCGCCGAGACCGAACACGTAGCGCTGGGCGAGGCCGAAGGGCGGGTCCTGGCCCATGAGCTGGTGGCCGGCCTCGACCTGCCGCCGTGGCCCAACAGCGCCATGGACGGCTACGCCCTGCGCCTGGCCGACTGGCAGGGCGAACCGCTGCGGGTGACCCAGCGCATCTTCGCCGGGCATGCGCCACAGCCCCTGGAGCCTGGCACCTGCGCACGGATCTTCACCGGCGCGCCGCTGCCGGAAGGCGCCGATTGCGTCGAGATGCAGGAAAACACCAAGGTGCTTGAAGACGGCCGGGTGCGCTTTCTTGAGCCCCTGGCGCTGGCGCAGAACGTTCGCCCCAAGGGCCAGGAAACCCGTGTCGGCGAACAGGTGATGAGCGCCGGCACGCGGCTGGGTCCGATCCAGCTCGGCCTGGCCGCGACCCTGGGCTTCGCTACGCTCGAAGTGCGGCGCCGGCCCCGGGTGGCGGTGCTGTCGACCGGCGACGAACTGGTCGAGCCGGGCCTGGTCCTGGGCCCTGGGCAGATCTACAACAGCAACCGACGCCTGCTGGTCAGTTGGCTGCAACGCCTGGGCTGCACGGTGGTCGATGCCGGCATCCTCCCGGACGATCTCGAGCGTACCCGCCAGTGCCTGGGCGGGCTGGGCGATGTCGACCTGATCCTGTCCACCGGCGGCGTGTCGGTGGGCGAAGCCGATTTCCTCGGCCTGGCCCTGCGCGAGGTGGGCGAGCTGGCGCTGTGGAAGCTGGCGATCAAGCCGGGCAAGCCGCTGACCTTCGGTCATTACCAAGGGGTACCGGTGATCGGCCTGCCGGGCAATCCGGCCTCGACCCTGGTCACCTTCGGCCTGCTGACCCGGCCCTATCTGCTGCGCCGACTGGGCGTGGCCCATGTCGCGCCGCTGCGCTTCAGTGTGCCGGCGGGCTTCGACTGGCCCAAGGCCGGAACCCGCCGAGAGTACCTGCGGGCGCGCATCGAGGACGGTCGCGTGCGCATCTACAAGAACCAGAGCTCCGGTGTGCTGCGCAGCGCGGCATGGGCCGACGGCGTGGTGGAAGTGCTCGAAGGCACGACGCTGCAACAGGACGATGCGGTGACATTCATCCCGTTCAGCGAACTACTTGGCTAGTACGCTACCGGTGGCCGCCGCGCCGGTCGGCGCCAGTTGGGTCAGGCGCATGTGCACGTTCTCTAGCTGCTGGGCGGCGACGCTCCAGTCATGACGCTGGCGGGCGAACTGGCGCCCGACCTCGCTGAGCTGGCACATGCGCCATGGCTGGTTGAGCAGTTGGGTGACCAGCAGCGCCAGCTGGCCGCTGTCGTCGCTGCCCAGGTAGTGCTCGCCGTTGTTCATGGCCAGGCCCGAGGCGCCCTTGCTGGTGGTGATTACCGGTAATCCGGCGGCCATCGCCTCAAGGATTTTTACTTTGGAGCCGCCGGCATGGCGCAGCGGTGCGAAGAACAGCGCCGAGCGCCGTTGCAGCTCGCGCAGGTCGGCACGATAGCCCACCCACTCGATACGCGGGTCGTTCCAGTGCAGCTTCCAGCTGGCCGGCAGGGCGTGGCCGGCGATGGCCAGGCGCACCGCCGGATTGCTCATCCACACCTGGGGCAGGATCTCCTCCAGCGCCCATTCGATGGCCTCCAGGTTGGCGCCGTACTCGAAGTTGCCGACGAACAGCAGGCGCTGGCTGTGCGGCGTGGGGCGCACGTCCTGATAGTGGTCGCAGTCCACGCCATTGACCACCACGTTCACCGGGCGGCCGCTGATCTGGCTGATAAGCTCGGCATCGTGGGCGCTGACCGCTACCACCTCCGTGGGTTGGCGCAGCACCCGCTGTTCCCAGCGCCGGTAACGCCAGCGGTCGAAGGCGTTCAATGGCCGTAGCCACAAGGGCAGGCGGTCGTGGCAGGCGGCGCCCGTCACCGATTCCAGGTAGTGCTCGCTGAGCATGTAGGGCAGGCCGCGGGCCTGCAAGGCCTTCTCGAACGGCTGGAAGCTGTAGCTGTGCTCGATCTGGATCACATCCCAGGGTTCGTCCAGCAGTTGCTCGAAACGGTGCCTCAGGCACGGTGCCAGGCCGTTGATGATGGCCCGCATGGGGTAGTCGATAATGGGCGAGGCCAACAGGTTCAGCGGGCTGTGCAGTGGGCGCCGGGGCAGCACCAGCAGGCGCTCCACCAAGGGCTCCAGGGCCTCGCGCGCAGCGTCACTCAAAGGGATCTTCGACTGCACCAGCAAGGTGATCCGGTGGCCATGCTGGGCCAGGGCGCGCAGCAGGTGGTATTGCCGGGTCTTGCTGCCGCTGGTGGTGGGCCAGGGCAGGTAGGGCAGGGTCCAGAGTATGCGCATGAGCCCGAATCCTCGCGGTTGGCCGGGTGTTGGCCCTGGATGGCAAGACGCGCCCGCTGGCAGTCAAGCAGATGCTGCTGCCGGGGCGCGTCCATAGATATCAGTAAAGCGCACGATGTCGTCTTCGCCCAGGTACTCGCCGCTCTGCACCTCGATCATCACCAGGTCGATGACGCCGGGGTTGGTCAGGCGATGGCTGCGCCCGGGCTTGATGAAGGTCGACTCGTTGGTGTCGAGCAGAAACTCCTCTTCACCGTTGGTCACGCAGGCCATGCCGCTGACCACGATCCAGTGCTCGCTGCGGTGATGGTGCATCTGCAGCGACAGCGATTCGCCGGGGCGAACCATGATGCGCTTGATCTTGAACCGTGGCCCTTCCTCAAGCACGGTGTACAGGCCCCAGGGGCGGGTCACGGTGCGGTGCAGGCGGTAGGCGTCATGGCCCTGTCGCTTGAGTTGCTGGGCGATCACCTTGACCTCCTGGCTGCGCGCCGCGTCGGCGATCAACAGGGCGTCGGGGGTGTCGATGACGATCAGGTTGTCCAGGCCCACCGCGCCCACCAACCGTCGCGGCGAGTCGATGTAGCAGTTGCTAACGTCATGCAGCACGGTTTCGCCGTTGCAGTGGTTGCCCTGGCTGTCGGCCGGGCGCAGCTCGCGCACCGCTTCCCAGCTGCCGATATCGCTCCAGCCGATGGAGCAGGGCACCACGGCCACCTGGGTGGAGGGCTCCATGAGCGCGTAGTCGATTGAGATATCAGGCGCGAGCGCGAAACTGTCGGCGTCGAGTTCCACCTGCTGGCCGCACGCCCCCTCCTTGAACGCGCTCTGCACCAGGCAGTGGGTCACGTTGTGCAGCAGCTCGGGGGCGTGGGCCTGCAGCTCCTGCAGCACCGTGCCCGCGCGCAGGCAGAACATGCCGGCGTTCCACAGGTGCTGGCCACCGTCCAGGTAGGCCTGGGCGGTGTCTGTGTCTGGCTTTTCGACGAAGCGGGCGACCCGGTAACTGTCGCCGTCGAGCGGCTGGCCCAGTTCGATGTAGCCGAAGCCGGTCTCGGCGCGGGTCGGCAGCAGGCCGAAGGTGGTCAGCCAGCCTTGTGCGGCCAGGGCCATGGCCCGCTGGACAGCCGCCTCGAAGGCGTCCTGGTCCTGGATCAGGTGGTCGGCGGGGAGTACCAGCAGCAGGCTGTCCTCGCCATGCAGGCGGGCGCAGTGCAGCGCTGCGGCGGCGATGGCGGGGGCGGTGTTGCGACCGAAGGGTTCGAGGATGAAGTCCAGGGCGATGCGCTGGCTGCCGACCTGGCGATACTCGTCCTGGGTACGGAACACCACTTCGCGGTTGGTCACCGTGAGTACCCGCTCGACGCCGGGCAGGCTGCTGGCGCGGCTGAAGGTCTTCTGCAGCAGGCTCATGCCATCGGGCAGGCGCATGAAGGGCTTGGGCATGGCCTCGCGGGAGACCGGCCACAATCGGGTGCCGGCGCCGCCAGCGATGATGCAGGGGATCAGAACGCTCATAGTCACAGCCTCGAATCAGGGCGCCGGGGGCGGCGCAATGCACGGAAATCACGACCTGTCAGGCGTCTGGCGGCAAAAAGTCAATAAAATGACTTTTCGAGTCGGCTTCATCCGTGATGGCCAAATATTTGTCAGATGATGCACCTGTGATGCTCGGCTTTCAATGGCATTTGTGTGAAGCGGCGGTTTTTCGGCGTAGCAGGGAGCAATCTGCTCGTCGCAGTGGTCGAGATTGCGGTAGGGCATTTCTATTCGGGGAGAACGGCATGAGCGAGCGCAAGGCACTGTTGATCCTGCATGGCAAACAGGCCGGCAACGAAGAGGTGCGAGCCGCGGTGGGCCAGCTGCGCGAGCGGGGCTGGACCCTGGATGTGCGCCTGACCTGGGAGGGCGGCGACGCCCAGCGCCTGGTCGGCGAGGCCCTGGCCGCGGGCTATGGCCAGGTGGTGGCCGGTGGCGGTGACGGCACGTTGCGTGATGTGGCCGAAGCCATGGGCCTGGCCGCGACCCAGGCCAGCCTGGCACTGTTGCCGCTGGGTACCGCCAACGACTTCGCCAGGGCGGCCGGCGTGCCCCTCGAACCGCAGGCGGCTCTCGACCTGCTGGAGGTGCCGGCGCGGCCGATCGACCTGGGGCGGGTGGGCGACCAGTTGTTTTTGAACATGGCCACCGGGGGCTTCGGCAGCCAGGTCACGGCCAACACCTCGGAAGACCTGAAGAAAGTGCTGGGTGCGGCTGCCTACCTGTTCACCGGCCTGTCACGCTTCAGCGAGCTGCAGGCCGCCTCGGTGGAACTGCAGGGGCCCGGCTTCCAGTGGCAGGGCGAATTGCTGGCGCTGGGCATCGGCAACGGCCGCCAGGCCGGCGGCGGGCATGTGCTGTGCCCGGAGGCGATGGTGGATGACGGCCTGCTGGATATCGGCATTCTGCCGGCGCCGCAGGAGGTGGCGGGGGCCTTGCGCGACTTGCTGGCCGGCGACGGACTGTTCGTTCGTGCGCGGTTGCCATGGGTGGAAATCAAGGGCGCCCAGGGGCTGGACATGAACCTCGACGGCGAGCCGCTGCAGGCCACAAGCCTGCGTTTCGAAGCCATGCCGCAGGCGTTGCGCGTGCACTTGCCTGCGGGCTCGCCGCTGCTCAGTCGTCCAGGCTGATGATCTTTTCGCGCACGGCGAACAGTACCAGGCCCGCCACGTCGTAGATCTGCAGGCGTTTCATGATCTGCGAGCGGTGGGTCTCCACGGTCTTGATCGACAGGCCCAGGCCGGCGGCGATCTCTCGGGTCGACTTGCCGCGCACGATAAGGCGCAGGATCTCCAGCTGGCGACCGGTCAGGTTATGGCCTTCGCTGCTCGGCTGGCGGCCGTTCTGCGCGCGCAGCAGCGCCTGGTTGATGACGGTGTGGGCGATGGCCGGGCTGAGGTAGCGTTCGTCGTTGCGCAGCGCGGTGAGCGCTTGTTCCAGTTCGGTGGCCGTGGTGTCCTTGAGCAGGTAGCCGTGGGCGCCGCTTTCCAAGGCACGCATGATCAATTCCGGATCGGTGTGCATCGACAGGATCAGGACCTTGCAGGTGCAACCGTTTGCGCGCAATTGCGTCAGCGCGTCCAGACCGCTGGTCGAACGCATGGAAATGTCCAGCAGGACGATGTCTGGCGCCAGGCGCAGCACGTGGTCCAGGAGCTGGCTGCCGTCGTCGGCTTCGCCGACCACGGTGTAACCGGGGATGTCCGATACCAGTGCCCTGACGCCTGCGCGAATCAGGGAGTGATCGTCCACCAGCAGTAATCTACAGGTCATCGGGGGCAGGGGTCCTGGCGCGTTCTTGGCTGCGGGGTGGCCACGGAAAGAGGGCTTCTATCTGGGTGCCTTGGCCGGGCTGGCTGGTGATGGTCAGGCTGCCTTGCAGCGCGGTCACCCGCTCCTGCATGCCAGCCATGCCGCGCTGGCCGTATTCTGCGGGGAACTGGGCCGGAACGAAGCCGCCGCCGTCGTCGTGGATCGACAGGGCCAGGCCGGCCGGGGTGCGTTGCAACCTAACCACCAGATTACGCGCGTCGGCGTGGCGTAGCATGTTGGTGACCGCCTCCTGGGTAATGCGGAAGGCGGCCATGGCCACTTCTTCGCTGATGCCGCCCAGGCGCTGGTTGCATTCCAGGCTCCAGTGTACCTCGGTGTTCTCCAGGGTGCGCAGCAGGTGCGCGCGCAGGCTTGCCTCCAGGCCCAGGCTGGCCAGCTGGCGCGGGTTGAGAATGGTGGAAACGTCGCGCACGTTGCTCAGGGTCAGGTCCAGGGTGCTGCGCAGGGTGCTGCAGTGCTCCTGCAGCTCGGCCGGTACCCGGCGTTGCAGCCAGTCGACCTGGAGCTTGGCGGCGGTCAGCAGTTGGCCGATATCGTCGTGCAGCTCGCGGCTCAGTCGCTGGCGCTCGCTTTCCTGCACTTTGAGCATGCGCGTGGCCAATTCCGCCGGGCGCAGGCTGATCGAGCGCGCCCAGTGGCGCAGGTGCCAGCCGACGCCGAGCATCGCCAGCAGTTGCAGCAGCAGCTGGCTGGCCGACAAGGGCTGAGTGCTCAGGTACACCACCAGGTTCGCCGCCAGCGATGCAACGCACAGCAGGGCGGTCGTCCAGCGCAGCAGGGCAACGGGGGGGCGACAACGCTGGAGAAACTTCAAGCGTGGGAGCATAGATAAGGAAGCCACTGAGTTATAGCGGTTTTTAGCATTGCACGCGTCTGCCCCGAGATTTTTCCGCTCCACCACTCATCAAGTGTCGGATGCGGATCCAATCGGCCGATAACCTGGGCGCGCATGTTCGAATGCACGCATGTTATCACTTTGATTGAGTTTGGTCGCGGGGGGATAACTGCTTGAAAGCTCGTATTTTCCGGGCTGTGGCGGGCCTGTCGGGCGAGGGGATGGCTAGCAGAGTGCCATTATTAAATGATGTTTCCGCTGGGTGTGGAATAACTAACAATTCGTCTTTGCCAACACATTTGGAAAAACTTGGCCAACTTTGCAAGTTTAACCCGGGTGCGGGCTTAGTTGGGACTCAGTTGCTCGCTTTAGTGTTGCAGGTCGCAAGCCTCGGTACCGTTATCCACTGTATGGGGGTGAGCGCAGAACACCCCCGTCTGCTGGCAGTCCGCGCACAGCTGCACGGACGGCTGGCCCAGTGCGGTGGCCAGTTCACCCAGCAGCTGCCGCTGTTCATCGGTGTCCATGCCTAGCTGGCCGGTGTGTGGGTCGAGCAACTCCAGTTGCCAGTCGAGCAGGGTCAGGCAGGCGTCCAGTGCAGGCAGGCTGCTGCCGTGCAGGTGCTGCTGGGCGCAGGTGGGTGCGAGCAGCTTTTGCAAGGCGAACGCATAGTGGGCGACCTCGAGCAGGCCGAGCGTGTCTGCACGGCGGGCCAGGGTGTCGAGTGCAGTGGTGAGGCTGTGGCAGGCGTCCGGGTCGTTGGCGATCAGCTCCAGGTGCTGCAGGCATTCCTGGGATCTGGCCAGCAGGACCTGCGCGTCCTGCAAAAAGGCCGCCACGGCGGCGTTGTGCAGTGGTGTGCTATCCATCATGGCGCCCCGTGGTCAGGGATTGGCCGTACCAAGATGATCGCTCGCAAAAGCCTGACTCCGTTCATGCAGTGAGAATGGCGTCACATTAATGGCTAATGGATATTGCGAACATCAGGTTGCACCCGATTGCTACTAGGGGTTTCCCTGATGAGGATTCAGGTGGTTCGTTCGTTGCGAGCGAGGGACGCGGCGGGATGTGGCAGCAGTAAAGCATGATGGTAAAGTGATATCAATCACCTGGAGCGGCTTTTTCCATCAGGGGTCAAGCTACGCGCGCATCCGCCGATACAGGGGGATGCATTCATTTTTACCGACTCACGCCTGGGGGCTTTCCAATGGCTGGCATTCTCGACACGGTAGACCAACGCACGCAACTGGTGGGTGAGAACCGCCTGGAAATCCTGATGTTCCGTCTGGCCGGCCGACAGTTGTTCGCCATCAACGTATTCAAGGTCCAGGAAGTGCTGCAGCTGCCAAAGCTGACGCTCATGCCGCAGCGCCATTCCTTCGTCTGCGGCGTGGTCAACCTGCGCGGCCAGACGCTGCCGGTGATCGACCTGTCCCAGGCGATCGGCATGCGCCCGCTGCAGCCGGGTCCTGACAGCACCATCATCGTCACCGAATACAACCGTTCGGTGCAGGCGTTCCTGGTAGGCGGTGTCGATCGTATCGTCAACATGAACTGGGAAGCCATCATGCCGCCACCGGCCAGCGCTGGTCGCCAGCACTACCTCACCGCGATCACCAAGGTCGACGAGAAGCTGGTGGAGGTCATCGACGTGGAGAAGGTGTTGGCCGAGATCGTGCCGTACAACGCCAAGGTGTCCCGCGACAAGCTGGAAGACCCGGTACTGGCCCGCGCCCGTGGCCGCGAAGTGCTGCTGGTAGACGACTCCAGCGTGGCCCTGGCGCAGTTGCGCGACACCCTGTCGCAATTGGGAGTGAAGCTGCACGTGGCCAGCGACGGCCTCAAGGCCCTGCGGCTGCTCAAGGGTTGGGCCGACGCCGGGGAGAATGTCTGCGAGAAGTTGCTGATGATTTTCACCGATGCCGAAATGCCAGAGATGGACGGTTACCGGCTGACCACCGAGATCCGCAACGACCCGCGCCTACGTGGCCTTTACGTGGTGCTGCACACCTCGCTGTCGGGTAGTTTCAACGAATCCATGGTCAAGAAGGTCGGTTGCGACAACTTCCTGTCCAAGTTCCAGCCCGATCGTCTGGTGGATGTGGTGCGTCAGCGTCTGAACATGGATCACGCCTAGGTGTAAGCTTGGTTTTTAAATGGCAACCAGGTGAGCAGGGATGTTTCTGAGTGCGTTGTATCGATACCCGGTAAAATCGGGGCGGGCCCAAGGCCTGCAAGCGTCCGCGGTCGGCAATCTGGGCCTGGACGGTGACCGCCGCTGGTTGGTGGTGGAGGAGGAGAATGGCCGCTTCCTGACCCAGCGGGCCTGGCCCCGGTTGGGGCAGGTCGGCGCCGATTACGGCGAGCAGGGCCAGTTGCTGCTGCAGGCACCGGGACAGGCACCCTTGGAGGTGCCCGTGCCGCCGGCCGACGAGGCCCTGCGCGGCGTCACCATCTGGCGGGACACCTTGCGCGTACCCGATGCCGGCGATGCGGCTGCAGCCTGGCTCAGCGACCTGCTGGGCAAGGCGGTAAGGCTGGTGTACTGCCCCGAACAGCGGGCCCGCTACCTGCCCAGCGGCTACGGCCTGAACAGTGACCGGGCAGCGTTTCCCGATGGTTTTCCGTTGCTGCTGATCGGTCAGGCCTCACTGGATGAGCTGAGCCAGCGGGTGGGGCGCCCCATGGAGATGCTGCGTTTTCGCCCGAACCTGGTGGTCGAGGGGGCCGAGGCCTTCGCCGAGGACCGCTGGAAGCGTATCCGTATCGGTGACATGACCTTTCGCGTGCTCAAGCCGAGCGTGCGCTGCATCCTCACCACCCTTGATCCCGTCACGGGCGAGCGCAGCCCGGACCGCGAGCCGTTGACCACGCTCAAGACGTTTCGCGAGAAGGAAGGGGATGTGCTGTTTGGCCAGAACCTGGCGGTGGATGGCGAGGGGCAGCTGCAGGTGGGAATGGACGTCCAGGTCCTCGATTAGTGCCATCGCGAGGCAAGTCACATCGGTGCGCCGATGCGACTTGCCTCGCGAAAGGGTTCGATCACATATCGTCGAAATACCGTTCATGCCAATCCACCAGCGGTTGCGGTGAATTGAGCTTCTGCCCATAGATGACCGAATACGACAGCACGTTCTGCACGTACTGGCGCGTCTCGTCGAACGGAATCGACTCGACCCACACATCGAAGCTCAAGTGCTTGGCGCCCTTGAGCCACTGGCGTACGCGTCCGGGGCCGGCGTTGTAGGCGGCCGAGGCCAGCACGCGGTTGCCGTTGAACTGGCTGTGCACCTGGCTCAGGTAGGCGGCGCCGAGCTGGATGTTCTTGTCCGGGTTGAATACCTGGGCCGGCGAGGCCAGCGGGATGCTGAACTTGCGCGCGGTTTCCTTGGCCGTGCCTGGCATCAGCTGCATCAGGCCGCTGGCGCCGACGCTGGAGCGGGCGTCTTCCATGAAGGCGCTTTCCTGGCGGGTAATGGCGAACACCCAGCTTGAATGCAGGCCGCGGACCTTGGCTTCGCGCACCAAGGTGTCGCGATGGGCCATGGGGAAGCGGATGTCCAGGTCGTCCCAATACTGGGCCTGGCTGATGGTGCGAATGGCCGGGAAGTACCAGCGCATGTCGTAGGCCAGGCGGGCCTGGGCGACCATCTCGTCACGGTTGAAGTGACGGCTGACGTGGTACCACTCGCGCCGGCCCTCGACGATCTGGCCGCGGGCATGGAACTCCAGGGCGCGACGCACACCCGGGGTGTTGCGGACCTTGTTGATCACCGCCTGGCTGAGTGCCAGCGGCTTGTTGTTCAACTGGTAAGGCGTCTGCGCCCGGTCGGCGGCGAGGAAACCGTAGAAATCGCGCTCGCGGGCGACGGTCTTGTACAGCAGCGGAATCTGCGGGTTGTTCGGCTGTGCCAGTTCCAGGCTGCGTGCCTGCCAGTACTTCCAGCGGTTGCTGCTGGCCAGGTCCTGGGGCAGGCGCCTGGTCAGCTCGTAGGCGTCCTCCCAGCGGCCCAGGCGCAGCAGCAGACGCAGGCGCCATTCGCTGACGGTGTTGTCACGCAGCTCGGGGTCGTAGCGGGTCATCAGGTCGAGGGCGCGCGGGTCGTAGCGCCGGGCCAGGGTCAGGCCGATCTCGCGGGCGATGGCGACCTTCTCGTCACGGGAGAAGTGCATGCGCTGGGCGTAGTCGTCGAGCAGCGCCATGGCCTGCTCGGGGTCCTGACGGGCCAAGCGGCGCAGGCCGAGGCTGACCACGTCGGACATGGCTTCGTTGACCGGGGTGAAGCGCGATGGCTGGTTGAGCAACTCCGGCTTTTGCGCCACGTCGATCAGTAGCTTGCCCTGGGGGGCGAGGGTGGTGAGGGTCTTGACCAGGCTGTTGGCCAGGCCATAGTTGCGCGCCTGGGCCGCCAGCTTGGCGCGCTGCCAGCGCTTGGCCTCGGTCAGTTGGCCTTCGGCGGCCCACATGGCGAACAGGGTGTCGCAGGCGGTGGGCTGCGACTTGCCGACGTTCCACAGCTTGTCGGCGGTGGCGAAACCTTCGGCGCGCAGGCCGTGGGAGAGCTGGTACTGGCCGTTGAGGCAATCCAGCTCGGTGAAGTTGAGCTTGGGGTCGTAGTATCGGGTAAAGGTGTTCCACTCGCCGCGTTCAGCCAGCCAGCGCAGCCAGCGCAGTTTCATCCAGTTGGCCTGGGGCAGGTCGCCGTGGGCCTTGAGGAAGCCCTCGATCTCCTCGTTGCTGGCGCTCTTCAGGCGGGCGGTCAGCTCGTCATAGGTGAGGTAGGGTGTCAGCGGATAATCGCGCAGCGCCTGCGCGTAACGCAGGTAAGGACCCTTGTCGCCCTTGGCCAGGGCGCGCTTGGCCTCGTCGTAGTACTGACGCTGCTGGGTGATGTCGACGGCCTGTGCGGCGCTCGCGGCGGTGGCGGTGAGCAGCAGGCAGGAAGCAATTTGTAACAGGCGGCTGCGCATGATACGTCCGGGCAGTAGAACCATGGAAAGTGACGGCGGAGCCAGCACTGTTGGGTATTAGTGTCTAGCTTAGCCGTTTGCCGGTGGCGGGTGAAAGCACTGTGCTTGTATCGAGTTGTTATCCGACGCCCTGCTGCCGGCGATGGGCTTTTGATGCCGTGAAGGGGCAAGTCAGGTAGAATGCGCGCCCGGTTTTTGGAGATGATCATGACCCTGCTCAAATTCAGCGATGTGTCCCTCGCGTTCGGCGCCATGCCGCTGTTGGACAAAGTGTCCTGGCAGATCGCCCGTGGCGAGCGGGTGTGCATCATCGGCCGCAACGGCACGGGCAAGTCGAGCATGCTGCGCCTGGTCAAGGGTGAGCAGAAGCCCGACGACGGCGATATCTGGCGCGCGCCGGGGCTGAAGATCGGCGAGCTGCCGCAGGAACTGCCGGTGGCCGACGAGCGCAGCGTGTTCGACGTGGTGGCCGCAGGCCTGGATGGCGTGGGCGAGCTGCTGGCCGAGTACCACCACCTGAGCCAGAACATCCACGGCGATGACGACCTGGAAAAGCTCATGCACGTCCAGCATGAGCTGGAGGCCCGCGACGGCTGGCGCCTGCAGCAAGTGGTGGAAAGCACCCTGAGCCGCCTGCAGCTACCGGCCGACAAGACCCTGGCCGAGCTCTCCGGCGGCTGGCGCCGTCGCGTGCTGCTGGCCCAGGCACTGGTGTCCGAGCCCGACCTGTTGCTGCTCGATGAGCCGACCAACCACCTGGATATCGGCGCCATTGCCTGGCTGGAAGAGGCCCTGAGCGGCTTCAACGGCGCGGTGCTCTTCATCACCCACGACCGCTCCTTCCTGCAGAACCTGGCTACACGCATCCTCGAGCTGGACCGTGGCGGGCTGATCGACTGGAACGGCGACTACGCCAGCTTCCTGGTGCACAAGGAGGCTGAGCTGGCCGCCGAGGCCACTGCCAACGCGCTGTTCGACAAGCGCCTGGCTCAGGAAGAGGTGTGGATTCGCCAGGGCATCAAGGCCCGGCGTACCCGTAACGAAGGCCGCGTACGCGCGCTCAAGGCGCTGCGCGTGGAGCGCAGCGAGCGCCGTGAGCGCCAGGGCAAGGCCAATATCCAGATCGAAGTGGCTGACAAGTCAGGCAAGCAAGTGATGGTGCTGGAAGATGTCAGCTTCGCCCACAAGGATGGCCCGAAACTGGTCAAGGACTTCTCCATGGTACTGCAGCGCCAGGACCGCATCGGCCTGCTCGGCGCCAACGGTACCGGCAAGACCACGCTGCTCAAGCTGATGCTCGGTGACCTGGAGCCGACGTCTGGCAAGGTCGAACGCGGCACCAAGCTGGAAGTGGCCTACTTCGACCAGATGCGCCATCAGCTGGACCTGGAAAAGACTGTCATCGACAACCTGGCCGAAGGCCGCGACTTCATCGAGATCGATGGCCAGAACCGCCACGTGCTGAGCTACCTCGGCGACTTCCTGTTCAGTCCGCAGCGTGCGCGCACGCCGGTCAAGGCGTTGTCCGGCGGCGAGCGCGCGCGCCTGCTGTTGGCCAAGCTGTTCAGCAAGCCGGCCAACCTGCTGGTGCTGGACGAACCGACCAACGACCTCGACGTCGAGACCCTGGAGCTGCTCGAGGAAGTGCTGTCCAACTACAAGGGCACGGTGCTGATGGTCAGCCACGACAGGGCCTTCCTCGACAACGTGGTGACCAGCACCCTGGTGTTCGAGGGTGAGGGCCGTGTGCGCGAGTACGTCGGTGGCTACGAGGACTGGATCCGCCAGGGTGGTTCGCCGAAACTGCTGGGCGTGACCGAGAGCAAGGGCGGCAAGTCCGAGCTCAACAGCGCGGTGGTAGCCAAGACGGTGGAAGAGCAGGCACCTGCCGCTGCCGTCGCGCCTGCTGCCGATGCCAGCAAGAAGAAGCTCAGCTACAAGCTGCAGCGCGAGCTGGAGGCGCTGCCAGGGCAGATCGATGCGCTGGAACAGCAGATGGCCGAGGTACAGGAAGAGGTCAATGCCTCGAACTTCTACCAGCGTCCTATCGATGAAACCACCGCAGTGCTGGCCAAGCTGGAGAAGCTGCAGGGCGAGCTGGACGTGCTGGTGGAGCGCTGGGCCGAGCTGGAAGGCTGAACGCATCGCGGGGCAAGCCCGCTCCCACGCAGCCCCGTCTGGCGAGCTGTGTGGGAGCGGGCCTGCCCCGCGATTACAGGCTTACTCGGCCTTCTTCTGCAACCGCACCGCCAGTACGTCGCACGGCGCGCCGTGCAGCACGTCATTGGCGGTGGAGCCCAGCAGCAGCGCCAGGCCATGGCGACCATGGCTGCCCACCACGATCAGGTCGCAGTGTTGATCCTTGGCCAACTGGTGGATTTCCTGTCGCGGCTGGCCGTAGACCAGGTGGGAATCGCCACGATTGATGTCCGGATACTTGTTGTACAGACGGTCCATGCGCTCCTTGGCCTGGTCGAACTGTTGCTGCTGCAACTGCGAAAGGTCCATTGGCACGTCGCCGCCGAAGGCCATGGCCATGGGTTCGACGATATGCACCAGGGATACCTTGGCGCCGCTGGCCAGGGCGATGGCTTTGGCCCGCTTGATCACCGGGTCGCATTCTTCGGTCAGGTCGACGGCGACCAGAAGATGTTCGTAGGACATGTGCAGTACTCCTGACAATCGCGATAGTAGAAGTATGGTCGCTTTCGGGCCGGGCGTGCGTGAAACCTGGATAACCCGCTCATTTGCAACGCTTTATAAGGTCTACAGATATGACGGTATGGCTAGTGGTGTCAATCCTTGCGCTGATGCTCAGCCCGCTGGCCTGGCTGCGTCAGTCGCGCAAGCAGAGCGAACAGATGAACCTGCGCCTGGAGGGGCGGCGCATGGGGCTGGCCATGCAGCTGGCACCGCAGCAGTGGCCGCACTGGCTGGAAAAGGAACCGCCCAGCCCCTGTCCGCAATACCACCGGGCGCGGCGCAAGGGCCGCGAGGACTGCTGGTGCTACTGGCAGATCAGTCCGGGCGTGTGGTGGAACCAGTGGCGCGAACCCTGCGAGGAGCCGCGTCTGGCCGAGGTCTTCGCTCGTCTGCCGGCAACCGTTTACAAGGTCGAGGCCGACCGGCGCATGATCGCCCTGTACTGGAGCGAGCGGGGCGATAAATCTGTTTTGCAGGATATTGCCCAGGCCCTCGATACCCTCGCCTAACCTGATCAACGCAAAACGGCGCGCAGGAGCAACCATGCTCTTGCGCGCCGTTTTGCGTTCTGCAGTGCAGAAAAGGGCCAGGCAGGCCGGAAACACTTTCATGCAGGCCCAGTGTAGCCATCGTTGGCGAATGCGTTTAGAAAAAAGCGCCGTTCGCCGTCGGTGATGGTCTATCGCTGACATGAATGGTCGGCGATCACTGTCATCATGTTTCGTACCCGGTGGGTAGAAGATGACTGGAAAGTCGCGTTTTCACGGTGTTCGCGAGCATTTGACAACGCCGTTCATTTCGGAGAATGTGTGCACACCCAAGTCAAACGGGCGTATGAATTGAGCGTTTGTATGTCAGACGGCTCTTACAGAATCCCGATTAGCGCGTCGACGGGTGTGCCTGGAGCGAGTGACCGGTAGACCGGCTCTTGCGCCAGCGTTCGACGTGTACTGTTCAGCTTCCATATCGTGGAGATCAGTTGATGATTTACGAAGGTAAAGCCATCACGGTTAAGGCTCTTGAAAGCGGCATCGTCGAACTGAAGTTCGACCTCAAGGGTGAGTCCGTCAACAAGTTCAACCGTCTCACTCTGAACGAGCTGCGTCAGGCCGTGGACGTGATCAAGGGCGATGCCTCGATCAAGGGCGTGATCGTCAGCAGCGGCAAGGACGTGTTCATCGTCGGCGCCGACATCACCGAATTCGTCGACAACTTCAAGCTGCCCGAGGCCGAACTGGTCGCCGGCAACCTGGAAGCCAACCGCATTTTCAATGACTTCGAAGACCTGCAGGTGCCGACCGTCGTCGCCATCAACGGCATTGCCCTGGGTGGCGGCCTGGAGATGTGCCTGGCCGCCGACTACCGGGTCATGTCCAGCAGCGCCAAGATCGGCCTGCCGGAAGTCAAGCTGGGCATCTACCCAGGCTTCGGCGGCACCGTGCGTCTGCCGCGCCTGATCGGCTCGGACAATGCCATCGAGTGGATCGCCTCGGGCAAGGAAAACCGTGCCGAGGACGCCCTGAAGGTCGGCGCCGTCGACGCCGTGGTGGCGCCCGAGCTGCTGCAGGCCGGTGCCCTGGACCTGATCAAGCGCGCCATCAGCGGCGAGCTGGACCACAAGGCCAAGCGCCAGCCCAAGCTGGAAAAACTCAAGCTCAATGCCATCGAGCAGATGATGGCGTTCGAGACCGCCAAGGGCTTCGTCGCCGGCCAGGCCGGCCCGAACTACCCGGCGCCGGTCGAGGCCATCAAGACCATCCAGAAGGCTGCCAACTTCGGCCGTGACAAGGCCCTGGAAGTCGAAGCCGCCGGCTTCGCCAAGCTGGCCAAGACTTCGGTCGCCGAGAGCCTGATCGGCCTGTTCCTGAACGACCAGGAGCTCAAGCGCAAGGCCAAGGCCCATGACGAGATCGCCCACGACGTGAAGCAGGCCGCCGTGCTCGGCGCTGGCATCATGGGTGGCGGCATCGCCTACCAGTCGGCGGTCAAGGGCACGCCGATCCTGATGAAGGACATCCGCGAGGAAGCCATCCAGCTGGGCCTGAACGAGGCCTCCAAGCTGCTCGGCAAGCGCGTCGAGAAGGGGCGCCTGACCCCGGCGAAGATGGCCGAGGCACTCAACGCCATTCGTCCGACCTTGTCCTACGGCGATTTCGCTAACGTCGACATCGTCGTCGAGGCCGTGGTCGAGAACCCGAAGGTCAAGCAAGCGGTACTGGCTGAAGTGGAAGGCCAGGTGAAGGAAGATGCCATCCTGGCCTCCAACACCTCGACCATCTCCATCAACCTGCTGGCCAAGGCGCTCAAGCGCCCGGAAAACTTCGTCGGCATGCACTTCTTCAACCCGGTGCACATGATGCCGCTGGTCGAAGTCATCCGCGGCGAGAAGTCCAGTGAAGTCGCGGTCGCGACTACCGTGGCCTACGCCAAGAAGATGGGCAAGAACCCGATCGTGGTCAACGACTGCCCGGGCTTCCTGGTCAACCGCGTGCTGTTCCCGTACTTCGGCGGCTTCGCCAAGCTGGTCAGCGCCGGCGTCGACTTCGTGCGCATCGACAAGGTCATGGAAAAGTTCGGCTGGCCGATGGGCCCGGCCTACCTGATGGACGTGGTCGGCATCGACACCGGCCACCACGGCCGCGATGTGATGGCCGAAGGCTTCCCGGACCGCATGAAGGACGATCGTCGCTCCGCCGTCGACGCCCTCTACGAGGCCAACCGCCTGGGTCAGAAGAACGGCAAGGGCTTCTACGCCTACGAGACCGACAAGCGCGGCAAACCGAAGAAAGTCGCCGACGCCAGCGTGCTCGACGTGCTCAAGCCAGTGATCTTCGAGCAGCGTGAAGTCAGCGACGAGGACATCATCAACTGGATGATGGTGCCACTGTGCCTGGAAACCGTGCGCTGCCTGGAAGACGGCATCGTCGAAACCGCCGCCGAAGCCGACATGGGCCTGGTCTACGGTATCGGTTTCCCTCCCTTCCGCGGTGGCGCGCTGCGCTACATCGATTCGATCGGGGTCGCCGAGTTCGTCGCACTGGCCGACAAGTACGCCGACCTGGGGCCGCTGTACCACTCCACTGCGAAGCTGCGCGAAATGGCCAAGAACGGCCAGCGCTTCTTCAACTGAGCGCCCAACGAGCTAGAGCGAGAATATTGATATGAGCCTGAATCCAAGAGACGTGGTGATTGTCGACTTCGGTCGCACGCCGATGGGCCGTTCCAAGGGTGGCATGCACCGCAACACCCGCGCCGAGGACATGTCCGCGCACCTGATCAGCAAGCTGCTGGAGCGCAACGACAAGGTCGATCCGAAGGAAGTCGAGGACGTGATCTGGGGCTGCGTCAACCAGACCCTGGAGCAGGGCTGGAACATCGCCCGCATGGCGTCGCTGATGACCCAGATCCCGCACACCTCCGCCGCCCAGACCGTCAGCCGCCTGTGCGGATCGTCGATGAGCGCGCTGCACACCGCCGCACAGGCGATCATGACCGGTAACGGTGATGTGTTCGTGGTCGGTGGCGTCGAGCACATGGGCCACGTCAGCATGATGCACGGCGTCGACCCCAACCCGCACATGTCCTTGCACGCCGCCAAGGCTTCCGGGATGATGGGCTTGACCGCCGAGATGCTCGGCAAGATGCACGGCATCACCCGTGAGCAACAGGATCTGTTCGGCCTGCGTTCGCACCAGCTCGCCCACAAGGCGACGGTCGAGGGCAAGTTCAAGGACGAGATCATCCCGATGCAGGGTTACGACGAGAACGGCTTCCTGAAGGTCTTCGACTACGACGAGACCATTCGCCCGGAAACCACCCTCGAAGGCCTGGCGTCGCTCAAGCCTGCGTTCAACCCCAAAGGTGGCACCGTCACCGCGGGTACCTCCTCGCAGATCACCGACGGCGCCTCGTGCATGATCGTCATGTCCGGCCAGCGCGCCATGGACCTGGGGATCCAGCCACTGGCGGTGATTCGCTCGATGGCGGTGGCCGGTGTCGACCCTGCGATCATGGGCTACGGCCCGGTCCCGGCGACGCAGAAAGCCCTCAAGCGTGCTGGCCTGTCCATCGCCGACATCGACTTCTTCGAGCTCAACGAAGCCTTCGCCGCACAGGCCCTGCCGGTGCTGAAGGACCTGAAAGTGCTCGACAAGATGGATGAGAAGGTTAACCTGCACGGCGGCGCCATCGCTCTGGGCCACCCGTTCGGTTGCTCCGGTGCGCGGATCTCCGGCACCCTGCTCAACGTCATGAAGCAAAATGGCGGTACCCTGGGCGTCGCCACCATGTGTGTCGGCCTGGGCCAAGGCATCACCACTGTCTTCGAACGCGTCTGATCGCGTTGCGGGACAGCAGCCGGGGCCATGTGCCCCGGCTTTTGTTTTTTACAGGATTTGTTCAAGAGGGCGAGTGACATGCAGATACAACCTGGTGTGTACCGGCATTACAAAGGCCCTGAATACCGCGTGTTCAGTGCGGCGCGGCATTCCGAAAGCGAAGAATGGATGGTCTTCTACCAGTGCCTGTATGGTGACTACAGCTACTGGGTCAGGCCACTTTCGATGTTCCAGGAGTCCGTCGAGGTTGACGGCGAACAGGTGCCACGCTTTGCTTTGGTCAAGGCCGAAGAGGGGCTGGGCGAGCGGCTTGGCAAGGCGCACGAGTGATCGACCACGCTTGACCTCACTCTTTTGCCACTATATATAGCGGTGCCGCGTCCGGCACCTGACGCGTTTTTCATCTTCAGATTCAGGAATACTCCGATCCATGGGCAAATCGCTGGTCATTGTGGAATCCCCGGCCAAGGCCAAGACCATCAACAAGTACCTGGGCAGCCAGTACGTGGTGAAGTCGAGTATCGGCCACATCCGTGACCTTCCCACCAGCGGTTCCGCCAGTGCGAGCAAGGAACCGGCGGCCAAGCGCGGCAAGACCGCGGCCCAGGCCCCGGCCTTGTCGCCGAAGGAGAAGGCGCGCCGCACCCTGGTCGCGCGCATGGGCGTCGACCCGGAAGCGGGCTGGAAGGCCAAGTACGAGATCCTTCCCGGCAAGGAGAAGGTGATCGAGGAACTGCGCCGCCTGGCCAAGGATGCCGACACCATCTATCTCGCAACCGACTTGGATCGCGAGGGGGAAGCCATTGCCTGGCACCTGCGCGAAGCCATCGGCGGCGACGACAGCCGCTACAAGCGCGTGGTGTTCAACGAGATCACCAAAAAGGCTATCCAGGAAGCCTTCTCCCAGCCGGGCGAGCTCGATATCGACCGGGTCAACGCCCAGCAGGCGCGGCGCTTCCTCGACCGCGTGGTCGGCTACATGGTCTCGCCGCTGCTGTGGGCCAAGATCGCCCGCGGCCTCTCCGCAGGTCGTGTGCAGTCGGTGGCGGTAAAGTTGGTGGTCGAGCGTGAGCGCGAGATCCGCGCGTTCAATCCGGAAGAGTACTGGGAAGTCCACGCCGACCTGGGCACCGCCAAGAACGCCAAGGTGCGTTTCGAGGTGGCTCGCGAGAAGGGCGAAGCTTTCAAGCCGCTCAACGAAGCCCAGGCCATGGCCGCGCTGGAGAAGCTCAAGGCCTCCAGCTACAGTGTGAGCAAGCGCGAGGACCGGCCGACCAGCAGCAAGCCTTCGGCGCCGTTCATCACCTCCACCCTGCAGCAGGCCGCGAGCAACCGCCTGGGCTTCGGGGTGAAGAAGACCATGATGATGGCCCAGCGTCTGTACGAAGCCGGCTACATCACCTACATGCGTACCGACTCGACCAACCTGTCGACCGACGCGGTCGAGATGGCGCGCAGCTACATCGAGAAAGAATTCGGCAAGCAGTACCTGCCCGCCGCGCCGATCGTCTACGGAAGCAAGGAAGGCGCCCAGGAGGCGCACGAGGCGATTCGTCCGTCGGATGTGAACACCCATCCGACCAAGCTCAGCGGCATGGAGCGTGACGCCGAGCGCCTGTACGAGCTGATCTGGCGCCAGTTCCTGGCCTGCCAGATGCCGCCGGCGCAATACCTGTCCACCAGCGTCACCGTGGTGGCCGGCGAGTTCGAGCTGCGTGCCAAGGGCCGCATCCTCAAGTTCGACGGTTACACCCGCGTCCTGCCGCAGCAGAGCAAGCCGGGCGAGGACGACGTGCTGCCGGAAATGGCCCAGGGCGAGGCGCTCAAGCTGATCCAGCTCGATCCCAGCCAGCATTTCACCAAGCCACCGGCGCGCTTCACCGAAGCGAGCCTGGTCAAGGAAATGGAAAAGCGCGGCATCGGCCGACCGTCGACCTACGCGGCGATCATCTCGACTATCCAGGACCGTGGCTACGTTACCCTGCACAACCGTCGGTTCTACTCCGAGAAAATGGGCGACATCGTCACCGAGCGCCTGTCCGAGAGCTTCGCCAACCTGATGGACTACGGCTTCACCGCAGGCATGGAAGAGAACCTCGACGACGTGGCCCAGGGCGAGCGTGACTGGAAGAACGTCCTTGACGAGTTCTATGGCGACTTCAGCAAGAAGCTGCAGACTGCCGAGTCCACCGAGCACGGCATGCGGGCCAACCAGCCAACCCTGACCAACATCGCCTGCAAGGAATGCGGCCGGCCGATGATGATCCGTACCGCCTCCACCGGTGTGTTCCTTGGCTGCTCGGGTTACAGCCTGCCGCCGAAGGAGCGCTGCAAGGCCACGGTCAACCTGGTGCCGGGCGACGAGATCGCCGCCGACGACGAGGGCGAGTCCGAGTCGCTGGTGCTGCGCGGCAAGCACCGTTGCCCGATCTGCTCCACTGCGATGGACGCCTACCTGCTCGACGAGAAGCGCAAGCTGCACATCTGTGGCAACAACCCGGACTGCGCTGGCTACGAGATCGAGGAGGGCAGCTACCGCATCAAGGGCTACGAAGGCCCGAGCCTGGAGTGCGACAAGTGCGGCAGTGAGATGCAGCTCAAGACCGGCCGGTTCGGCAAGTTCTTCGGCTGCACCAACCCTACCTGCAAGAACACCCGCAAGTTGCTCAAGAGCGGCGAGGCAGCGCCGCCGAAGATGGACAAGGTGGACATGCCGGAGCTCAAGTGCGAGAAGGTCGACGACACCTACGTGCTGCGCGACGGCGCTTCGGGGCTGTTCCTGGCCGCCAGCCAGTTCCCGAAGAACCGCGAGACCCGTGCGCCGCTGGTGTTGGAGATCGTTCCGCACAAGCACGAGATCGATCCGAAGTACCACTTCCTCTGCGAAGCGCCGCAGAAGGACCCGGATGGGCGCCCGGCGGTGATTCGCTACAGCCGCAAGACCAAGGAGCAGTACGTGCAGTCCGAGGTCGACGGCAAGCCGACCGGCTGGAAGGCGTTCTACGACGGCAAGGCGTGGAAGGTCGAAGACAAGCGCTGATCTAAGTTGTGACTGGGGCCGCGAAGCGGCCCCAGTCATTTGATGACAAGCAAAGCGCAATCCCTGAAACTGCAGGCAATCGTCTTGCAGCCTTCAGGAGTCAGCCGAAATGGCCCAGGAACTCTACACCCGCACCAACCAGAAACTGTTCTTCGCCGGCCTCGCCCTGGAATCCATGTCCAAGGCCGTCGACAGCCAGGCCATGAACGCCCAGGGCCTGCTCCAGGCCGAGCGCGAATCGGCGCTGTTCCACCTGTATGGCGCACTGCTGGGGTTGTGCCACGAGATCGCCGGCTTCTACCGCTTGCCGCAGGCTTCAGCGCCACGGGCCGAGCTGCTGTTCAGTGACGAGGTGCTGCAGAGCGTGGCGATCCCGGAAATGGCCGAGCTGCTGGAGCTCGCCCGTCAACCGGAAACCTGGCTGGCGCGTCTGCTGGCCGCTTATGCCGATTTGTTCCGACCGCCGGTCGCGCAGAAACCCGTGAAGGGCGACGTCACCCAACCGCTGATCCAAGCCGTCAATCTGGACGCGCGCGAGCCAGCCGAGCTTTCCCGCGAGGAGCTCGAAGCCTGGCGGCAGAATCTGAAAAGCCTGGTGAGACGCTTCCGCGAAGCGCTGAGTGAGTGCTGACTGCCGCCATGGCTGGTACACTACTGGCCTTTCGTGAAAAGCAGGCCCTTTATGTCAACGTCCTTTCTAGAAATTGTCGAGTTGCCTGATGGCCGGATCGAGCTGCGCCGCGCCGAAGATGAAGGCTCCCTGGTGACCTTGGATTTCTCCGAGGATGCCAAGGCATTCCTGCAAGGACAGCATGTGGAAGTGGCCAAGGCCATGCTCAGCGTCGGCGTGCAGATGGCCGGTCGCCTCGTCGAGGGTGACTTCGAGCGTGAAGAGGGGCCACGCGTCCTTCACTGAGGCAGGTTACAGGCCCAGGGTTTCAAGCGTTTGACAGGCAAAGCCTGAACATCAGCCGAGGCGGATGTTCAGGCTTTGTGCGTTTCCGCTGGCGGCGGCGCGCTGGAGCTGTTGACGAGCATTGCTATTCAGGGTGCCTAGCCAGCTGACCACGGTGTGGCTGTGGCCCAGGCGCAAGGCTTCGCAGGCCAGTTGCAGGGCGGTCTGGTTGCCGCCGGGTTGTAGCAGCAGGATGCGTTCACGGTTCAGGCCGGCATCGCGCAGCCAGGCCTGGGTGAGGCTGCCGGGCGGGGCGATGAGCGTCAGCCAGCGGCTGTCGTCTTCTTCGCTGAGTTCGCGCAGGACCGGTGCCAGCAGACTCTGGCAATGCCCGGGTGCGCCGCGCAGGGTCAGTTCGCTGAACAGCTCGGGCTGGCTGCTCTTGCGCGGCGTCGGGGCGGGCTTGAGGCCAGGCAGCACCGGCTGGGCGAGAAAGGCTTCGAACAGCGGCAGCTGGGCTTGCTGGGGTGCATGGGTGAACGGCTGCATGGCGCCTCCTGGTTCAGCGGCGCAGGACGCCGACGCTCAAGCCCTCGATCACCAGCTCCTGTTCTTTCAGGTCGACTTCGATGGGGGCGAATTCGGGGTTTTCGGCGAGCAGCCAGACCTTGCTGCCTTCGCGCTTGAAGCGCTTGACGGTCACTTCGTCGCCGATGCGGGCCACCACCACCTGGCCGTTGCGGGCTTCGCGGGTGGTGTGCACGGCCAGCAGGTCGCCGTCGAAGATGCCGATGTCCTTCATGCTCATGCCGTGTACGCGCAACAGGTAGTCGGCGCGGGGATGGAAGAAGGCCGGGTTGATGTTGCAGGATTCCTCGATGTGCTGCTCGGCGAGGATTGGTGCGCCGGCGGCGACCCGGCCAATGATGGGCAGGCCGCTGTCGTCGCTTTTCGGCTCCAGGCCGGGAATGCGGATGCCGCGGGAGGCGCCGGGGGTCATCTCGATGGCGCCCTTGCGGGCCAGGGCCTTCAGGTGTTCCTCGGCGGCGTTGGGTGACTTGAAGCCCAGCTCCTGGGCGATCTCGGCGCGGGTCGGCGGGAAGCCGTTGTCTTCGAGGCAGCGCTTGATGAAGGCCAGAATCTCGGCTTGGCGTGGCGTCAGTTTCAGCATGGGCGAGGGCTCTGTCTTTTTATACAGTGACTGGGATTATATACAGTGGCTCGCAGCCTGCAACCCACCCGGACCAAGAAAGATCGGATGGCCGACGCATCTTGTCGCTTGCAGCCTGACTCTTGGCGCTTTTAAATGGCGACCGACCGGTCACCCAGCCTTGACATTGGCAGGTCTGAAACGTATGTTTCAAACAACTGTTTGTCAGGCGGAGTAGTCATGGCCCAATCGGAAACCGTTGAACGCATCCTCGATGCGGCGGAGCAGCTGTTCGCGGAGCGCGGGTTCGCGGAAACCTCATTGCGGCTGATCACCAGCAAGGCCGGGGTCAACCTGGCGGCGGTGAACTACCATTTCGGTTCGAAGAAAGCCCTGATCCAGGCGGTGTTCTCGCGCTTCCTGGGGCCGTTCTGCGCGAGCCTGGAGCGCGAGCTGGAGCGCCGCCAGGCGCGTCCCGAGCAGAAGGCCTCGCTCGAGGAGCTGCTGGAAATGCTGGTGGAGCAGGCTCTGGCCGTGCAGCCGCGCAGCAACAACGACCTGTCGATCTTCATGCGCCTGCTGGGCTTGGCCTTCAGCCAGAGCCAGGGTCATCTGCGACGTTACCTGGAAGACATGTACGGCAAGGTGTTCCGCCGCTACATGCTGCTGGTTAACGAGGCCGCGCCGCGTATTCCGCCGCTGGAGCTGTTCTGGCGCGTGCACTTCATGCTTGGCGCCGCGGCGTTCAGCATGTCGGGGATCAAGGCCCTGCGGGCCATCGCCGAGACCGATTTCGGCATCAACACCTCGATCGAGCAGGTCATGCGCCTGATGGTGCCGTTCCTGGCCGCCGGCATGCGCGCCGACAGCGGCGTTACCGACGAGGCCATGGCCACGGCGCAGTTGCGTCCGCGCAGCAAGTCCGCCGCCCCCGCCAAGGCCTGAGCACTGGGCGGGGCAGGGCGCTTGCGCTAAGCTAACGCCCATGCCAGACCTTGTCTCCCGCCGCATTTTCCGCCACCACGGCCGCTTCGCCACTGAACCATCGGGCAGTTCGTTGTCCGATGGTTGCGTGCGCCCGCGCCACGGCGAAGCGCCCCTGGACCTCCTCCCATGAAGGACTCCCTATGACTTCCAGCCTGCAAGGCTCCCTGATGGTGGATATCGCCGGTAAATGGCTGACCGCCGAAGACCGCCATCTGCTGCGCCAGCCCGAAGTGGCCGGCCTGATCATCTTTGCCCGCAACATCGACAGCCCGCGTCAGGTGCGCGAGCTGTGCGCGTCGATCCGCGCCATCCGCCCCGAACTGATCCTCGCCGTGGACCAGGAAGGCGGGCGGGTCCAGCGTCTGCGCCAGGGTTTCGTGCGCCTGCCGGCCATGCGCGCGATCGCCGACAACGCCAACGCCGAGTACCTGGCCGAGCAGTGCGGCTGGCTGATGGCCACCGAGGTGCTGGCGGTGGGCCTGGACCTGAGCTTCGCTCCGGTGCTGGACCTCGATCACCAGCGCAGCGCCGTGGTCGGCAGCCGCGCCTTCGAAGGCGATCCACAGCGTGCCACCGCGCTGGCTGGTGCGTTCATCCGCGGCATGAACGCCGCGGGCATGGCTGCCTGCGGCAAGCATTTCCCCGGCCACGGCTGGGCCGAGGCCGACTCCCATGTGGCGATCCCGGTCGACGAGCGCAGTCTGGAGCAGTTGCGCGCGGCCGACCTGGTGCCGTTCACCCGCCTGGGTGGCCAATTGGCGGCGGTGATGCCGGCCCACGTGATCTATCCGCAGGTCGACAATCAGCCGGCCGGCTTCTCCCGGCGCTGGCTGCAGGACATTCTGCGGGGCGAACTGGGCTTTGACGGGGTGATCTTCAGCGACGACCTGTCCATGGCCGGCGCCCATGTGGTGGGTGATGCCGCCAGTCGTATCGAGGCGGCCCTGAGCGCCGGCTGCGACATGGGCCTGGTGTGCAACGACCGAGCGGCGGCGGAGCTGGCGCTGAGCGCGGCGCAGCGGATGAAGGTCAAGCCGTCGCCGCGCATCGCGCGGATGCGCGGGCAGGGCTTTGCGCGTACCGATTACCGACAGCAGCCGCGTTGGCTGGAGGCGTTGGGGGCGTTGAAGGAAGCCCAGCTGGTCGATTAACCTCGCCGGCCTCATCGCGGGGCAGGCCCGTCCCCAAGAAGCCCTCAGGGCTCGTGGGGCGGGCTTTTACTTACTTCGTTTGCCTGGCAGCGGCGCGAACAGCGCCTCGATCTCGTCATCCCCCAGCCGCCATTGCCCGGCCTGCCCGCCATCGAGCAGCCCGGCCGCCAGCGCTGCCTTTTCCTGTTGCAACTGCTGGATCTTCTCCTCCACCGTCCCCCGGGTGATCAGCTTGAACACGAACACCGGCTTGTCCTGGCCAATACGGTAGGCACGGTCGGTGGCCTGGTTTTCGCTGGCCGGGTTCCACCACGGGTCGTAGTGGATCACGGTGTCGGCGGCGGTCAGGTTCAGTCCGGTGCCGCCGGCCTTGAGGCTGATCAGGAACACCTCGCTGTCGCCATTCTGGAACTGCTGTACTGGCGCGCGGCGGTCGCGGGTGTCGCCGGTCAGCAGGCTGTAGCGGATGCCACGCTTCTCCAGTTCGAACTCGATCAGCGCCAGCATCGAGGTGAACTGCGAGAACAGCAGTACCTTGCGCCCCTCGCTGAGCAGCTCCTCGAGCATTTCCAGCAGGCTGCCCAGCTTGCCTTTGTCGGCGAATGTGCCCTTGGCCTCGGTGCCCTTGACCAGGCGCAGGTCGCAGCACACCTGGCGCAGCTTGAGCAGCGCGTCGAGGATGACGATCTGGCTGCGGGCGGCGCCGTTGCGGGCGATTTCGTCGCGGACCTTCTTGTCCATCGCCACCCGTACCGCCTCATAGGTGTCGCGCTGGGCGTCGCTGAGCTCGACCCAGTGGATCATCTCGGTCTTGGCCGGCAGCTCGGTGGCCACCTGCTCCTTGGTACGGCGCAGCAGGAACGGGCGGATGCGGCTGGCCAGGTGGGCCATGCGCTCGGCGTCGCCGTGGCGCTCGATCGGGGTGCGGTAGTCCTGGGTGAAGCGTTTGCTGTCACCCAGCCAGCCGGGCATCAGGAAGTGGAAGATCGACCACAGTTCGCCGAGGTTGTTCTCCATCGGGGTGCCGGTCAGGCACAGCCGCTGACTGGCCTGCAGCTCACGCACCGCCTGGGCGGCCTTGCTGGTGCTGCTCTTGATGTTCTGCGCCTCGTCCAATACCAGCAGGTGCCAGGACTGGGTCTTGAGGTGTTCAAGATCGCGAGGGACGAGGGCGTAGGTGGTCAGTACCAGGTCGTAGTCGGCCAGGTTGGCGAAGTGCTTGCTGCGGCCGGGGCCGTGCAGGGCCAGGACGCGCAGGTCGGGGGCGAAGCGCCGGGCCTCGTCGAGCCAGTTGGGCACCAAGCTGGTGGGCATCACCGCCAGTGCCGGGTGGACCAGGCGCCCAGCTTCCTTCTCCAGCAGCAGGTGGGCCAGGGTCTGCAGGGTCTTGCCCAGGCCCATGTCGTCGCCAAGGATGCCGCCGGTGCCCATTTCGCGCAGGGCCTGCAGCCAGTTCAGGCCTTGCTGCTGGTAGGGGCGCAGGGTGGCGTTCAGGCCCTTGGGCGGCGTCACCTGCAGGTCGCGGGCGTCACGCAGGCGCCGGCCCAGGTCGCGGACATGGTTGCCGCCTTGCCATTGCAGTGGCAGGTGGTCGATGTCGTTCAGGCGCGCGGCGTCGGCGCGCTCCAGGCGCAGGCTCGGGCCGCTGGCGTCCTCATGCAGGTACAGCTCGCCCAGGGTGCCCATCACCGCCTTGATCCGCCCGTAGGGCAGGGCGACTCGCAGCGCCGGGCTGTCGTGGCGGGCGCGGTTGAGGTCGATCAGCAGGTGTTCATCGTCACTGCGCCGCGCCAGCTCGCTGGGGCGCAGCAGCTCGGGGCTGGCGCGCAGTAGCTGCAGGACTATTGGCAGCAGGCTGTGTCGCTGGCCGTCGACGACGATGCCCAGCTCCAGGTCGAACCATTCGTGGCCCGGCGCTTCGTCGATGGTGGCGTACCAGTCGTCGACCTCGTGCAGGTTGAAGGCGAAGTCGCGGTGCACGTCAATGGCCCAGCCGGCCTCGCGCAGGCGCGGCAGGCCTTCGCGGGCGAAGCGCAGCCAGGCTTCGTCGTCGGGCAGTTGGTACATTTCGCCGGCGCTGTCGGGCAGGGCCTTGCTCTGGCGGGTGGCGGGCTTGAAGCCCTGCTCGCGTAATGCCTTGCGCAGGGCCTGCTCGGCCTGGGGCTGGCGGCGGATGCGCTGGCTGGTGCTGCCCACCAGGCGGCTCAGCGGCTTGTCGTCGCCGCCGCTGGCGCGCAGGCCGTCGTAGTCGAACGCCAGCGCGGCGCGGTGCTGCATCTGCCGTTGCATGCGTCCGGTCTTGGGCGTGTAGGCGCTGAACTCGAGGCTGCCGAGGGTCAGGTGCGGGATCGGCTCGATGTTGTCGAGCTGTTCCTGTTGCACGGTAGTGGGCGTCGGCAGCTGATGATTGAGGGCGTTGAGCTTGTGGCTGAGGGGCACGATAAGGTGTTCCGGTACATCGGGAGCAAGGGACAGCTGCAGGGCGGTGTGCGGATCCAGGTCGTGGGAAACGGTGCCGACTTCCTGGGTGTCGATATCGAAGTAGTACAGCGGCACCAGCGGCAGCACGCAATCGAGCGGTACCTCGCCGTTGTACCACAGGCCGCGATAGTCGCCGTTGTCCAGGCGTACCCAGCGGAACGCTGCCTGGCGGGGCGCGCCCGGGATCAGCATGGGCAGGCCTTCGATGAACATCATGCGCCCGGTGTCCAGTGCCCGTTGCAGCAGCTCGCCGCCTTCGTGTCCCTTGAGTGGATAGCCGCGCTCATGGCCGTAGGGTGCAGTCTGCGCCGAGAGCTGGCGCAGGATGCGCAGGTCCTCGTCCTTGACGAACTTTGGCGGCTCGTAGAGCAGTTCGTACAGCGACTGGACGCGGCTGTAGCGAATGCCGTGCTCTTCGCGGGTGCCTTTGCGCACACGCAGCGCGCAACTCTGGTCGTCGTTGAGTATCAGCTGGTAGCAGACCATGCGGCCGCGCTTGTCTTGCGTGGTGTCTTGTCGCGGCGCAGGCGGCTCCAGCCCCTGCAGCCAGTGCTGCAGGTGATGGGGCAGCTGGTCGCCGTTGGCCGCGACCTGTCCGTAGCGGTTGGCCAGGGTATAGAGCGCGGCGGCGCAGTGCTTGCAGTTGGTGCCGACCGGACAGGAGCAGTCGCCGCGCACATGGCACTGCCCGGAGGGACCGGCAGTGATGATGATCCGCTGGCGGTAGACGTTGCCGCCGCTGCCGTGGCAGGTGGATTCGATGCGCGAGTTGCCGTGGGACTGGATCTGCACCAGGCCCTGTTCGGCGTACCGTTCGCCCCGTTGCAGGGTGGCTGCGGAAAAGTCGCGCTTCCAGCTCGGGTTCTCGGCTGCCAGCTTCTGCACATCGGCGTTCACGTCACTGCTCCATCATTTCCGGGTCCGGCAGTGGGATCTTGCGCATGCCGGCCGGCGAAACCCTGAGCAGCAGCGCCAGGTGACCGCCATCGAAGAAGGTCAGCTGGCCGGCCTTCATGTTGCTGTTGTTCTGCTTGAGCTGTTCGCTCTGCAGCACGCTGCCGTTGCCATCGAGCTGGTTGACCCAGAAGTTGGCGTCGACGGCGATGAAGCGATCTTCCCTGATGCTCAGGTTGCCCTCGATGGGGAAGTGGCCGAACTGTTCGTCGCCGACGCCGAGGGCGACAGTCTCGGTGTCCTGCTGCCAGGCCTTGTGCAGCAGCACGGTGTAGTCGGCGGTGGCCTGCAGGCGGGTGACTTCATCACCCAAACCGGTTGGACGCTCGGCGCCTTTTTCCAGGCGCGGCGCGCCGGCGCTCCAGTCTTCCGGAGCGAAGGGGCTGGTGATCGCCGGCACGGCGTTCTGCCGCACCAGGATCATTTCTACCTGGTAGGGGCCTGCGGCGAAGGCAGCCGGCGCGAGCAGGGCCAGCAGCAGGGTCAGGCAACGGATGGCACGCATGAAGCTTCCTTATGGATTTTGTGGAGTGAGGCGCTCGAACAGCGCTTCCAGGGTGTTGAAACGTTCTTCGGGGCGTTCCATCGGCACCAGGAAGCGGACCTGGGTCGCGCCTTCGAACTTGTAGCGTTTGGGCTGGCCCTGGATCAGCTTGATCAGGGTCAGCGGGTCGACCGGGGTCTCGGCCTCGAACTCGAGCTTGCCGCCGTTGGGGCCGGCATCGACTTTCTTGATGCCGAGCTTTTCCGCCTGCAGCTTGAGCAGGGTCAGGCGCATCAGGTTCTTGGTCGGCTCTGGCAGCAAGCCGAAGCGGTCGATCATTTCCACCTGCAGGTCCTTGAGGCCCTCTTCGTCGGCCGCCGAGGCGATGCGCTTGTAGAGGATCAGGCGTGCATGCACGTCGGGCAGGTAGTCCTCGGGGATCAGCGCCGGCAGGCGCAGGTTGATCTCCGGGCCGCCGCCCAGCGGCTGCTCGAGGTTCGGCTGGTTGCCCTTGCGGATGGCCTTGACCGCGCGCTCGAGCATTTCCATGTACAGGGTGAAGCCGACGGCCTGGATCTGCCCGCTCTGGCCTTCGCCAAGCAGTTCGCCGGCGCCGCGGATCTCCAGGTCGTTGGTGGCCAGGACGAAGCCCGCGCCCAGGTCCTGGGTGTTGGCGATGGCCTCCAGGCGTTTCTCGGCATCGGCACTGATCTGCTGGCGCGGCGGCGTCAGCAGGTAGGCATAGGCCTGGTGGTGGCTGCGCCCGACCCGGCCGCGCAGCTGGTGCAGCTGGGCCAGGCCGAACTTGTCGGCGCGCTCGATGACAATGGTGTTGGCGCTGGGCACGTCGATGCCGGTCTCGATGATGGTCGAGGCGATCAGAACGTTGAAGCGCTTGTGGTAGAAGTCGCTCATCACCTGTTCGAGTTCACGCTCGCGCATCTGCCCGTGACCGATGCCGATGCGCGCCTCGGGCACCAGTTCGGCCAGTTCCGCGGCGCACTTCTCGATGGTCTTGACGTCGTTGTGCAGGTAGTACACCTGGCCGCCGCGCAGCAGTTCGCGCAGCAGCGCTTCCTTGACCGTGCTCTTGTTCTGCTCCATGACGAAGGTGCGCACCGACAGGCGCCTGGCCGGCGGAGTGGCGATGATCGACAGGTCGCGCATGCCCGACACCGCCATGTTCAGCGTGCGGGGAATCGGCGTTGCGGTCAGGGTGAGGATGTCCACTTCGCTGCGCAGGGCCTTGAGCTGTTCTTTCTGGCGCACGCCGAAGCGGTGTTCCTCGTCGATGATGGCCAGGCCCAGGTCCTTGAAGCGCACATCATCCTGCAGCAGCTTGTGGGTGCCGATGAGAATGTCGATCTTGCCTTCGGCCAGTTCCGCCGCGGCGCTGGCGACTTCCTTGGCCGACTTGAAGCGGCTCATCACCTCGACCTTCACCGGCCAGTCGGCGAAGCGGTCGCGGAAGCTGTTGTAGTGCTGCTGGGCGAGCAGGGTGGTGGGTACCAGCACCGCCACCTGGCGGCCACTGTGCACGGCGATGAAGGCGGCGCGCATGGCCACTTCGGTCTTGCCGAAGCCGACGTCGCCGCAGACCAGGCGGTCCATGGGCTGGCCGGCGAGCATGTCGGCGCGTACCGCCTCGATGGCGGCCTGCTGGTCGGGGGTTTCCTCGAACGGGAAGCCGGCACTGAAGGTGGCGTAGTCGGCGGCCGGGTCGGCGAAGGCATAGCCTTTGCGCGCGGCGCGGCGGGCATAGATGTCAAGCAGCTCGGCGGCGACGTCGCGCACCTGTTCGGCGGCCTTGCGCTTGGCTTTCTGCCAGGCTTCGGAGCCCAGCCGGTGCAAAGGCGCCAGGGCGTCGTCGCTGCCGGTGTAGCGGGCGATCAGGTGCAGGTTGGCCACCGGCACGTAGAGTTTGGCGCCCTCGGCGTATTCGAGGGTGAGGAACTCGGCGGCCTGGCCGTCGATCTCCAGGGTCGCCAGGCCCAGGTAGCGGCCCACGCCATGGTCGATGTGCACCACCGGGGCGCCTTCGCGCAGCTCCGTGAGGTTCTTGATCACCGCGTCGTTGGCCGCCTCGCCGCGTTTCTCGCGGCGCCGGCGCTGCATCACGCGCTGGCCGAACAGCGGGCTTTCGGCGACCAGGGCCAGGCTGGGGTCGTCCAGCAGCAGGCCGTCGTCCAGCGGCGCGATGGTGATCGCCAGGCGTTCGCCGCCATTGACGAAGTCGGCCCATCCGTCGACGGTGTGCGGGCGCAGCTTCAGGCGTTCGAGCAGCTCCAGCAGCACTTCGCGCCGGCCCGCCGATTCCGCCGTGAACAGCACCCGGCCGGGGAACTGGTCGAGGAAGTTCGCCAGTTCCGCCAGCGGCTGGTTGGCCTTGGCCTCGATGGCCAGGTTGGGCAGGGCGCGGGCCGGAAAGCGCTCGCGGCCGACGCCGGGTTCGACGTCGTCGGCACCGATCACCACCCGTGGCCATTGCTTGAGGCGGGCGAAGCAGTCCTCCACCGGCATGAACAGCTCCGCCGGCGGCAGCAGCGGTCGGCTGAGGTCGCCGCGGCGCTCTTCATAGCGCCCGCGCACGTCGTTCCAGAAATGCTCGGCGGCCTGCTCCACGCCCGGCAGGGAGAACACCTGGGTGTCCGCCGGCAGGTAGTCGAACAGGGTGGCGGTCTCTTCGAAGAACAGCGGCAGGTAGTACTCGATGCCGGCGGGGATGATGCCGCTGGTGAGGTCCTGGAAGATCGCGCTGCGGCGGAAGTCCACGTCGAAGCGTTCGCGGAAGCGCGCCTTGAAGCGCGTCACCTCGTCCTTCTGCATGGGAAACTCGCGCGCCGGCAGCAGTCGGATCGAGTCGACCTTGTCGATCGAGCGCTGCGACTCCGGGTCGAAGGTGCGCAGGGTCTCGATCTCGTCGTCGAACAGGTCGATGCGGTACGGCTGCTTGCTGCCCATGGGGAACAGGTCGATCAGCGCGCCGCGCACGGCGAACTCGCCATGCTCGTAGACCGTGTCAACGCAGCGGTAGCCGCTGGCCTCGAGGCGCGTGCGCATCTGCTCGACGTCGATCTTCTGGCCGACGTCCAGCACCAGGCTGCTGCCCAGCAGGAAGCGCGTGGGGGCCAGGCGGTGCAGGGCGGTGGTGATCGGCACGACCAGGATGCCGTGGTCCAGCTCCGGCAGCCGGTAGAGGCTGGCGATGCGCTGGGAGATGATGTCCTGGTGCGGCGAGAACAGGTCGTAGGGCAGGGTTTCCCAGTCGGGGAACGGCAGCACCGGCAGCGCCGGCGCGAAGAAGCGCAGCTCCTGCTCGAGGCGGTCGGCCGCCTGGCTGTCGGCGGTCAGCAACAGGGTGAAGCGACCGGCGGTACTGGCCGCCTCGGCGATGGCCAGGCTCAAGGCGGCGCCGGGCAGGTTGCCCCAGGTTTGTTTGCCGGCCGTGGCCGACATTTGCGGTAGGCGCAGAACTGACACGGGAGATCGGACTCCAAGCGATGCGGCAAAGAGGTCGATTGTACCGGTGCCGGGGCTCGCTGTCAGGCTCGCGAGGGCATGACGACGGGGTCTGGCGTCGGCGACAGGCGCTCATTGCCCGATACGCCGAGGGGCGTCATAATGTAGCCCCTTTTTTGTTCCCCTACATGTGGAAGGTTACCGTGACTCAGAAGCCCGACCAGTGTCTTGGTGAGTGGATCGATCGTGAAGCCCTGGCTGAAGCGATGATCCCGCTTATCGGTCAGCTCTACCGCAACAACAACGTGGTGAGCTCGATCTATGGCCGCAGCCTGATCAACCGTTCGGTTATCTCGATCCTCAAAGCCCACCGCTTTGCCCGTCACCGTCAGACCGACGAGACCGAGCTGTCCGTCCACGAGACATTCCCCCTGCTCAAGGCCATGAGCGAGCTGAAACTGGGTGCCGCCTCGGTGGACCTGGGCAAGCTGGCCAACAAGTTCAAGGCCGAAGGCAACGGCCGCAGCGCCGAGCAGTTCGTCCGTGACGAACTGGCCGACGTCGTGGGTCAGCAGAACGCTTCCGCACGCAAGGGCACCGACGTCGTCCTGTACGGCTTCGGCCGTATCGGCCGCCTGCTGGCGCGCATCCTGATCGAGAAGACCGGTGGTGGCGACGGCCTGCGCCTGCGCGCCATCGTCGTGCGCAAGGGCGCCGAGAACGACCTGGTCAAGCGCGCCAGCCTGCTGCGCCGCGACTCGGTGCACGGTCCGTTCGACGGCACCATCGTCATCGATGAAGCCAACAATACCATCACCGCCAACGGCAACCTGATCCAGGTGATCTACGCCAAGAGCCCGAGCGAAGTCGACTACACCCAGTACGGCATCCACGATGCGCTGATCGTCGACAACACCGGCGTATGGCGTGACGCCGACGGCCTCGGCCAGCACCTGGCCTGCCCGGGCGCTGCTCGCGTGATCCTCACCGCACCTGGCAAGGGCGCGCTGAAGAACATCGTGCACGGCATCAACCACGGCGACATCAGCGCCGACGACAAGATCATCTCGGCGGCGTCCTGCACCACCAACGCCATCGTGCCGGTGCTCAAGGCCATCAACGACCAGTACGGGATCGTCAACGGCCACGTCGAAACCGTTCACTCGTTCACCAACGACCAGAACCTGATCGACAACTTCCACAAGGGCAGCCGTCGTGGCCGCGCCGCGCCGCTGAACATGGTCATCACCGAGACCGGTGCCGCCACCGCCGCCGCCAAGGCCCTGCCGGTGCTCAAGGGCAAGCTGACCGGCAATGCCATCCGTGTGCCGACGCCGAACGTGTCGATGGCCATTCTCAACCTGAACCTCGAGAAGGCCACCACCCGCGAAGAGCTGAACGAGTACTTGCGTCAGACCGCCATGCACTCGGAACTGCACAAGCAGATCGACTACGTCAGTTCCCAGGAAGTGGTGTCCACCGACTTCGTCGGCTCGCGCCACGCCGGTGTGGTCGACGCCGAGGCGACCATCTGCAACGACAACCGCGTTGTCCTGTACGTCTGGTACGACAACGAATTCGGTTACAGCTGCCAGGTGGTGCGCGTGATGGAAGACATGGCTGGTGTGAACCCGCCAGCGTTTCCACGCTGATCCGCTTGTAATGCGTTGAAAAAACGGGAACCTTCGGGTTCCCGTTTTTTTTCTTTCCGCCTCGCTGCTATCGATGTGGGAGCGGCCTTGTGTCGCGAAAGGGCTGCGCAGGAGCCCCGGCAATTGTGGTGGCGTTGCAGAAATCCCGGGGCCGCTTTGCTGCCCTTTCGCGACACAAGGCCGCTCCCACATCGACCGCGTGGGCAGGTCAATCGAGAGATCTAAGTTGCGCACAGTTCTTCTGCTTTGCCTGTTGTTGCTGTCAGCCTGCAATCAAGGCCCCACCCTCGAGCGCTTCGGCGGCCCGACCATGGGCAGCAGCTACAGCATCCAGTACGTGCGCCAACCCGGCGGCCCTGCGCCCGAGCAGGTCCAGGCCGAGGTCGAGGCCATCCTCCAGGCCATCGACGCCCGCTACTCCACCTACCGCGGCGACTCTACCGTCAGCCGTTTCAACCAGCTCCCGGCCAATCAGTGCCTGCCCATCGACGCCGACCTGTTCGAGCTGGCCAGCTTCGGCCAGCACCTGGCCGAGCAGAGCCGGGGTGCCTTCGACCTCACCGTTGAGCCACTGCTCGACCTCTGGGGCTTTGGCCCGCAGGCCCGCGAGATGCACGTGCCCGACCCGCAGGCGCTGGCCCGTGCACGTGAGCGTGTGGGCTACCGGCACCTGCGCATCGAGGGTGACGCCCTGTGCAAGGACGCCCCCATCGAGCTGGACTTCAACAGCATCGCCGCTGGCCATGCCGTCGACCTGATCGCCCAGCGCCTGCGCGGCATGGGTATCGAGGCGTTTCTCGCCGAAGCCACCGGCGAGCTCAAGGCCGTGGGCCGCAAGCCCGACGGCAGTGCCTGGCGGGTGGCCCTGGAGCTGCCGCGCGAGGATCGCCAGATCGCCCGCCAGGTCATCGACGTGGAGGACATGGCCGTGTCGACCTCGGGTGACTATCGGCATTATTTCGAGGACAATGGCCGGCGCTATTCGCACACCTTCGACGCCCATCTCGGGCGCCCGGTCGAGCACGACCTGGCGGCGGTGACGGTGCTCGACGGCTCGGCGCTGCAGGCCGACGGCTACTCGACCCTGCTGTTGATCCTCGGGCCGCAGCAGGGCTGGGATTTCGCCGTCGCCCACGGCATTGCCGCGGTACTGGTGACCCGGGTCGAGGGTGGTTTCGTCTCCCGTTCCACGCCGGCCTTCGAGCGGGTGGTGAAAGGCGAGTGAAAGGCAAGCCACGGATGATCAATGCCAGGGAAGCGGTGAAACGACATGTAGTGCAGGCAATAATGGCCTACGACGCGACCAAGGGTTAATGTGCGCGGCGTTCACGCTTGATTAGACTGCACCCGAATTTTCTCATGGCGCCCCGGCGACATGATCGCGCCCCGCGGCCATCCGGCCGGCGGGCCAGTTCTGAAGGAGTACGCATGGCTGTCTACAACTACGACGTAGTGGTGCTGGGTTCCGGCCCGGCCGGAGAAGGCGCGGCAATGAACGCCGCCAAAGCAGGGCGCAAGGTGGCCATGGTCGACAGCCGTCGCCAGGTCGGCGGTAACTGCACCCACCTGGGCACCATCCCGTCCAAGGCGCTGCGTCACTCCGTGCGGCAGATCATGCAGTTCAACACCAACCCGATGTTCCGCGCCATCGGCGAGCCGCGCTGGTTCTCCTTCCCCGACGTGCTCAAGAGCGCCGAGAAAGTCATCAGCAAGCAGGTTGCCTCGCGTACCGGCTACTACGCGCGCAACCGCGTCGATGTGTTCGTCGGCACCGGCAGCTTCGCCGACGAGCAGACCGTCGAAGTGGTCTGCCCCAACGGCGTGGTCGAGAAGCTCAACGCCAAGCACATCATCATTGCCACCGGCTCGCGTCCGTATCGCCCGGCCGACATCGACTTCCACCACCCGCGGGTCTACGACAGCGACACCATCCTCAGCCTGAGCCACACCCCACGCAAGCTGATCGTCTACGGCGCCGGGGTGATCGGTTGCGAATACGCCTCGATCTTCAGCGGCCTGGGTGTGCTGGTCGAACTGGTCGACAACCGCGGCCAGCTGCTGAGCTTCCTCGACTCGGAAATCTCCCAGGCGCTGAGCTACCACTTCAGCAACAACAACATCACCGTGCGCCACAACGAGGAATACGACCGCGTCGAAGGCCTGGACAACGGGGTGATCCTGCACCTGAAGTCGGGCAAGAAGATCAAGGCCGACGCCTTGCTGTGGTGCAACGGCCGTACCGGCAACACCGACAAGCTGGGCCTGGAGAACATCGGCATCAAGGTCAACAGCCGTGGCCAGATCGAAGTTGACGAGACCTACCGCACCAGCGTGCCGAACATCTATGGCGCCGGTGACGTGATCGGCTGGCCGAGCCTGGCCAGCGCCGCCCACGACCAGGGCCGCTCGGCCGCCGGCAGCATCGTCGACAACGGCAGCTGGCGCTTCGTCAACGACGTGCCGACCGGCATCTACACCATTCCGGAGATCAGCTCGATCGGCAAGAACGAGCAGGAGCTGACCCAGGCCAAGGTGCCCTATGAAGTGGGCAAGGCCTTCTTCAAGAGCATGGCCCGCGCGCAGATCGCCGGCGAGCCGCAGGGCATGCTGAAGATCCTGTTCCACCGCGAGACCCTGGAAGTCCTCGGTGTGCACTGCTTCGGCTACCAGGCCTCGGAGATCGTCCATATCGGCCAGGCGGTGATGAACCAGCCGGGCGAACAGAACAACCTGAAGTACTTCGTCAACACCACCTTCAACTACCCGACCATGGCCGAGGCCTATCGGGTAGCTGCCTACGATGGACTGAACCGGCTTTTTTGAGCGGCTCCGACCGGTGGCCTGAGCCGGTCGGGGAGACCGATTTCAGCCCTACCCGAGGGTGGTCCTGGCCAAACCGGGAAAGTCTGTAATCAGGCTGTCCACGCCAAAGTCGGCGAGCCGGCGCATCAGCGCCGGTTCGTTGACCGTCCATACCGACACATGCAGGCCCTGGCGCTGCGCCTTGATCAGGCGTTCGGGGGTGCACAGCGTCCAGTTCAACGCCAGCATCTCGCAGTCGTAGTTCTGCGCGACCTTCAGCGGGTCGAGCCAGGCGTACTCGGCAACCAGTCCGCGCTTGATGTCGGGTACCAGCTCCTGGGCGGCGCCCAGCACTTCCCGTGAGCTCGAGGTGATGGTCACCTTGTCCAGCAGGCCATGCTGCTGGGCCAGTTCGCGGATCGCCAGCACGGTGCTGGCGGCACGGGTGCGCGAGGCACTCTTGACCTCCAGCTGCCAGTGCTCGAACGGGCACTTCTCGAACAACTCCTCGAGCCGCGGGATGGGGCAGGGCTGCACATGGCCCGGGCCGCCCTTGCGCGCATCGTAGGTGACCAGCTCGGCGGCGGTGTGCTCGACCACCTTGCCGCGCCGGCCAGTGGTGCGCTTGAGGGTCGGATCATGGATTACCATCAGCTCGTTGTCGGCCGACAGGTGCAGGTCGAGTTCGCAGCGGGTCACGCCATGGGACAGGCACTGGCGAAAGCTCTGCAGGGTATTCTCGGGCGCTTCGCCCTTGGCGCCGCGGTGGCCATAGATCAAGGTCACGTTCGTTCCTTCAAATCAGAGAGAAAAGGGCTTCAGGAAGCGGGGTCGTTCTGTTCCAGCGCCTGGCGTCGTTGCTGTTGCTGGCGCTGCAGGATGTAGCGGGCCAGCAGCTGGCGCTGGGCGTCGGTCATGTCGATGAACTCGGTGCCTACCTCGTAATCGCCATCCGGGCGCGGGTCGCAGTGGGTGACCCGGCCGCGCAGGAGCAGGCCATGGGCGCGGGGCATCAGCACCATCTTCACCTTGACCCGGGTGCCGGGGGCGATCTTCTGCGCCTGGGCGAACTCGATGCCGCCTTCAGAGATGATCACCGGCTGCGGCTGGCCGATTTCGCCGATCAGGGTCTGGGCGACCACGGCGCTGAGCAAGTCGAGACGTTTGTTCTGGGCGCGCAGGAAGGCTGCCAGGGTGCGGTCTTTTTCGCTCAGCTGGCGCAACAGGTGCTGCGACTCGAAGTCCGAAAGGTGCAGTTCGCTGAGCAGGTTGAACAGCTCGGAATCATCCTGCAACAGTTCTGTTTCAAGGGCTTCGGCCGCGCTAAGGGGGCTGATTTGAAGTGCGATCCGATCTTCGATGCGGTAGTATTCGCGGCGATCTTCTTCGTCTAATGTCGTCATGGCGAACCCAAGGTTACGGCGGTGGTCCGAGTGTAAAGCCGCCGTAGGCGCCTCGCCACAAGGACGTTCCCTTTCATCCGAACAAGCCCCGACATGTTCAGACCTCTATTCGTATTCATTGGTACGCGTTACACCCGTGCCAAGCGCCGCAATCACTTCGTCTCGTTCATTTCGCTCACCTCGATGATCGGCCTCGCCCTGGGCGTGGTGGTGATGATCGTGGTGCTCTCGGTGATGAACGGGTTCGACCACGAGATGCGTACCCGCGTGCTGGGTATGATCCCCCATGCAACGCTGGAGACCGGCCAGCCGATCGACGACTGGCAGGCCCTCGCCTCTAAAGTAAAGCAGAATCCGCAGGTGCTGGCGGTCGCGCCATTCACACAGATGCAGGGCCTGCTGACCCATGAAGGTAAGGTGCAGAAGGTGCTGCTCAACGGTATCGACCCGGCCCGCGAGCGCGAGGTGTCGATCATCGACAAGTTCGTCCTCGACGGCAGCCTCGACAAGCTGGCCCCGGGCGAGTGGGGCATCATGATCGGCGACAAGGCCGCGCAGAAACTGGGCGTGGGCATCGGCGACAAGCTGACTTTCGTTGCCCCCGAGGTCAGCGTCACCCCGGCGGGGATGTTCCCGCGCATGAAGCGCTTTACCGTGGTCGGCACCTTCCATGTCGGCGCCGGCGAGATCGACGGCTATCTGGGCCTGACCAACATCGCCGACCTGTCGCGCCTGCACCGCTGGAAGGCCGACCAGGTCCAGGGCGTGCGCCTGAAGTTCGACGACCTGTTCCAGGCCCCGCGGGCCTCTTGGGCCATCGCCCAGCAGCTGGGCGAGCAGGAGTTCTACCCGCGTGACTGGACCCGCACCCACGGCAACCTGTACCAGGCGATCCGCATGGAGAAATCCATGATCGGCCTGCTGTTGCTGCTGATCGTCGCGGTGGCGGCGTTCAACATCATTTCCACCCTGGTGATGGTGGTCAACGACAAGCGTGGCGACATCGCCATCCTGCGCACCCTGGGCGCCACGCCCGGGCAGATCATGGCCATCTTCATGGTCCAGGGCACGGTGATCGGCGTGGTCGGCACGCTGATCGGCGCGGTCCTGGGCATCCTCGGCGCGCTTAACGTGAGCGCGGCCATCGCCGGCATCGAGACCCTGATCGGGCACAAGTTCCTCAATGCCGATGTGTACTTCATCGATTACCTGCCGTCGCAGATCCAGTCCCAGGACGTGTACATGGTCTGTGGTGCGGCGCTGGTCCTGAGTTTCTTCGCCACCCTGTATCCGGCCTGGCGCGCCTCGCGCACCCAGCCGGCGGAGGCGCTACGTTATGAGTGAGTCGCGCATGAGTGATAAAACCGTGTTGAGCTGCCGCAACCTGGGCAAGAGCTACGAGGAAGGCCCGGAGTCGGTCCAGGTCTTGTCGGGGTTGAACCTCGAACTGCACCCGGGCGAGCGGGTGGCCATCGTCGGCAGCTCGGGCTCGGGCAAGAGTACCTTGCTCAACCTGCTCGGCGGCCTCGACACCCCGAGCCAGGGCAGCGTCTGGCTGGCCGGCGAGGAGCTGTCGGCGCTGGGCGAGCGGGCCCGCGGCCTGCTGCGCAACCGCGCCCTGGGCTTCGTCTACCAGTTCCACCACCTGCTGGCGGAGTTCACCGCCCTGGAAAACGCCTGCATGCCGCTGCTGATCGGCAAGACGCCGATCGCCGAGGCCCGCGAGCGTGCCGAGGCGCTGCTCAAGCGCGTTGGCCTGGGGCATCGGTTGAATCACAAGCCGGCCGAGCTGTCCGGTGGTGAACGCCAGCGTGTGGCGATCGCCCGCGCCCTGGTCAACCGCCCGGGCCTGGTCATGCTCGACGAGCCCACCGGCAACCTCGACCACCACACCGCCCAGGGTATCCAGGAACTGATGCAGGAGCTGTCGAATCACTCGCAGACCGCATTCCTGGTTGTGACCCACGACCTCAACCTGGCGCGGCAGATGGACCGTGTGCTGCGCCTGGAAGACGGGCACCTGGTGGCGATCTGAGTCGCCTGCATGGGGCGGCCTGAGGCGGCCCCGATTCATTTTTCACTTGGGTGTCCTCGTTCATGTTCAGACCCTTGTCGTTGTTCATCGGTGCCCGCTACACCCGTGCCAAGCGCCGCAACCACTTCATCTCGTTCATCTCGATGACTTCGATGATCGGCCTGTCGCTCGGCGTGCTGGCGATGATCACGGTGCTGTCGGTGATGAACGGCTTCCAGCGCGAGATGAGCTCACGCGTGCTGGGCCTGGTGCCCCATGCCGCGATTCTCGGCGCGCAGCCGCTGGACGACTGGCGCAAGGTCGCCAGCGCCGCCGAAAGCAACCCGGCGGTGATGGCCGCGGCGCCGATCACCGAGATGGAGGGCATGCTCTCGTACAAGGGGGCGATGCAGCCGATCCAGGTCGCCGGCATCGACCCGGCCGAGGAGGGCAAGGTCTCCATCGTCACCCAGCATATTGTCCAGGGCAGCCTGCAGGACCTGGTGCCGGGCGAGTACGGCGTGGTCATCGGTGAATTGACCGCCCGGCGCTTTCGCCTGAATACCGGCGACAAGCTGACCCTGATCGTTCCGGAAATCAGCAAGGAGCCGGGCGGCATCACCCCGCGCATGCAGCGCCTGACCGTGGTCGGCATCTTCAAGGTCGGCGCCGAACTGGATGGCTCCCAGGCCTACATCCATATCGCCGATGCCGGCGAGATGCAGCGCTGGGCGCCGGGCCAGGTGCAGGGCGTGCGGCTGAAGCTGCATGACCTGTACGCTGCGCCGCAGGTGTCCAAGGCCATCGCTGCGGGGCTGGGCGACGGCTACCGTGCCGATGACTGGTCGCACACCCAGGGCAGCCTGTTCAGCGCCATGAAAATGGAAAAGACCATGATCGGCCTGCTGCTGATGATGATCATCGCCGTGGCTGCCTTCAATATCATCGCCACCCTGGTGATGGTGGTGAACGACAAGGGCGCGGATATCGCCATCCTGCGCACCATCGGCGCGACGCCGGCGCAGATCATGGGCACGTTCATGGTCCAGGGCAGCCTGATCGGCATCGTCGGCACCCTGATCGGTGGCGTGCTCGGGGTGATCCTGGCACTGAACGTCAGCGCCGTGGTCGGCTGGATCGAGCGGGTCAGTGGGCAGCACATCTTCACCTCCGACATCTACTTCATCAGCAGCCTGCCCTCGGAGCTGCAGTGGGGCGATGTGGCGATCATCTGCCTGGCTGGGCTGGTGATGAGCTTCCTGGCGACCCTCTATCCTGCGTACCGCGCTTCGCAGATCGAACCGGCGATGGCGTTGCGTTACGAGTAAGGCAGGGGCGCTTTGCGCCCCTTTCGCCGGCTTGCCGGCGATGGGCTGCGCAGCAGCCCTCTAAGCAGGCAACTCGATCACGAAGCGCGTCCACCCACCTTCGCACTGGGCCCGAATATTCCCGCCGTGCGCCTGCACGATCGAGCGGGTGATGGCCAGCCCCAGGCCCGCATGCTCGCTGCTGCCCTCCTGGCGCGCCGGGTCTGCCCGATAGAAACGGTCGAACAGCCGCTCCAGCAGTTGCGGGGCGATTGCCGGGCCACTGTTGGCCACCTCGATGCGCAACCCCGGCGCAAGGCTCACACGAATCTCGCCCCCCGCCGGGGTGAAGCGCAGGGCATTGTCCAGCAGGTTCGACAAGGCCCGGCGCAGCATGTGTCGGTCGCCCTCGGCATGCGCCTGGCCCTCGCGAGACAGCCTGACCTCGGCTTCCTCAGCCAGCGGCGCGTAATACTCCAGCAGCGCATCGACCTCGATCGCCAGGTCCAGCGCCTGACTATTGGGCATCAGCAGACCGTGGTCGGCCTTGGCCAGATAGAGCATGTCGTTGACCAGCTGGGCCATCCACTGCAGTTCCTCGAGATTGCCATGCAGGGCCTCGCGGTACTCCTCGAGGCTGCGTGGGCGGGTGAGGGTGACCTGGGTGTGGGTCAGCAGGTTGGACAGCGGTGTGCGCAACTCGTGGGCGATGTCGGCGGAGAACGCCGACAGGCGTTGGAAAGCATCGTCCAGGCGCTGCAGCATGGCATTGACCGCGGCGGCCAGCTCGGCCAGTTCCTCGGGCATCTCGGCGGCCGGCAGGCGAGTGGTTAGCGAGCGGGCGTTGACGCTGGCGGCGACCTTGCCCATCCGCCGCAGCGGCTTCAGGCCACGGCGCACGGCCCAGGCACCCAGCAGCGCGGTGGCCAGCGCGCTGAGGCCGACCGTGAGCCAGATCAGGCGCTGCATGCCTTGCAGGAAGTGCTGGTGATGGGTGATGTCGAGGAACAAGGTCAACTGCGGCGAGTCGGGCCGGGTTTCGTCCAGCGGCAGGCTCAGTCCGCGGTAGTCGTTGCCCTGGGTATGCAGCGTGGCCAGGCCGGGCTGGGCCGGGGCGTCCGGCAGGTCGCCGCGGCTGGCGAACCAGGTGGTGCCGTCGACCGCGCGCACGCGCAAGGCCAGGTCGGACTGGTGGCTGAGCTCGTTGAGCAGCCCCGGCAGGCGCGTGGCCAGTTGCTCGGGGGTGGTGACGCCGTCGAGCAGGCTGCGCATCAGCGACAGGCGGCCGCTGAGCAGTTGCTGGTCGAGCTCGACGAAGTGCTGCTCGCTGGCGCGGCTGAACAGCAGGCCGGCGCCCAGCGAAACACTGGCGGTGCAGGCGGCGAACAGCAGCGCCAGGCGACGGCCGAGGGACAGGCGGCGCATCAGTCCTGGCGCTCCTCGAGCACGTAGCCCATGCCGCGCACGGTATGGATCAGCTTGGTGGCGTGATGGTCGTCGATCTTCAGGCGCAGGCGGCGGATGGCCACCTCGATGACGTTGGTGTCGCTGTCGAAGTTCATGTCCCACACCTGCGAGGCGATCAGCGACTTGGGCAGCACCTCGCCCTGGCGGCGCAGCAGCAGTTCGAGCAGGGCGAATTCCTTGGCGGTCAGGTCGACGCGCTGGCCGGCGCGTTCGGCGCGGCGGCGGATCAGGTCCAGGCGCAGGTCGGCCAGGTTCAGGCAGGTGTCCTGGCTGGCGCTGGCGCCTCGGCGCAGCAGGCTGCGCACCCGGGCCAGCAGTTCGGAGAAGGCGAATGGCTTGACCAGGTAGTCGTCAGCGCCCAGCTCCAGGCCGTGGACGCGGTCCTCGACGGCATCTCGGGCGGTGAGGAACAGCACCGGCGTTTCCAGCCCGGCCTGGCGCACGGCCTGGAGAATCTGCCAACCGTTGCGCCCCGGCAGCATCACATCGAGGATCAGCAGGTCGTGGTCACCGGTCAGGGCCAGGTGCTGGCCGGTGTCGCCATCGTTGGCAAGCTCAGTGACGAAGCCGGCTTCGCTCAGGCCCTGGCTCAGGTACTGGCCGGTCTTGGCCTGGTCTTCGACGATCAGCAGTTTCATGTGTTTACCAATGTTCGGATCAGCGCGATGCCGAAATCATACGTGACGATCTGGCGGCCTGCCCAAGCTGACAACGTTGTAATCTTCCCGTCAGCCAGCTGCCAGCCAGCCTTTTCGAGAATGGTCTCATTCTCCCAGAACGACCCGGAGTCACCCATGAAACACCTGTTCATCGCCGCCGCCCTCGCACTGGTCAGCCTGCCGAGCTTTGCCGACAACGGCAAACCCTTCGCCTTCGGCGAGCCGGCCGAGGCGGCCAAGGCCACCCGCACCATCGAGGTGGTACTCAAGGACATCGCCTTCGAACCGAAGAGCATCAAGGTCAAGGCTGGCGAGACCGTGCGCTTCGTGCTGGTCAACGAAGGCAAGCTGCCCCACGAGTTCAACCTGGGCGACAAGGCCATGCACGCCGAGCACCAGAAGGAAATGATCGCCATGCAGGGCAAGATGTTCACCGCCGGCATGAACCACGAAGGCATGGACCATGGCCAGATGGATCACGGCCAGATGGGCGCTGGCCACGGTCATGCGGGTGGCAACACCGTGCTGGTACAGCCCGGCCAGCGCGCCGAGCTGACCTGGACCTTCCGCAAGTCGGCGCCCATCGAGTTCGCCTGCAACGTGCCTGGCCACTACCAGGCGGGCATGGTCGGGCCGCTGACCATCGAGTGACATCGGCTCCAAGGCGGGGTGCAAAACCGGTAGACTAGGGCAATTTCGAACCTTCAGGTCAGTTTCCATGCATCCCGCCGCCGAACACTCCCCGCTGGGCAAGTCCAGCGAATACATCGCCACCTACACCCCTTCGCTGCTGTTCCCGATTCCCCGCCTGGCCAAATGGGCCGAGCTGGGCGTGAGTGGCGACGCGCTGCCGTGGCAGGGCGTGGACTTCTGGAACTGCTTCGAACTGTCCTGGCTGCTGCCCTCGGGCAAGCCGGTGGTGGCCATCGGTGAGTTCGCCATCCCGTGCGATTCGCCGAACATCATCGAGTCCAAGTCCTTCAAGCTGTACCTCAACTCGTTGAACCAGACGGTGTTCGAGTCGGTGGAGGCGTTGCAGGCGTGCCTGGTGCGGGATCTGTCCGCCGCAGCCGGCAAGCCGGTCGGGGTCAAGGTCAGCACCCTGGCCGAGGTAGAGGGGCAGGGCGTGACCACGCTGCCGGGCCAGTGTATCGACGCGCTGGATGTGAACATCAGCAACTACGAGCAGCCGCAACCGGAGCTGCTGCGTTGCGCGCCGGAGCGCGTGGTGGAAGAGACCGTGCACAGCCACCTGCTCAAATCCAACTGCCCGGTCACCGGCCAACCGGACTGGGGTAGCGTGGTGGTGGAGTACAAGGGGCAGGCGCTGGATCATGCCAGCCTGCTGACCTACCTGATCAGTTTTCGCCAGCATGCCGACTTCCACGAACAATGCGTGGAGCGGATCTACCTGGACCTGAAGAACCTGCTCAAGCCTGAGCACCTGACGGTGTATGCACGCTACGTGCGCCGCGGTGGGCTGGATATCAACCCGTACCGCAGCACTGGGGCGATCAGCCCCCAGAACCTGCGATTGGTGCGTCAGTAATGTAATGGGGCCGCGTTTGCGGCCCCATTCGGTTCAGATCCCCATGCTGTGCAGGTGATTGGCGATATTGCGCAGGATGGCGGTAAGGTCTGGGTGATCGGCCTCGAAACGTTCAACGGCGGTATTGACCCCATCGACCAGGTTGTTGTCGTTGGTCGCTTCCTCGAGCTTGATCTGGGCTTCGATCTGCTGCATCAGTTCATGCAGGTGTTCGCGCTCTTCCAGCGAGAGCGGTGGATTGCGGTCCAGTTGCTCGCGCAGGCTATCGAGTTGCTCTTGCAGTTCGCGGGCAGGCATTGTTCGTTCTCCATCAATGACTTGGCAAGCCATGGACCTCGGCGACACGGTAAAGGTTCTGGCCTGCCTTCTAGCGTAATCCACCTGCCGCAGCTTTGCATGACCCGCATCAACGGGGATGTATCAGGGTTTCTCGCCCCTGTGCCGGCGCTGGGCAATGTCCGCAAGGCAGGTGTCGAGGGATTCCAGGTGATCGATCACCGAGTGCACGCCCAGGCCGAATAGCGCCAGGGTCGCCTTGCCACGGGTGCGCTCCTGTTCCTGCCGGGTCATGGCCTGCCATTGACTGGGGCCGAGGTCGCAGGCCGCCAGGCCCACCGTCCACAGGCCGGCGTTGAGCCCGGCCTGCAGCAACCGTGGCTCACCGCTGACCAGCACGCAGCCTTCCAGGCGCTGGCTGTCGAGGCTCATCAGCGCCTGCCAGCAGGCGTTGGGCGCCGGCCATTTGCAGCCGTTGACCAGATGGCCCGGTAGCCAGCCGGGCAGCACGCTGCTCAGGCGCTTGCCCTGGGCGGCGCTGAGCTCGTCGAGCCAGATGCACGGCACCGCCTGCGCGCGCAGGCGGTGAAGGGAGTCGAGGGCGCCGGGGGCGGGCAGGGGGCTGCCGTCGTTTGCCTGGACCAGGCAGCCGTGCAGTCCGAACAGCACGGCGGTGAAGGCGGGTGCGTCTTGCATGGCAACGTCCCTAAATACCCCGCAAGCTACCCGGCGATTGTGACCAAGGGATGACGACTACAGTTGTTCACGAAATCTTGACAGAGATATGTAAAACTACCGTTCAGCCAGCAAGCCAGTATACTTGCGCCCTATCGAGCAGCGCGCCATAGGCCGTTGCCGCCGTGAAATCCGATGGAGAAACATCTATGCGTAGGATCGGTGCCGGAGTGATCGAGCGAGTCACCCAGGCCTGTGTCTGCGCCAGCTTGCTGCTGGCGCCCGTGGCAGCCACCCAGGCGGCAACCGAGGAGGATCCGTGGGAGTCGGTCAACCGACCGATCTTCAGGTTCAACGATGTCCTCGACACCTATGCCCTCAAGCCGCTGGCCCAGGGTTACCAGTACGTCACCCCGCAGTTCCTCGAGGATGGCATCCACAACATCTTCCGCAACCTGGGCGACGTCACCAACCTGGCCAACAACGTGCTGCAGCTCAAGCCTCGAGCGGCGGGCATCGACACGGCGCGGCTGATCGTCAACACCACCTTCGGCCTGGGCGGTTTCTTCGACGTCGGCACCAAGATGGGCCTGCAGCGCAGCGACGAGGACTTCGGCCAGACCCTCGGCTACTGGGGCGTGCCCAGCGGGCCGTACGTGGTCATTCCGTTCCTTGGCCCGAGCACCGTGCGTGACGGCCTGGCCAAGTACCCGGACACCTACACCGAACCCTACCGCTACATCGACCATGTGCCGACCCGCAACTCGATCTTCGCGATGGACGTGATCGACACCCGCGCCAGCCTGCTGTCGGCGGAGAAGCTGATCCAGGGCGACAAGTACATCTTCCTGCGCAATGCCTACCTGCAGAACCGCGAGTTCAAGGTCAAGGACGGCCAGGTCGAAGACGACTTCTGATCGACCGGCTTACGAAAAAGGCGACCTTCGGGTCGCCTTTTTCGTAACAGTTCAATGCATGGCCAGGATGCGCAGGCCGAACTTCTGCGCGCCGCCGGGCTGGTCGGCGATCCACACCACTTCGGTGCTGGCGTGCAGGCCGGCGAGGGCGGCGTGGTCGGAGTCGATGCGCACCTCGAGCTGGTCGCCCACTTTGAATCGCTGCGGTGCCTGGACCTGCATGCCGCTGCTGGAGAGGTCGATGCACACGGCACTGATCACCTGGCCGGCGTGCAGCAGGCTGACCTCGGCTTCAATGCGCATGCGTATGAAATCGCGTTTTTCGCTGTAATCCACGGGGGGCTGGGACATGCTTGCATCCTTTCGTCAGGTTGCGCCGATGTGCTTTCTTATAACGCCGGGTGATTTGCCCTGTAAAGTGCGGGGGAGTCTTCCTTGCCATGCTTGAAACGCCAGGCGGATGGGAGTACCGTCAGCGCCTTACAGGGCACCTCGCTATTTGCCGGACCAGTCTTCTTGTCCTACAACTCAAATAGAGAGTGGCTAAAGAGCATTCCAGTAGCCGTCTGTCGGTCTTTCACAGTCGCTACGCCAACCCAAATCTGGCGCCGTTCGCCCACATGCAGAAACCCAGTGCAACGCTGCTGATCATCGATGACGACGAGGTGGTCCGTGCCAGTCTCGCCGCCTATCTGGAAGACAGCGGCTTCAGCGTCCTTCAGGCCGGCAACGGCCAGCAGGGCCTCCAGGTCTTCGAAGCACACCAGCCCGACCTCGTGATCTGCGATCTGCGCATGCCGCAGATGGGCGGCCTTGAACTGATCCGCCGGATCAGCGAGCGCGCGCCGCAGTTGCCGGTGATCGTGGTGTCCGGTGCCGGCGTCATGAGCGACGCGGTCGAAGCCTTGCGCCTGGGCGCGGCGGACTACCTGATCAAGCCCTTGGAAGACCTGGCCGTGCTCGAGCACTCGGTGCGCCGCGCCCTCGATCGCTCGCGTCTGGTGCTGGAAAACCAGCGCTACCGGGAGAAGCTCGAAGCGGCCAACCGCGAGCTGGAGGCCAGTCTGCACCTGCTGCAGGAGGACCAGACCGCCGGTCGCCAGGTGCAGATGAACATGCTCCCGGAAAACCCCTGGGTGGCTGGCGAGTTCGCCTTCGAGCACCAGATCATTCCGTCGCTGTACCTGTCGGGCGATTTCGCCGACTACTTCCGTGTGGATGACCGGCGCATCGCCTTCTACCTGGCGGACGTCTCCGGTCACGGCGCCTCGTCGGCGTTCGTCACGGTGCTGCTCAAGTTCATGACCACGCGCCTGCTGTTCGAATTCAAGCGTGGCGGTAAAATGCGCGAGTTCAAGCCTTCGCAGGTGCTCAGCCACATCAACCGTGGGCTGATCAACTGCAAGCTGGGCAAGCATGTGACCATGGTCGGTGGCGTCATCGACGAGGACACCGGCCTGCTCACCTACAGCGTCGGCGGCCACTTGCCGCTGCCGGTGCTGTACACCCCGGGCCAGGCCCGCTACCTCGAAGGCCGCGGCCTGCCGGTAGGGTTGTTCGACGAGGCCAGCTACCAGGACCAGGTGCTGGAACTGCCACCGCAGTTCAGCCTCACCCTGATGTCCGATGGCATTCTGGACCTTTTGCCCGGGGACACACTCAAAGATAAGGAAGCGGCCTTGCCGGAAATCGTCAAGGCGGCAGGTGGTAGCCTGGAGGGGCTGCGCCAACGATTCGAATTGGCTACGCTTGGGGAGATGCCGGATGATATCGCCCTATTGGTGTTGAGCAGGAACCTTGAATGAGTACTGGTAGAATCCAGTTCGCCGAGCAGAGCGGGACCTTCGTTCTGAAATTTGTCGGTGAAGTGCGCCTGACCCTGTGTTCGGCGCTGGATGCGACGATCGAGAAGATCTTCACCGCGCTGAACTTCTCGGCCATCGTCATCGACCTGACCGAAACCGAGAGCATCGACAGTACCACCCTCGGCCTGCTGGCCAAGCTGTCGATCCTGTCCCGGCAGAAGGTTGGCCTGCTGCCCACCCTGGTCACCACCAACCCGGACATTTCCCGCCTGCTGCAGTCCATGGGCTTCGACCAGGTGTTCAACATCGTCGACCGGCCGGTGCCGTGCCCGGAATGCCTGACAGACCTGCCATCGCAGGACCAGGACGAGAGCGTGGTGCGTTCCAAGGTGCTGGAGGCGCACAAGATCCTCATGGGCTTGAATGACTCCAACCGAGAAGCGTTCCACGACCTGGTGAGCGCGCTCGAGCGGTCCTGAACCTGCGCTGAACCTGCCGACACCATCGCGGGAGCTTTCGATGGTGTCAGTCCTGGATGAACGCCGTAGCCGGCGAGCCATCCGCATTCAGCTGAAACACCCGCTCCGGCCGCCCCTGGCCATCGAAGAACACCTGCCCCAGCCCCGCGCTGTTCCACAACCGCTCCCCGGCCTTGCTGCGGCTAGGCGTGCGCGGCACCACTTGCATTTCCCGGCGCTTGGTGAACCAGTTGAGCGGCGAGCGCGGTGAGTACAGCCAGCGGTTGAGCCGGTCGAGCACATCCAGCAGGCGCCGGGGAAACTCGTTCTTGATCCCGCTGCTGGTCACCTGCCACAGGTGCGGGCTGCGCTGGCGGTGGCGGATCAGCACTTCGTAGACGAACGAATAATGCACGTCGCCCGACAGCACCACGTAGTGCCCCGGCGTGCGCGAATGGCGGAAGATGTTGAGGATCACCTGCGCCGCGCCGCGATGGGCCATCCAGTTCTCCGCATCCACCAGCAGCGGGTAGCCCAGGGCGCTGAACACCCGCTGCACGGTCTCGATCAGCTTGACCCCGAAGATCGGCGCCGGCGACACGATGATCGCCGAAGGGTGGTCGAGCAGCGCCTGCTGCAGTTCGCTCAGCGCCTCCCAGTCCAGCAGGCCGGAGGGCTTGCCCAGGCTGCTTTCGCTGCGCCAGCGGCGGGTGCGGGTGTCCAGCACCAGCAGCGGCGGGTCGCTGGGCAGCGCGTACTGCCAGCCCTGGAAGCGCAGCAGCTCGCCGATCAGCTCATCCCTTGCCTCGTTCAGTTGCCGGCATTGCCCGACCAGCACCGCGCAACCGTCCGGATCGTTGCCCCAGCCTTGGCACAGCAGGTAGCCGAGCAGGGCGTTGCCGATGATGCGCCGCGAGAACGGATGGCCGTAGGCGGTCTGTTCCCATTGCGCCGACAGGTTCCAGTCGTCGGTGATGTCGTGGTCGTCGAAGATCATCAGGCAGGGCAGGTGGGCCAGCACCCGCGCCACCTGGCCGAGGCCGTCGCGGAACGCCTCGATCAGCGGCAGTTCGCGCTGATAACGGGCCTGGCGCTGCTCGGTCAGGCCCTCTGGCATGTCCATCCGCATCAGCGTCCACGGCAGCGGCGACCAGACCAGCAGGTACATGGCCATGACCTCGGCGAAGGTCACCAGGTGGTTGTCGGCGTTGCTGGACGAGAAGATCGGCTTGCGCTTGCCGCCGAAGAAGCGTTCGCGCAGGGTTTCGTTGCCTTCCTGGGCCGGCAGCAGGTCGGCGCGGTGGTAGTAGCAGGCCGGATGGCGATAGAGCGCGGCGCCGCTGTCGACCAGGGCGCCATCGAGGGCTTCGTCGAACAGGCCCAGACGCTCGATCAGCGTGTGGATGGCACGCAGCATGGGGCCGGCGACATCGTCGGCATAGACTTGGTCACCGCTCATCAGCAGCACGGCGGGGCGTTTTTCAGGGCGCGGATCGGCGGCAAGTAGGCGGTCGGCACACAGCAGGCCGTCGGCGGCCGGATGGTGGGGCTTGCGGCAGGAGCCGTGGAGCAACTGGTCGAGACGATCGCGCAGTACGAAGCTGGGGCGGCTGGCTCCGGAGTAGAGCAGGTGCGGGGCCCAGTCGGCGATGCCCTGGCCGTTGGCCAGGCGCAGGTCGTATTCGAGCGCCACATTGCAGGGCAGCGGGTGGTCGAAGTGGATGTCCAGCAGGTGGATGAAGGCGTGCTGTCCGACCGGGATCACCTCAGCGTGCATCGTGGCGTTGATGCCGGTGTGCTCGAGCAGGAATTCGGGTTGTAGTGGTTGCGAGCCGACCAGCCAGATGGCTAGGCGTTGCGGTTCCAGGCGGCGCAGGATGGGGCCGGCGAGAACGAGGGGGAGCGAAGCGGTGGCGGGCATGGATGGCTCAGGTTCGTGTGATGCTGATGGCCCTATCGCGGGGCAAGCCCGCTCCCACAGGGAATGGGGAATGCGGTGTTTTCATTGTGGGAGCGGGCTTGCCCCGCGATGGCGTCATCGGCCACCCCAACGAAAACGGGCGGGAAATGCTCTGCATTAACCGCCCGTCGATCAAGCCGAAGATGTATCAGGCTTTGTCAGCCAGCCATCAGGGCTTCCAGCTTCTCCTGGTCGCGGGCGAACTGGCGGATGCCTTCGGCCAGCTTCTCGGTGGCCATGGCGTCTTCGTTCATCGCCCAGCGGAACTGGCTTTCGTTCAACTGTTGCTTGGCCTCGCCGGCATTACCCGGCTTGAGCAGGCGCGGCAGTTCGCCCTGGTCGTCCGACAGCTGCTGCAGCAGCTCGGGGCTGATGGTCAGGCGGTCGCAGCCGGCCAGTTGCTCGATCTGGCCGATGTTGCGGAAGCTCGCGCCCATGACCACGGTGTTGTAGCCGTTGGTCTTGTAGTAGTCGTAGATGCGGGTGACCGACTGCACGCCCGGATCCTCGGCGCCGACGTATTCCTTGCCGGTGCTTTTCTTGTACCAGTCGTAGATGCGCCCCACGAACGGCGAGATCAGGAACACCCCGGCATCGGCACAGGCCTGGGCCTGGGCGAAGGAGAACAGCAGGGTGAGGTTGGTCTGGATGCCTTCCTTCTCCAGCTTCTCGGCGGCGCGGATGCCTTCCCAGGTGGAGGCCAGCTTGATCAGTACGCGGTCTTTCGGCACACCGGCCGCTTGGTACAGCTCGATCAGCTGACGGGCCTTTTTCAGCAGCGCCGGCTCGTCGAACGACAGTCGCGCGTCCACCTCGGTGGAGATGCGCCCCGGAATGACCTTGAGAATGCCCGAGCCCACCGACACGGCGAACTTGTCGCAGGCCAGGTCGACATTGCCCTTGGCATCGGCCTTGACCTGCTTGAGCAGGTCGGCGTAACCCGGGATGGCGGCGGCCTTGAGCAGTAGCGAAGGGTTGGTGGTGGCGTCGACCGGCTTGAGGCGGGTGATGGCGTCCAGGTCGCCGGTGTCGGCGACGACGATGGTGAACTGCTTGAGTTGTTCCAGCTTGGAGGTCATGGGCGTGCTCTGTCCTGTGCAATGACTCGACATTACCCGAGCCCCGACAGCCACTCAAGGCCCGTCGCAGGCGTATCGGGAAACCCTTGGAAGCAGCGCGCTCCCCTGTGTAGGAGCGGGCTTGCCCCGCGAAGGGCTGCAAAGCGGCACCGGCCAACGCCAGGGCCGCGGTATAAGGCTAACCCTTCGAGTGCCAACCCCGCCCCAGGTTCCCTCAACGCCCCTGCAACAGCTCGGCAGCCTGGTCCAGCACCTTCAGCGGCTCGCTGGTCTTGTGAATGTCCGCCGACAGCAACTGCCGGAAGCGCCGCGCCCCCGGGAAGCCCTGGCCCAGCCCGAGGATATGCCGGGTGATGTGATGCATCGCGCCGCCGCTTTGCATGTGCGCGACGATGTACGGACGCAGCTTTTCCATCGCCTCGGCCCGGCTGACCACCGGCGCCGCGCTGCCGAACAGCTGCTGGTCGACCTCGGCCAGCAGGTACGGGTTGTGGTACGCCTCGCGCCCGAGCATCACGCCGTCGAAGGTCTGCAGGTGGGTGCGGCACTCGTCGAGGGTCTTGATGCCGCCGTTGAGCACCAGTTCCAGGTCCGGGAAGTCGGCCTTCAGCTGCGCCGCCACGTCATAGCGCAGCGGTGGGATCTCACGGTTCTCCTTGGGCGACAGGCCTTCGAGGATGGCGATGCGCGCATGCACGGTGAAGCTGCGGCACCCGGCGTCGCGCACCTGGCCGACGAAATCGCACAGCTCGGCGTAGCTGTCGCGGCCGTTGATGCCGATGCGGTGCTTGACCGTGACCGGGATGCCGACCGCGTCCTGCATCGCCTTGACGCAATCGGCCACCAGACCCGGATGGCCCATCAGGCAGGCGCCGATCATGTTGTTCTGCACCCGGTCGCTGGGGCAGCCGACGTTGAGGTTGACCTCGTCGTAGCCGGCATCCTCGGCCAGGCGCGCGCAGGCAGCCAGGTCCGCCGGCACGCTGCCGCCCAGTTGCAGGGCCAGCGGGTGCTCGGATGGGTCATGGCGCAGGAAACGCTGGGCGTCGTTGTGCAGCAGGGCGCCGGTGGTGACCATTTCGGTGTAGAGCAGGGCGTGCTGGGAGAGCAGGCGCAGGAAGAATCTACAGTGTCTATCTGTCCAGTCCATCATCGGCGCCACGGAGAAGCGGCGGGATGGCTCGGGGCGCAGGGTAGCGGGTGTGGCGGCTTGAGAATGCATAAGTCTGGGACACGAACTCAGCGAAGCCAGGCGGCGGGGTGCGCTGGCTGGCGATGGAAAGAGTGAATGACGGTCAGTTTACCAAGCATGGCGGGATTCGTCCGGTTTGATCGGCGATCAGCCTCTGCGGTTTTCCACCCTTCGCGACACAAGGCCGCTCGTACAGTGACCGCGCACCCTGTAGGAGCGGCCTTGTGTCGCGAAAGGGTCGCAAAGCGACCCCGGCAGGTCCAAGCCGAACGCCAATGCTCAACACTTTAAACGGGCTGACCTTCAGCGGCTCATCCCCAACTCCGCATCATCCATCAGCGCCTTGGCCAATGCACTCAGGTAATACGCTGCCCAAAGCATCTGCGGCTTTTCCTCCATGATCCCGCTTATGGTCAGGTCACGAACGCAGCCCATCAGTTCCGAGGACTGATCCCGCGCATGCTGGCAAGGGATCCCAGGTTCGATGCAAAACAGCGGATCGGTCTGGCCTTCGCCTTGGTAGAACTTGGTCTTGCCCACGGTGGTGTGGGGTGTGGTGGTGTCTGTGGTCATTATTGGATCTCCCTGAAGTTTTCGCTGCCTGGTCTGTCGCTATCGCGGGGCAAGCCCGCTCCCACGTCGGGGCGCAATGGCGTGGGAGCGGGCTTGCCCCGCGATGACGTCAACTCAGGCGTCACATGCCTTGTGATCTAGTGCAACGGATGCGGCTGCGCGTTCGGCATCTGTACCTGGATCAATGCCGATTCGAGTAGCACGCGCAGTGCCTCCATCTCATGCATGGAGGCCAGCATCAGAATCGAGGCGGGTGACTTGGGCTGCAGTAACACGGCCTGATGCGCCACGCTCTGTGCACACAGGGCGTATTCGGTGGCCTGGATGAGGGTGTCTTCGAGGGAGTGGTGGTTGTGGGGTGGGTCGGGGACGATCTTCAACATCACGATTTTTCTCAATGATGCGGTCACCTGCCTGCTGTCAAACAGAAGGGTGGCAGCTGTACGTGGGTTGACAGACCGGCGAAAATCGTAAAATTCCGGCGCACGCAAGCGTGCCCGCACATACAGCCGCCATAAACGGCAAGCCATACACGATTATTCGTCACAGCCTGTCAAAGCTGTGTCGTTGATATTCAACGACAGCCCGAGACTAGAGCTCTGCCCAAGAGGTCGCAACGGAAAAAACGCGGCAGGAGTATGTTTGGGAAATGGACTACAAGGAAGGGGCAAAATCTGATTGTTGGCGGCTTCAATCGACTATTTTCAGGCAGGTTCGCTCTGCAGCTGAGCTTGATTTCTGGGGCAGGCACCTGCTGGTTGGGCGGTGATACATCTATGCGTGCAGGTTGAAACGCATAGCAGAAAAACAAGTCCGTCCCCGCTTTCCTGCAAGCGCCGCCTGGCCGACCGCTTGATCCCTCTCTTTCCCCCTCATGAATGCTATGTCGAAGTCTTCGCCGGCGGTGCCGCGTTGTACTTCATGCGTCCCCAGGCCGCCCCGGACGAGGTGCTCAACGACCTCAACGGCGACCTGGTGACGCTCTACCGGGTGGTGCAGAACCACCTCGAGGAGTTCGTCCGCCAGTTCAAATGGGCACTCAGCTCCCGGCAGATCTTCGAGTGGCAGAAGATGACTCGCCCCGAGACGCTGACCGACATCCAGCGTGCCGCCCGTTTCTTCTACCTTCAGCAGCACGCCTTCGGCGGCAAGGTCACCGGGCAGACGTTCGGTACCGCTACCACGGGACCGGCCATCAACCTGCTGCGCATCGAGGAGAACCTCTCGGCCGCATGGCAGCGCCTGGCCGGCACCTACGTCGAAAACCTCTCCTGGCAGGATTGCGCCGAGCGCTACGACCGAGCGCACACGTTCTTCTACATGGACCCGCCTTATTGGCAGACCGCCGGCTACGGCGTCGACTTCCCGTTCGAGGAGTACGAGCGTATGGCTGACTTCATGCGGCGCTGCAAAGGCAGGGTGATGGTCAGCATCAACGATCACCCGGACATCCGGCGAGCCTTCGAAGGCTTTCACTTTGAGTGCCTGGATATCCGCTACAGCAACACTAACCAGAGGCAGGGCAAGGCCGAGGTGACTGGCGAGCTGGTGATCATGAATTGGCGGCCTTCAGTATTGGAGCAACTTTTCTAGTTGTAGTAGGTGAATCCATCGCACAACTTCAATGCAGAGGATAAGAAACAAATTGAAGGTCGACATACTTTCTCCAAGATGAGCTCAAGCGCTCAGCGGTTGTGTGAGATGGCTTTATCCTGCGTTGGTGGTGGATTTAATAAAATGTTTTAACTTCTTGTCAATAGTTATTTGTTTGGAGCCCAGCCGGTGGCTGGAGGTCTTGCCGCTAGCCGCATGGTTGTGCTCCAGGGCATGTTCATTTCAACTCTATAAAGTTAAACGGTTAAACGGTTAAACGGTTAAACCGTTTTGTTCATTTGAAGATTGGCCGGGAGGTGGATGTGAAAATTTTTTCAACGCTTTAGCTAAACGTGTCGCTAGGAGGAGAGCAGTATCATAACTTTAGCCGCTAAAATTGCCTGTCCGAATTTCGGCTGCGGTTCACTCAGCCCATAGGTAATAGTAATTCAGGTCCTTGGTTACGGACATTGCCTACCTCCTTGCGAACTGCATGCCACTTGAAATCACCGGCGGCTCGGCAACCGGTTCGCACTATCTCTTCTGCGTGCTCAATCGAGGTGTCTGGCGAGATCCACTCACAGGCAACCTCGGGCGTGAGCACAAGCGGTTTGCGGTCGTGTATATCAACGAGGCCTTGGTCAGCTGCTGCGGTGATGACCACGAAACCGTCACGCTCGTCTGGCTCGATACCGGCGTGGACTTCAGCCAGCGCCGCGAAGAACAGCGGGGCCTGGTCCGCTGCCTGGATGTAGTAGGGCTGCTTGCGCTTTGGGTCCGCAGGATCGGGTATCCACTCGAACCAGCCATTGGCCGGCGCCAAAGCTCGGCCATTCGGCCAAAGCGATTTGAAGAACTTCCCCGTCATCACCGTCTCGGCCCGCGCATTGATCGGGTCGGGCCGCTTCCCCTTCGCCCAGAATGGCGACCATCCCCACTTCACTCGATCGACGCTCAACCCTCCAGGCACTGGCCTTATCAGCTCTACACGGGTAGAGGGCGCCACGTTGTACCGGTTGATCCGCTCATGGTCATACCCGTTGATGACCACCAGATCGAGGGCCAGCTGCCTCAGGTAGTCGTCCATGCTCTCGTAGATCGAGTACCTCCCGCACATACCACACCTCGCTCGTTTGTCGGCTGCCTCGCGTCCGCGCATTGACGCCGGAACGGTCTGACAGTTTACTGTATGAATATACAGCTATTCATTTGAGTTGATCTGCCATGACCATCACCTTCCTTGGCGCGCCGACGGGCGGCCCTGCGCTGCTACCGGTGTACTTGTTCCGTGTGCCGGCCGGATTTCCTTCGCCGGCGGCGGATCATCTGGAGCGTCATATCTCCCTCGACGAGCTGTTCGACCTGCGTGCCCCGCACGTGTACCTGGTGCAGGTGGAGGGCGACAGCATGCAGGGCGCCGGCATTTTCTCGGGCGACCTTCTCATCGTAGACCGCAGCAAGGAGGCTGAGCACGGCGACATCGTGATCGCCGCGATCAACGCCGAGCCCGTCTGCAAGCGCCTGTACCGGCGCAATGGCGTGCTGATCCTGCAGTCGGAGAATCCCGCCTACCCGCCGCGGCACGTCATGGAGGGCGACGACCTGGTCATCTGGGGTGTGGTTCGCTACACCGTGCGCGATCATGCCCAGTGACCAGGTGTTCGCGCTGATCGACTGCAACTCGTTCTATGCAAGCTGCGAGCGCGTGTTCCGGCCGGATCTGGCCAAGACACCCATCGTGGTGCTGAGCAACAATGACGGCTGTGTGATCGCCAGGTCATATGACGCCAAGCCTTACGTGAAGATGGGTGAGCCCTATTTCCAGGCCAAGGAGAAGCTGCGCCGGCATGGCATCGTGGCGTTCTCGTCCAACTATGCGCTGTATGGCGACATGAGTGAGCGGGTCATGTCGCTGATCGAGTCGATGGTGCCGGCGGCCGAGGTCTACTCGATCGACGAATGCTTCGCCGATCTCACGGGTGTGCAGGGGAGCCTGACCCAGTTCGGCCGGGAGGTGCGCGCCAAGGTGTTGCGCTGTACCGGTATCCCCGTCGGTGTGGGGATCGCCCGCACCAAGACCCTGGCAAAGCTCGCTAACCACACGGCGAAGCGCTTGCAGGCGCATACCGGTGGGGTGGTCGATATCACTGATGACTTCAAGCGCGATTGGGTGCTGCGCAACACTGAGGTGAAAGAGGTCTGGGGAATTGGCCGACGGATGACGGCACACCTCGAGGCGATGGGCATCCGCATGGCCATGGATCTGGCGAAGGCAGACCCACGGATGCTGCGCAACAAGTTCAGCGTGGTGGTGGAGAAGACCGCGCGCGAGCTCGCCGGCACACCGTGCCTCGAGCTGGATGAGGCTGACCCGCCGAAGCAGGAGATTTGCTGCAGTCGAATGTTTGGCAAGCGGCTGACGGAGTTGGCGCCGATCAAGCAGGCGGTGGCCACCTACACGGCGCGAGCGGCGGAGAAGCTGCGCGCCCAGGGATCGGTATGCAAGCGCATGCGAGTCAGCATCCGTACTGGGATGTTCAATCCAGACGAAGCCAAGTATGCCAAGGGCGCCTTGGTCGAACTGCCATACCCAACTAACGACACGCTACTGCTCACCAGGGCCGCCACCGAAGCGGCGGGGCAGGTTTACCGCTCAGGCTTCCGCTATAGCAAGGCCGAGGTTTTTTTGATGGATCTGCGGCAGCCGGGGGAGTTCAGTGAGGATCTGTTCGCTGTGACGCAGCCGGCGGCTTGTGATCGGTTGATGTCGATGCTGGACGAGATCAACGGCAAGTACGGCCGAGGGACGATGCGTACGGCCAGCGTCCCCGATACCCCTGATTGGGGGATGCGCCGCGAGATGATGAGTCGTTCGTATACCACGCGGATCGATCAGCTATGGCGAGTCCGGTAGAAAGGCAGCCCAGATCATGGGGCAAAAATGGGGCAAACTGAGCGCCATTCCATGCCCCTCTATGCCCTTTGGGCTCTTCATTGGCAGATAGAGAAAAGCGCCTAAGCCTTTTGCGTATGGGGCTTGGGCGCATTTTCTCGTCAATACTCCAGCACAATCGGTGTTCAGCGAACGCTACATGAGCGACTCAATACATAGTAGATTGCGTCGTCCATTAGAGGTATGCTCGCTCTAGTCTGTATCGATTATATGTCGCAGTGTCAACTTTTCTACTTAATTAGTCGAGTTAAAACATGGTAGCTAAAAAAATCCTTGCTCAAGATCAAGAGTCTTTAGCAGACGCCCTATTTCCATCGGAAGTCGAAGATATTGAAGATGCAATTCTATCTATTCCGCCAGAAAAAAGGGTTTTAAGAACTGATCAATATGACTTTTCGGTGTCAACATTGGTTTCCATGATGGAGAAGGGTGAGGTAAAAATTCCAGAATTTCAGCGTCGTTATGTTTGGAGTGATCGCCAAGCATCTAGGCTGATAGAGTCGTTGATAATTCAATGTCCTCTTCCTGTTATTTATATGAATCAAGAAAAAGACGAAACTTTTTCAGTGATTGATGGTAATCAACGGCTGAGTAGTCTGAGGCGATTTTTAGATGATGAATTTTCCCTCTCTGGATTAACCAGTTACCCAGAGCTGGCAGGGTTGAAATTTTCGCAACTAGATAAAAGATTTCAGCGCCATATTTCCAATAGGGTTATGCGCTGTACAATTATTTTAAAGGACACTCACCCGCAGGTGAAATTTGACGTGTTTGAACGCCTTAATTCAGGGGCTGTTGCCCTTACGAGGCAGGAATTGAGGCATGGATTGTTTTATGGAAAGCTTCTGAAGCTTGCTGCAGAGATTGTTAAAGAGCTTAAGCTTGACTCTCATCTTGGTAGTGGTGCTGATAAGCGGATGAAGGCTGAAGAATTTGTAATTCGATATTGGGCTCTCAGTAAAGGGATTGGTTATTACGAAAAGCCCTTGGCTACGTTTATTTCAAATTATGCCGAGGAGAATAGGAATCCCACTGAAGGAGAACTCGCTGACTTGAAAGCTAACATTTTGCAAGCCTATCAGCGAGCTACTGCTCTTTTCGGTAAGTACAGTTTCTCTTTTTCGAAAAATGGCAAGCCGCGATTTAACGCTGCTGTGTTCGATGCTCAAATGGTTGCGTCATCAAAGTTAACTGAGGTGAAGTATAAAAAGCTTATAGGTATGCTTGGTGATGTGCAGGCTGGGTACAAGGAGCTGCAAGAGGACGAGGAATATATAAAGAGTGTTACATTGGCTACAAGCGATAAGGCTTCTTTGCAGGGGCGAATTCATAAAGTTACTCTGCTGCTTAAGAGTCTCGTATGAGTTATCATCGCAGCAAGGCTCGCAAGGAATTTGAGGAGCAAATTAAATTTGCTGTGGCGGAGTTAACTTTGCTTTATAAGTTTGCTCACAAGAACGGTGCGAGCTCTAGGTTGCTTGGGGCCTATTATGTATTTGCGTACTCTCAGCTTGAGGTGTATATAAAAACATTTGTTGAGGATACTATAAATGTATTTAATCAGACTGCGGTTCATATCGATAAGTGGCCGGATTTAATGCTTGGTTATTTTCTGCATAAAACAGAGAATCTTGGTGCGGATTACAGGCGATATAGTTTGGATGAGGATGAAGGGGCTATCTCGAAAAAAGTTGCCATAACTGCGCGAAAGATAAAGATGTGGGCGTCTGGGGGTGGAGGGAGTATCAACGCTGACTCCTCGGATTTTCTGGATAAGAAAAAATATCCATCGCCGAAGAATATGCCTCAGTTGTTTAAAAGGATGGGTGTCGAGAAGATATGGCAGGTCATCGGGCGAGCTGGAAATATAAATAGCGAACTTGTTCTGAAGTCTCTAAATGATTTGCGTACCGGAATTGCTCATGAAGGAAAGATACCGCAAGGTTTCAGCTTTGCCGACTTAAAGGAACGTCTTGAGCAAATGCGGAAATTTGTAGCGGCCTTAGATAGAGGTGTAGCTGGCCATTATTGCTCAGGGACCTTGTCACGAGCAGATTGGAATCATTGGATGACGTGATGAGGCACCAGCCACGAAAGAGCCAGATGCCCATGCGCAAAGGGCTTCTGGTTTTTTGCTTTAGTACTTCACCGCAATTTGGGCGTGTTGCTGACAGGGTCTTTGGTCGAAAGTGTACACGCATTAATCAAAGCCTGGTACGATGGCGATGTTAATCGCTGCTAAATCGCGAGCGTCGCAACCCAAGTCTCTCCTCCTTAGTGAAAATTTTTCTACGGCTGCTCTGATGGAAACTTTGTGCAGAACTTTCAGTTCAGGGTGTTTGCTGTGATTGCGACTTTCGCGTTCACGCTGCCCTACTGACCCTGCCGATTTGTCAGGATAAAAGCGCGAGTAGCTGGATTGTCGGGCGTACGATGGCCTGCCATGCATGCGGGCGAGTGCAACTTCCTAGGGGCTGTACGAAATGTGTCTGCGCGAAGGTCGGACAAGGCGAAGCGGGGGAGGAAGCGGAGTGTACTGGAGTACTTGAGCATTCCGAGCCCCGTTTCAACGCAGTATGGGCGAGTGCAGATACATTTCGTACAGAGCATAGGTGCTGGGCGAACTCAGTTGGAGATTGCTGGGATTGGCGGGAGCGTCAGTGAATGGTACAAAAATGGTAAGAGCGCTTCCTATGCGTTCTAGAAGTGGCGTAATTAAAGGCCTTCAGGAAGAACATGCCCAATCCATCACAGGGCGTACTCGGTGGCCTGGATGAGGGTGTCTTCGAGGGAGTGGTGGTCGTGGGGTGGGTCGGGGACGATCTTGAGCATGTACTTATTCCTTTCGAAGGGCTGCCACCTGCCTGCTGTCAAACATTAGGGCCACCTGCCTGCTGTCAAACATTAGGGTGGCAGCTGTACGTGGGTTGACAGACCGGCGGAATAAGCAAAGTTCCGGCGCACGCAAGCGTGCCCGCACGTACAGCCGCCATCGAGGGCTAGCCGTATGCTTAATACCGTTGCGGCCTGTCAAAGCCGGTCGCTGAACACCAGCGACTCGCCCGAGACTAGAGTCCGATCAGGGCCGTCGCAACGGAAAAAAGGCGGCAGAAGTATGTTTGGGAAATGGACTACAAGGAAGGGCTTAATCTGATTCTCGCTGTCTGAGCTTTCTACAAGTATTGACTGGCAAGGGCTTGGGCATGGGTGTACCTCTTCAGGGCCGGTTACGTCGAACAAAGCGAGCCCCCCTTGCTTATTCAGCAGGCTCGCCATGGTGAAGTGGCTTCCTGCGCAGCGCATTGAATACCGCCTCGGTGTGCCAGGTTTCCGGCCCGATCAGGATGGCGTCCAGAGGCTCGGCATGTAGCTCGATCTGTGTGGTGATACCTTCGGTGGCGAGCAGTTGCCGGGTATCTTCAAGTTGCCGGCGGATACCCTTGAACCACAGCCGGCCTGCCCCCTTCAAAAGGAACAGGGTGTCGGGATAGGAGTAGGCGAGCTTCTGTCGCAGATTGATCACCGCCGTTCTGCTTTCACGAGTAAACGAAGGCGCCAGTACATAGGTTTTGCCCGCTGCGGCATGGAGGTCGTCCTTGTCCTGCAGGTATTCTTCGATAGTGAAGCAGTTGGCGACTGTTTCGAGCGCGCCGCTGTTTACATCGACCAGATGGGCGTTGACGCCGACGTAGCAGTACTCGGTCTTGCCATGCACTACGCAGTCCTCGCTGTTGCAACGAACTACCCAGTAGTCACCCTTCGCAGTGAGTTCACAGGACTGAATGACGAACCGTTCCGGGCGGCCGTCTCGGATGACGTCTTTAAGAAAGTCGAGGACGATGGCGCTGGCTTGGTGTGCGGATAGCATCTACTGGTACTCGAGTAAGCGTCGCGTCAGGATAGTCATTTCCGAATGAACGGCATCGATGGATGTTCACCGGCTCATAGAGCCCCGTTCACAAGTGAATCGCGAGTAATGAAACCATGTTTGACCACTACCTGAAACGATGGGCGCTTACCCTCGACGGGGACGCGCTCGTTTCGTTGAACGGCCATCTTCTCCCGGTTCGCCAGGGCGATACACCCGCCATGCTGAAAATCGCGCAATCACCCGAAGAGCAGGCCGGCAACCAGCTCATGGCCTGGTGGGGCGGTGATGGTGCGGCCTCGGTACTGGCTCATGATGGCGAGGCATTGTTGATGAAGCGGGCGCAAGGCTCGGCATCCTTGGCGCAGATGGTTGCCGATGGCCGGGATGATGAAGCCACGCGCATCCTCTGCGCAGTGGTAGCCCGCCTACACGCCCCACGCGCTGAGCCAATGCCTGCGCTGGTTCCGCTGGCGCAATGGTTCGAAGCGTTGTGGAGTGCGGCGGCAACTCACGGTGGGGTGCTGGAATACAGTGCCAGGGCGGCGAGTGAGCTTTTGGCCGAACCGCAGGATGTGGTAGTGCTGCACGGCGATATCCATCACGGCAACGTGCTGGATTTCGGGCCGGCTGGATGGCTCGCCATCGATCCCAAGGGGCTGTACGGCGAGCGCGGCTTCGATTACGCCAACATCCTCTGCAACCCCGACGATGCAAGCGCGTTGGCACCGGGGGCCTTTGCGCGTCGGATAGCGATTATCTCGACGGCTGCCGGTATTGATCGGCGCAGGATTTTGCAATGGGTGTTGGCATGGGCAGGGTTGTCGGCGACCTGGATGATCGAGGACGGTGTCGAGCCGTACCGTAGGCTTGAGATGGTGAAGCTGGCAGCTTCGGCGCTCGACTGCGACGTTCAGGTTTCTGACTGAACCGGGTGCCTCACAGATTCGACAGGGTTGACACTACCCCAGAGGTTCGTTGCAATGGCCCGGCATGTCACGGACGATGCAAGGGACTTGTCATGGCCAGGACGCTATCGCTCGCCCAGAGCAATCTGCTCTGTTTCTCCGCTGGCTGGTCAAGGACCGGCTGCGCTTTCCTGTCCGGACTTTCCAGCATTGCACGCATAGAAGCGTGTGGCGCAAGCCTGCTGGTGCCTCAGCCAGTCATCGTGCCGATCCCAGGGAGCGGCCATCAGCGGGTCGCATGGACTTGCCGCCGCTACCCGGCGCGGCCCCATACAAGGAGATTCTGATGCGACTGCAATTCCCATTGACCCTAAGTACCAGCGACTGGGAGTACGAGACTGCCAGCAGTGGCGGATTGACGGTGATGTTCGCAGCGGCCAGTGGTGGCATGCTGACCTTGAAAGATCCCACCGGTGCCCTGCATCAGTATCGCTATGGCTCGGCCGGCGTCGGCGCTGGTGCCGGTGCCCGCCTGCCACGGTACGGCAAGGTCAACTTGCAGGTGCGGGGCAAGAGCGTCGGGGCGGCAGGCGCGACTGAAGACTTCTATGCCAGGGGCAAAGTGCTGGTAGCAGACTCGATCGCGGCGCGCGGCCTGAACCGCGAGGACTTCAAGGGTGCTTGCGTGTTCATCGAAGGGGGGCTGGGGCTGATAGGCGGCGCCAGCTTCTCGGGCATGCTGTTCGGTCTGGACACCAAGCTGCTGGCCATGACTGCGGCCACGGTGATTCCGGTGGGCCAACTGCTCCTTCCGCAAGACACCACCGAGCGCCTGCTGCGCTCGGCCAAGGGTGTGATCCTCACAGGCGGCGTGAACGCGGGGTTGCAGGCTGGGGTAGGTGGGACATTTACCTTGGGCGGGCTGTTCTGAGTGGCGATCCTGCGTGAGCCGATTGAAAGCAACTGGCTTATGGGAATGGCGTCATATGCCGGGATGGCGATAACGCTCGGCCACGGGCGCTGATCCAGCAGCAGATTGCGTTGCAGATCACCGAGTTTCTGGCGCAGTCATTTCACAACTGACGACGATCCATCATGGGCGGATCAATTGTTGCGCAGCTGATGCAGGCAATCGATCCGTTCATGAACGGCTATCCAGCAATGTGAGCGTACCTGCCACCATTCCCAATCCTGCCCTCACTGAGTACACTTGCGACAAATTCTTATTTGCACCTGGTAATCTTTTTGGGGGAGGGCGAGATGTCCACCGTTGTTCCCGCCGGCACTGTCCACTGCGGCCTGGAAACGCTCTACCGCGAGCACAGCACCTGGCTCCACGGCTGGCTGCGCCAACGCCTGAACAGCTCCGCCGATGCCGCCGACCTGGCCCAGGACACTTTCATCCGCGTGCTGCTGGCGCGCACCGCCGGCACCCTCAACCAGCCACGTCATTACCTGGCCACCATCGCCCGTGGCCTGGTCATCGACCTCTATCGCCGCCGGAGCCTGGAAACCGCCTATCTCGAAGCGCTGGCGCTGCAGCCGGAGCACTACGCACCTTCCGCCGAGACCCACGCCGTCATCCTCGATACCCTGATGGCCATCGACCGGATGCTCGACGGCCTCGGTCCGCGCACGAGGGCGATCTTTCTCGCCGTGCAATTGGACGGATTGAGCTACGAAAAGACTGCCGAACGCCTCGGCGTTTCGGTGAGCACCGTGCGCAAGCATCTGGCGCGCGGGCTGATGCACTGCCTGCTGGTCGAGGGTGCATGAAGGCCATTCTTGCCGAGGCCGTGGACTGGTACGTGCGCTTGCACGACAGCAACGTCGACGCCGCCACCCGCGCCTCCTGGCAAGCCTGGCGCGCCGCCGACCCTCGCCATGCCGCCGCCTGGGCGCGGCTGGAGGCGCTGCAAGGCCGCCTGGGCAACGCCCCCAGCGGCGCCGCGCAGACCCTGGAAATCGCCCGACGGGATCGGCGCCATGCCGTGAAGGCCCTGGCGCTGTTGCTGGGGGCCGGTGTGGTGGGTTGGCAGGGTTACCGGAGCTCGCCATGGAACGCCGACTACTCGACCCGGACCGGCGAGCGGCGCCGAGTGACCCTGGCCGATGGCACGCGCCTGGACCTCAATACCAACAGCCGCGTCGATATCCGCTTCGACGCTGGCCAGCGGCTGATCCACCTGCGTCAGGGCGAGATCCTGGTGGAAACCGCCAAGGACCCGCGTCCGCTCAGCGTACGCACCGCTGAAGGCGTGATCCTTGCCCTCGGCACCCGATTCAGCGTGCGCCAGGACGCCGGGATGAGCCATGTGGCGGTCGCCGCCCATGCCGTGGAGGTGCGGCCAGGGCAAACGTCGCGAGTGGTGCGTATCGATGCCGGGTATGGGCTGAGCTTCGCCGCCGACAGCCTCGGGCCGCTGCGTCCCCTGGCTGCCGGCGCCCAAGCCTGGGCACAGGGCATGCTGGTCAGCGTCGATTGGTGCTTGGGCGATGTGGTGCGTGAACTGGCGCGCTATCGACCTGGTTATCTGGGGTGCGCGCAGGAGGTTGCCGGATTGCGCCTGTCGGGGGCGTTCAATCTTGATGATACCGATGTCGCGTTGGCCAGTCTGGAAGACGCGTTGCCGGTTCGGGCAAGGCGCGTGACGCGCTATTGGGTGCGCCTGGAGCCACTTGGGATGGGGTAGGTAGAACACACCCTTCTGAAATTTTTTCGTGGGTGATTGCTCATCCTTCCTCAACATTCGAGAATTTTTCGCATTTGGGGTAGCAGATTTTTCGCGCTGCTTCGGCTCATCAGGGCGCGCGCTTCAAGCGTGCCCAAGCCAACCAGCACAGGAACCCCTTTTCATGTCCGCACGCCGTACCTCGCTAGCCTGCAGCATTCGCCAGGCGACCCTTGCGCTTGGCCTTTGCGGTGCCGCATTGGCCACCTCGACCGCCTGGGCGGCCGCGCAGCGCTACGATATCCCGGCCGGCAGCCTGGCTGCTGCGATCAGCCAGTTCGCCGCCGCCAGCGGCGTGACCATCAGCTTCAGCAACGACGAAACAACCGGGCTGCATTCATCGGGGCTGCAGGGCAGCTTCGAACTGGAGCAAGGTTTTGCCACATTGCTGCAGGGCTCCGGATTGCGGGTACAGCAGGTGGGCGAAAAGCGCTATGTGCTGAGCAAGGTACAGAACGACGGCGCCGTCGAGCTGGGCGCCACCAGCATCGATGCGTTGGGCCTGGGCAGCACCACCGAAGGTACCGGCAGCTACACCACGGGCTCCGCTAACACCGCGACCGGCCTGCGCCTGTCGGCGCGGGAGACGCCGCAGTCCGTCAGCGTGGTAACCCGCCAGCAGATCGAGGACCAGAACCTCACGGATGTGACCCAGGTGCTCGAGCAGACGCCGGGCGTGGTCGTCGACAGCATGGGGCCAGCCGGTAGCGACGCCAACCATATCTACGTGCGGGGCTTCCAGGTCGGCAGCATCCAGGTCGACGGCGTCAACCGCCCCGATACCTTCGGCTTTCGCGACGACCTGGCCGACATGGTGTCCTACGACCGCGTGGAAGTAGTGCGCGGTGCCACCGGCCTGATGTCGGGCACCGGCGATCCCGGTGCCACCGTCAATCTGATTCGCAAGAAGCCGACCGTCGAAACCCAGCGCAAGCTGACCCTCAAGGCTGGCTCGTGGGACAGCTACCGTACCGAGCTGGACCTGTCCGGCAAGCTGTCTGAAAGCGGCCATGTGCGTGGCCGTTTCGTGGCCTCGACCACCGACAGCCAGAGCAACGTCGACCGCCAGTCGCTGGAGCGGCAGGTGGCCTACGGCGTGGTGGAATGGGACGTCACCGACAGCACGATGCTGACCGTGGGCGCGGAATACCAGGAGATGGACAACGATGGCGCGGGCAACCACGGTTTCCCGATGTACAACGCCGATGGCAGCCATTTCAACCCGTCGCGTTCGTTCAACTCGGCCTCGGACTGGAGCTACCACAAGCGCCGCACGAAAACCCTGTTCACCACCCTGGAGCATCAGTTGGACAGCGGCTGGCAACTGAAGCTGAACGCCGAGCACAGCCGTCGCCGCTACGACGACACCTTCGCCACCGCCGCCAGCGGCACCGTCAATCCCGATGGCAGCGGCATCAGCACCTGGACCGGCCGTTGGGCGGGCGAGCCGCGGCAGACGTCGTTCGACCTCTCGGCCACCGGCCCGTTCGAGCTGCTGTCCCGTGAGCACCAGGCGTACCTTGGTGCCAGCCACTACCGGGCCTACTACCGTAACCCCGGCTACCAGCTGTGGACGATCCAGCCGATCGACAACATCCATACCTGGGACGGTTCGCTGGCGATCCCGGATGCCATCCACACCAAGTATTCGCAAGACGCGCTGGACGAAACCCAGGACGGCCTGGTGGCGTCGGTGCGCTGGAGCCTGAACGATGACCTGTCGCTGATTACCGGTGCGCGGGTGATCGACTGGAAGCGCAATGAAACCGGGACGACCCTGTCGACCGGCGCGACCACACGCACCTCGCGCAGCGAGACCGGAGTGGTCACGCCCTACGTGGGGCTGGTCTACGACTTCGCCGAGAACTGGTCGGCCTACGCCAGCTACACCGCCATCTTCAAGCCGCAGAGCAGGCAGGATGCCAGTGGTGGCTATATCGAACCGCTGGAGGGGGTGAACTACGAACTGGGTATCAAGAGCGAGTTCTGGGACAAGCGCCTGACCACTGCCTTCAGTGTCTTCGAAGTGCAGCAGGACAACCTGGCCGTGGCCGACGGCGACAAGCTGGCGCCGAACGGCGACCAGGCCTACCGCGCCGAGTCCGGCACCAAGACCCGTGGTTTCGAGATGGAGGCGGCCGGGCAGATCCTGCCCGACTGGCAAGTCTCTGCCAGCTACACCTATGCCCAGGCCGAGGACGCCGATGGCAAGCGCCTGCTCACCGAAGTACCCCGCGACACCTTCAAGCTGTTCACCAGCTATCAACTGCAGTCCCTGCCGCAGCTGAAAGTCGGCGGCGGCGTGCGCTGGCAGGGCATGGAGTACAAGAAGAAAGCGGGGCCCCATGGCGAGACGTTCACCCAGGACGGCTACAGCGTGGTCGACCTGATGGCGCAGTACGCGATCACGCCGCAGACCAGCGTTTCGCTGAACCTCAACAACGTGCTGGACGAGAAGTACTACTCGGCGATCGGCGCACGTGGCTGGTATGGCACACCGCGCAGTGCCACGGCGACGTTGGTCTACGCGTTCTAGCGTTGTGGCGTCCGATGGTTCCCATGCGTGGGAACCATCTCCTTCCTGAAAGTACCTGTTACACCCTCAACCGACACGCCTTTCCCTGGCAAGCCATAGTGCTTACCCAGGCGTTTTCCGCATCCCGGAGCAACAGCAGCGCCGCCGGTCGGCTGAATCAACTGCAAGGGTGGATTCTGTCGAGGTTTTGTACGATGATTTTCGTAATGACAGGGAAGGATCATGCCAAAGGGTTTCAGGGCAGTCAGGAGCGCGGTAGTCGCCGCACTCGAATCCGGCAATTATCTGCATGTTTCAAGGGGCGATATCGAGGTCAAGAACCTGCTGGCCATTGGCGAGGTCGGCGCAGGTGAAGTCATCGACATCATCCATTCCTGCGACGGTAGCCACTACAGCAGCAGTCCGCATCATGCCGTGCCGGCCATCGAGGTCCATGTGCTCAAGCGCTGCGGTTGGTACATCAAGTTCTATTTCATCGAACCCCAGACGTGGTTCATCAGCGTTCACCAGTGAGTATTCCGACCATGAAGATCCTGTTCGAAGGCGATACCGGCCAGGCCCTGTGCGAGCACTGCCAGGCGCTCGTCGGCATGCATTACATCCGGCGTGATGTGCCCTTCAGCGATGGCCAGGGCATTGCGCGGGACATCCTGGTGGGCGTGTGCGATGGCTGCGACACGGTGGTGGCCATCCCGCCGCAGTCCACCCCGGCGATCCGCGAGGCGCGCAAGCAGCAGCTCAAGTCCATCGAGGCGCGGCTGCCGGCGGTCTATCTCGATGTGCTGGATGCGGCGATGCAGGCCGTGTGCAGCGAGGCGGGCGCGCACCTGCGCAAGCTGTTCCTGGCCCATTACTTCCAGTGGCTGGTGCAGGCGCGCCAGGGCATGGGATTGCAGCCCGGCCACGAGGCCTTCGTGACGGCCCTGGAGGCGCAGCGGCGTCAGCGTGGGTTGCAGGCATCGGGGGCCACCCGGCGCTTGTCGATGAAGGTCAATCCGCACATGGCCGAAGACTTTCTGGCACTGCTGCAGCAGACCCGGATGAGCCAGACCGAGCTGCTCAAGGCGGTGATTGCGCGGATCCGGATGGACGTGCTCGAAGTGCGCGATCCGCAGGTGATCGAGGTGTTGCAGCGGTTGGTGCGGGTGGCCGGGTAGCGGGCGCATCGTGGCTCACATGTGAGACTTGCGAACGTCACAATCCAGGCGTAACGTACCTCACATGTGAGACAAGGACACCCCTCGATGGCAGGCAAGAAAAGCTCCACCGACTACATGCGCGACATGCGTGCCCGGCTCAAGGCCGCCGGCCTGGTCAAGCGTGAGCTGTGGATCCTGCCAGAGCATGCCGCCGCCTTGCGCGGTATCGAGAAGGCTTTACGTCAGCCCCTCGCGGGCAAACAGGTCAGAACGGAGGATTTCATGACCGAGCACAACCATTGGACGATCGAATCGCTGCACGGCGCCCTCCAGGGCCTGGAGGATGTGCGTGGCGGGGCGATCGGCCTGTCCCTGCAACAGGGCGCCGAACCCAGCCTGAAGCTGGTGATGCACGAGCTGGACGGCTTGCCGCTGTACATCGCCGTGGCCGGCGAGCAGATCCTGGTCGACACGCTGCTGGTCGAAGCCAGCCAGGTGAAGGACGCGGCCGCCTTCAACGATGCGGTGCTGCGCACCCGCGACGTGTTCCCGCTGTCGTCCATCGGCCTGCACAGGCTGCCCTCGGGCGAGTCGGTGTACACCATGTTCGGCGCCTTGAGCGCGGCCTCGTCGCTGGACAACATCGTCCAGGAGATCCACACCCTGGCCGACAACGTCATCACCGCCGCCGAAGACTTTGAAGACTACTTCACCCACTGATTCCGGAGATTGCCCCATGAGCCTGTTGAAAAAGATCGTCACCGCCCTGCGTGGCGGCGCTTCGGAAGTCGGTGAGGCGATCGTCGACTCCCAGGCCCTTCGTATCCTCGACCAGGAGATCCGCGACGCGGACAACAACCTGATCGATGCGCGCAACCAGCTGGTCAAGATCATGGCCAAGCACAAGACCGCGCAGCAGCGCATCACCGAGTTCGACAAGACCATCGGTGACTGGGAGCAGAAGGCCATCGCCGCCCTGGACAAGGGCGAGGAAGGGCTTGCCCACGAGTGCGCGGCGCGCATCGCCGACCTGACCAACCAGCGCGATTCCGAGCAGGCGCTGGCCGACCAGTTCGGTGCGTCGGTGGCGACCCTGACCGCCACCGTGAGCAAGACCGAGGCGCAGATCAAGGGCCTCAAGCAGCAGGTGGACCTGGTCAAGGCCCGCGAGAGCGTGCAGCGCGCCCAGGTGAGCGCGGCGTCGGCCACCGGCGGCGCCAATGGCAGCCTGGAGACGGCGGTCGGCTCGCTGGACCGCATCAAGAAGCGCCAGAGCGAACGCGCGGCCGAGCTGGAAGCGGCGGCGGAGCTGGCCGGCAAGGCCGATGGCAGCGACCTGGAGGCACGCCTGAAGGCGGCCGGGATCGGCGCCAGCAACAGCGGCGCCGATGATGTGCTGGCGCGCTTGAAGGCCAAGGCGGCGAAGCCGGCGGAGTGATCCGTTGAGTGGGCCGGCCCTATCACGGGGCCGGCGCAACACCCGATGCCAGACCCGTTGGCGGCGCGCACGAAAAGCAGTATCGTGTCGCCCCCGCCAAAGGACTGCCGCGACCCAAGGGATCTTCAATGTCGCCTTCTCCCCACAGGCCCTGCCTGTTCGCTTCAGCACCTGCATTGGCTCCGGTTCCGTCACCCTCTCACCCAGGAGATGCCCCGTGGGTTGGTTGAAACGCTTCATGGGCTTCGAAGCCCCCAAACCTGCCGCCGGCAGCCAGGCCCAAGGCAACCTGCCGTTTGGCCTGGGCAGCGGGCGCATGCTCAAGCTCGACCCCTCGCTCAAGCTGCTGCTCGACGGTCACTCTGAACTGGAAGTCCCCGAGCAGGAAGTGGTCTGGGCCGTCGGCGAGGTCGACCTTGGCCAGTCGGTGCGCCTGGCGCGCTTCTACATGGAAGACGAAGACTACTGGCTGCAGGTGGTGATGAACGGCACGTCTGCCGAGGACGTGCGCGATATCATCCTGTTCGGCTACTACAGCGTGCTGCCGATCAACAGTGACGCCGAACTCAAACGCCTGGTGGGCCCCGAGTCGACCATCGGCCTGCCGTACTACGAGCACGAAGGCTATGAGTTCGTCCGCCAGTGGGGCAGCGAAGAGGGGCAGACCGAGCTGACGCCGATCAGCGAACGTGTCACCAGCCCCGAGACCAGCTACCGCATCCAGCACCTGTCCATGCTGTATGCCCGCGAGACCGGCCTGACCGATCGCCGCGAGTTCCTCCTGCTGTCGGTGGAGGAGGACGAACAAGGCAATGTCAGCCTGACCACTTCGGTGGGTGTCACCCTGCAATCAACGGACTTCAACGTCATCTGACAAGGATTCACCATGCTCGACGCTCTTCGCATGTCGCTCAACGCCCAGGCAGTGATCGGCTTCATCCTCTACATCAGCGTGGCGCTGGTGCTGTTCTGGGTATTCCAGTTCATCTACACGCACCTCACCCCGCACCGCGAGTTCGCCCTGATCCGCGACAACAACAGCGCCGCGGCCATCGCCCTGGGCGGCGCGCTGATCGGCTTCTCGCTGCCGGCCAGCAACATCATCGCCTACAGTGTCAGCCTGCTCGATTTCGTGGTCTGGGTGGTGATCGCCGCGGTGGTGCAACTGCTGGCCTTCGGCATCACCAGCCTGGTGCTCAAGGGCCTGGCCAGCCGTATCGCCAAGGGCGAGATGGCCGCCGCGATCTACGCCGCCGCCGTGGCGATCAGCGTGGGCTTCCTCAACTCGGCCTGCATGACCCCGTCGGTCTGAGCCGTTTGCGCGCAAGGAGCCCTACATGAGACGAAGTTCCGTCAAGCTGGTGCTGGCCAGCTCCCTGCCGCTGGCGCTTACCGCGTGCAGCGCGCCCGAGGAGACCTACACGGTCAGCAAGCGCAGCAACTACACCACGGTCCAGGCCTGCGTCGATGACAAGATGCCGGTGGACGTGTGTTCCGACGCCTACATGCAGGCGTTGGCCGACCACCGCCGCATCGCCCCGACCTATGGCGACAAGGCCGCCTGCGAGGCCGACTTCGTGCCGGACTACTGCCAGGTCACCAGTGACAACCGCTACATGCCGCGCCTCGGCGGCTTCGAGCTGGCGGTGTCGGGCGAGGTCAGCCAGTCCCAGGTCGACGCGGCCCGCGCCCAGGTCGAGAACAGCGGCCAGGCCAGTAGCGGCGGCAGCAACTTCAACGGCCTGCTTACCGGCCTGTTGCTCGGCCAAGTGCTCAGCGGCGGCAATCGCCAGTACTACTCGCAGCCGGTCTACCAGTACCGTGACAGCAGCGGCGGATACCGCAGCACCACGCTCGGCCAGCAGATCGACCAGGGCAAGCGCTTCGAGCGCTCCGACCAGGCCCAGCAGAGCGGCGGCAGCTATTCCAGCTACTACTCCGGCAGCTCGAGCGGGCGCAGCTACAAATCCAGCACCTCGACCCGCTCCAGTGTGTCCTCGTCGATCTCCCGCGGCGGCTTCGGCAGCCAGGCCACTGCGCGCAGCGGCTGGGGCGGCAAGAGCAGCGGCGGCTTCAGCTTCGGCGGTTGAGCATGCGCAAGATCAGCATCGACGAACGCCCGGACTGGCGCGCCACCGCCGAACGTGAAGGTTTCGCCTTCCACACCATCGACGGCGAGCGCTACTGGGACGAGCGCGGCTACTACCAGTTCAGCGAGGCCCAGGTCAGCCGTGACCTGGAGGCGCCCACGCAAGAGCTGCATGCCATGTGCCTGGATGCGGTCGAGCGCATCGTCGACAGCGAGGCGTTGATGACCCGCCTGGCGATTCCGCCGGCGTTCTTCGACCTGGTGCGCCGTTCGTGGAAAGAGGGGCATCCGCACCTTTACGGGCGCTTCGACTTCAGCTACGACGGCCAGGGCCCGGCCAAGTTGATCGAGGCCAACTACGACACGCCGACCTCGCTGTACGAGGCGGCGGCGTTCCAGCTGATCTGGCTGGAGCAGCAGATCGAGCGCGGCGTGCTGCCGGCCCATGCCAGCCAGTTCAATACCCTGGCCGAGGACCTGGTGCGGGCCTTCGGCGCCTTCGAGCGCGAAAGCCCGTTCTACTTCTCGGCCATCGCCGGTTCCGTCGAAGACCGTGGCACCACGGATTTTCTGCGCAAGATGGCCGGGCACGTGGGTATCAGCACCCGGCATATCGACTTGGAGGACATCGGCCTGAACGGCGAAGGGCGCTTCGTCGACCTCGAAGGCCGGCCGATCCCGCGCCTGTTCAAGCTGCACGCCTGGGAGCATATCTTCCACGAGGACTTCGGCCAGGCCATCGCCGGCTGCGGTACCCAGTTCGTGGAACCGGCGTGGAAGGCGCTGATCTCCAACAAGGGCATCCTGCCGCTGCTGTGGGAATGGCACGAAGGGCACCCGAACCTGCTGCCGGCGTTTCTCGACCAAGACCCGCGACGCCCGGTGCCCAAGGGCTGGGTACGCAAGCCGTACTTCTCCCGCGAGGGCGCCAACGTGGATATCCGCACCGCCGACGACCAGCGGGTGTTCGAGGACGGGCCCTACGACGATGCGCCGTACATCCTGCAGGGCTTTGCGCCGTTGCCCAAGTTCGGCGACAGCTACACCCTGATCGGCTCCTGGGTGATCGGTGACCTGGCCTCGGGGATCGGCATTCGTGAAGACGACACGCTGATCACCAAGGACAGCTCGCGTTTCCTGCCCCATGTAGTACTGGACTGACCGCCTGCGCTCTCCTTGTAGGAGCGGCCTTGTGTCGCGAAAGGGCCGCAAAGCGGCCCCGGCAATCTTTGCGTCAACGCTGAAATCCCGGGGCTGCTGCGCAGCCCTTTCGCGACACAAGGCCGCTCCTACACGAGCAAGCAACTGACTCATGATGGCACCTCCGGTGGTCGGTTTCAGGACGCGCCGGGTCGCCCGCGCACAACCCCCTCGTGCAATAACTGCCATGCTCTGAAGATGCCCGTGGACCGAGCGCAGCTAGACGCCCGGCCATGGACAAGGAAGGTGCCCGGCCTGCCGCCACCGTGAGCTGGCCCGCGCACCACAGCTGAACACCGCCGGACCGCCGCCCGCCAACGGGCTGCCCCGGGATGCCGAGGTCTGCTGTATGCCTGATGACTTGAACCACCTGCCCCTGATCCAACGCGTCCTGGCCCGTGAGCAGGATACCGCCGGCGCCCTGTTGCCGATCCTCCACGCCATCCAGGCCGGCGCCGGCTACATCCCCGACAGCGCCGTCGCCGAGATCGCCCACGCGCTCAACCTCAGCCAGGCCGAGGTGCGCGGGGTGATCAGCTTCTACCACGATTTTCGCACCACACCGGCGGCCCGCCATACCCTGCGCCTGTGTCGCGCCGAATCCTGCCAGAGCCGTGGCGCCGAGGCGCTGGCCGCGCAGTTGCGCGAGCAGCTCGGGCTGGATGATCTCGGTCGCACCGAGGACGGCGCGCTCGACCTGCGCCCGGTGTATTGCCTGGGTGCCTGCGCCTGCTCGCCGGCCCTGGAGCTTGATGGCCGGCTGTACGCCCGCGTCACCCCCGAACGCCTGCGAGCGCTGGTGGACGCTTGCCGCGAGGAGGTGAAGGCATGCTGAACCTGTGCATCTCCTGCGATTCGCTGGCCCGCGCCGTCGGTGCCGACGAGGTGGCCGAGGCGTTGACCCGCGAAGCCACGCAGCGGCGCCTGCCACTGCATATCAAGCGCACCAGCTCCCGTGGCCTGTACTGGCTGGAGCCGCTGGTGGAGCTGGACACCGCCCAAGGCCGCGTGGGCTTCGGGCCGGTCACCCCTGAGGATGTGCCCGGGTTGCTCGACGCCCTGGCAGGCGATCCCGGCAGCCATGCCTTGGCGTTGGGGCCGGTCGAAGCGATTCCCTACCTGAAGTCCCAGCAGCGCCTGCTGTTCGCCCGCGCCGGCATCACCCGGCCGCTGTCGCTGGACGACTATCACGCCAACGGCGGCTTCGAAGGCCTGCGCCAGGCCACGCTGCTGGACGGCGATGAAGTGGTCGCCGCGATGCTCGACTCCGGGCTGCGCGGCAGGGGTGGCGCGGCGTTTCCGGCGGGCATCAAGTGGCGCACCGTGCGCCAGGCGCCGGCCGGGCAGAAGTACGTGGTGTGCAATGCCGACGAAGGCGACTCCGGCACCTTCGCCGACCGCATGCTGATGGAGGGCGATCCGTTCCTGCTGATCGAGGGCATGATCATCGCCGGCCTCGCCGTGGGGGCGAGCAAGGGCTACATCTATGTACGCTCGGAATACCCGGATGCCGTGCGGACCTTGAACGAAGCCATCCTGCTGGCCCGCGAGGCCGGGTACCTGGATGTCGCCGGCAACGGCGTGGCCTTCGACCTGCAGGTGCGGGTGGGGGCGGGCGCGTACATCTGCGGTGAGGAAACCGCGCTGCTCGAATCCCTTGAGGGCAAGCGTGGCATCGTCCGGGCCAAGCCGCCGCTGCCGGCGCTCGAAGGCCTGTTCGGCCAGCCGACGCTGGTGCACAACGTGCTCACCCTGGCCTCGGTGCCGATCATCCTGGCCAGGGGCGCGGCGTTCTACCGCGATTTCGGCATGGGCCGCTCGACGGGCACCTTGCCGTTCCAGCTGGCCGGCAACGTCCGCCATGGCGGCTTGGTGGAACGCGCCTTCGGCCTGACCCTGCGCGAGCTGGTGGAAGGCTACGGCGGCGGCACCGCCAGTGGTCGGCCGATCAAGGCGGCGCAGGTCGGCGGCCCGCTGGGCGCCTGGGTACCGCCCGCGCAGTTCGACACCCCGCTGGACTACGAGGCCTTCGCCGCCCTGGGCGCGATGCTCGGCCACGGTGGCGTGGTGCTGGCCGACGACACCCTGAACATGGCGGGCATGGCCCGTTTCGCCCTGCAGTTCTGCGCCGAGGAATCCTGCGGCAAGTGCACGCCGTGCCGGATCGGTTCGACCCGCGGCGTGGAGGTGGTCGACCGCCTGATCGCCAGTACCGATCAGGCCTACCGCGCCAGCCAGGCCGGCCTGCTGCGCGACCTGTGCGACACGATGCAGTACGGCTCGCTGTGCGCCATGGGCGGGATGACCCCGTACCCCGTGGTCAGCGCCCTCAAGCACTTCCCCGCCGATTTCGGCCTGGAGGCCGCGCAATGATCAACTACTTCGATCCCCGCAACGACATAGACCTGGGCACCCCGGAACGGATCAGCGAGGTGCAGGTCAGCCTGGTCATCGATGGCCGTTCGATCAGCGTGCCCGCCGGCACCTCGGTGATGCGCGCCGCCGCCATGCTTGGCACCAGCATTCCCAAGCTGTGCGCCACCGACAGCCTCGAGGCCTTCGGCTCGTGCCGTATGTGCATGGTCGAGATCGACGGCATGCGCGGCTACCCGGCCTCGTGCACCACGCCGGTCAGCGAGGGCATGGTGGTGCGCACCCAGACACCGCGCCTGGCCGACCTGCGGCGCAACGTGATGGAGCTGTACATCTCCGACCATCCGCTGGACTGCCTGACCTGCTCGGCCAACGGCAACTGCGAGCTGCAGAGCGTCGCTGGCCAGGTTGGCCTGCGCGAGGTGCGCTACGGCTACGACGGCGCCAATCACCTGAGCGAACAGAAGGACGTGTCCAACCCGTACTTCGACTACGAGCCGAGCAAGTGCATTGTCTGCAACCGCTGCGTGCGCGCCTGCGAGGAGATCCAGGGCACCTTCGCCCTGACCATCACCGGGCGTGGCTTTGATTCGCGGGTGGCGGCGGCCGGTGGCGATGATTTCCTCAGTTCCGAATGCGTGTCCTGCGGCGTCTGCGTGCAGGCCTGCCCGACCGCCACCCTGAGCGAGAAAAGCCTGGTCCAGCTCGGCCAGCCCGAGCGGGCGGTGATCACCACCTGCGCCTACTGTGGCGTGGGTTGCTCGTTCCGCGCCGAGATGAAGGGCGAGCAACTGGTGCGCATGGTCCCGGACAAGAACGGCGGTGCCAACCATGGCCATGCCTGCGTCAAGGGGCGTTTTGCCTGGGGCTACGCGACGCACCCGGACCGCATCACCAAGCCGATGATCCGCAAGCGCCTGGAAGACCCGTGGCAGGAGGTCAGCTGGGACGAAGCGGTCACCTATGCCGCCAGCGAGTTCCGGCGGATCCAGCTCAAGTACGGGCGCGATTCCATCGGTGGCATCACCTCCAGTCGCTGCACCAACGAAGAGGCGTACCTGGTGCAGAAGCTGGTGCGCACGGCCTTCGGCAACAACAACGTCGACACCTGTGCGCGAGTCTGCCATTCGCCGACCGGCTATGGCCTCAAGCAGACCCTGGGCGAGTCCGCCGGTACCCAGAGCTTCGACTCGGTGATGCAGGCCGACGTGGTGCTGGTGATCGGCGCCAACCCCACCGACGCCCATCCGGTGTTCGGTTCGCAGCTCAAGCGCCGGCTGCGCCAGGGCGCGCGGTTGATCGTCATCGACCCGCGGCGCATCGACCTGGTCGATTCGCCCCATGCCCGCGCCGAGCTGCACCTGCAACTGCGTCCGGGCACCAACGTGGCCATGCTCAACGCCCTGGCCCATGTGATCGTCACAGAGGGCCTGCTGGCCCAGCGGTTCGTCGACGCCCGTTGCGAGCCCGAGGACTTCGCCCGCTGGCGCGATTTTGTCGCCCAGCCCGACAACGCCCCCGAAGTGCTCGGCCCGGTGTGCGGCGTGCCCGCCGAGCAGATCCGCGCCGCCGCGCGGCTATATGCCACCGGCGGCAACGCGGCGATCTACTACGGCCTGGGTGTGACCGAGCACAGCCAGGGCAGCACCGCGGTGATGGGCATCGCCAACCTGGCCATGGCCACCGGCAACATCGGCCGCGAAGGGGTGGGGGTCAACCCGCTGCGCGGGCAGAACAACGTGCAGGGCTCGTGCGACATGGGCTCGTTCCCCCACGAGCTGCCCGGCTACCGGCATATCTCCAACGAGAGCGTGCGCGCCGAGTTCGAGCGGGCCTGGGGCGTGACCTTGCAGCCTGATCCGGGGCTGCGTATTCCCAACATGTTCGAGGCCGCGCTGGACGGCAGCTTCAAGGCGCTGTACTGCCAGGGCGAGGACATCGCCCAGAGCGATCCCAACACCCAGCACGTCACCGCCGCGTTGCTGGCGATGGAGTGCGTGGTGGTGCAGGACATCTTCCTCAACGAGACCGCCAAGTTCGCCCATGTGTTCCTGCCGGGCAGCTCGTTCCTGGAGAAGGACGGCACCTTCACCAATGCCGAGCGGCGCATCTCACGGGTGCGCAAGGTGATGGAGCCGCTGGCCGGCAAGGCCGACTGGGAGGCCACCGTGGCCTTGGCCGGTGCCTTGGGTTACCCCATGCACTACCGGCACCCCTCCGAGATCATGGACGAGATCGCCCGCTTGACCCCGACCTTCCGCCGGGTCAGCTATGCCGAGCTCGACCGTCACGGCAGCCTGCAATGGCCCTGCAACGACGCCGCGCCCGACGGCACGCCGACCATGCACATCGACCAGTTCGTGCGCGGCAAGGGGCGCTTCATGCTCACCGGCTATGTGCCCACGGACGAGAAGGTCAACGGCCGCTACCCGCTGCTGCTGACCACCGGGCGCATCCTCAGCCAGTACAACGTCGGCGCGCAGACCCGGCGCACCGAAAACGTCGCCTGGCATGACGAGGATCGCCTGGAGATCCACCCCAGCGATGCCGAGAGTCGGGGTATCAGCGACGGCGACTGGGTAGGTATCGGCAGCCGCTCCGGGCAGAGCGTGCTGCGTGCCCGGGTCAGCGGCCGGGTGGCGCCGGGGGTGGTGTACACCACCTTCCACTTCCCTGAGTCCGGCGCCAACGTGATCACCACCGACAACTCCGACTGGGCTACCAATTGCCCGGAATACAAGGTCACTGCGGTGGAGGTGGCCAAGGTGTTCGAGCCGTCGGAGTGGCAGAAGCGCTACCAGCGCTTCAGTGACGAGCAGCGGCGCTTGCTCAAGGAGCGCCGGCAAGCGGAAACGGCGGAGGTGCGTCGATGAGCAGCGACAACCTGGTGAAGATGGCCAACCAGATCGCCCATTACTTCGACAGCGAACCGGATCACACCAAGGCGGTGCAGGGGGTGAGGCAGCACCTGCAGAGCTTCTGGACGCCGGGCATGCGCCGGCAGTTGCAGGCGTGGAGCGAGGCCCATGCAGGGGAGGGGTTGGACCCGAAGGTAAGGGAAGCATTGGGCTAGGCGTTCCGAGTGCTGCCTGTACCGCCCCTTCGCCGGCTTGCCAGCGAAGGGACGGTACAGATTCAAGATGAAATGTCCTTCATTCTTACAAGGTTAATCCTGGGCCGGTGCTACGCTCGCGAAAACACCGTCACGGAATCTCACCATGGACATGAACTGGCACCAGGCCCTGCAAGAGAGCCTGAGCTGGCTGGCAATCGCCTCGTTGGTCACCCTTGTCTGCTTCACCATTACCGCCTTGCTGGCGGTGCGCTACACCCGTTGGGGGGCTCAGTTCTGGCAACTGGCCGGACCCTATTTCAGCTTGCGCCGCAGTTGGCGACCGTTGCTGGCCTTCGCCCTGCTGCTGGTCCTGACGCTGTTCGCGGTGCGCCTGAACGTGCTGTTCTCGTTCTGGTACAACGGCTTCTACAGCGCCTTGCAGGCACTGGACCAGACCGCGTTCTGGTACCTGCTCGGGGTGTTCGCGGTGCTGGCGACCATTCATGTGCTGCGCTCGTTGTTCGCCTTCTACGTCACCCAGGCGTTCAACATCCGCTGGCGGGTGTGGCTCACCGAGCGCCTGACCGCCGACTGGATGCACGGCGATGCCTACTACCGTGGGCAGTTCCTCGCCGAGCCGGTGGACAACCCCGACCAGCGTATCGAACTGGATGTGAACGCCTTCGTCAGCGGCTCCGTGTCGCTGGCGCTGGGGGCGGTGAGCGCGCTGGTGTCGCTGGTGGCCTTCACCGGCATCCTCTGGGGCCTGTCGGCGCCGCTGGCGGTGGCCGGCATCGAAGTCCCCCGGGCGATGGTGTTCGCCGTGTATGTCTATGTGCTGATCGCCACCTGGATTGCTTTTCGCCTCGGCCAGCCGCTGATCCGCCTGAACTTCCTTAACGAGAAACTCACCGCCAACTTCCGTTACGCCTTGATGCGCCTGCGTGAGAACGCCGAGAACATTGCCTTCTACCAGGGCGCGCAGGTGGAGCGGGGCACCTTGCTCGGGCGCTTCTTCGCGTTGATCGGCAACGCTTGGGCGCTGGTGTTCCGGAACCTCAAGTTCAGCGGCTTCAACCTGGGCGTCAGCCAGGTGGCGGTGGTGTTTCCGTTCATCCTCCAGGCGCCGCGCTTCTTCAGCGGCGCGATCAAGCTCGGTGATGTGATGCAGACCGCCCAGGCGTTTGGCCAGGTGCAGGATTCGCTGTCGTTCTTCCGTGAGTCCTACGACACCTTCGCCCAGTACCGCGCCACCCTCGACCGTCTGACCGGTTTCCTCGATGCCAACCAGCAGGCCAGTGAGTTGCCGCGCGTAGTTAGCGTGGATCAGGACCACGCCTTGGGGATCCAGGGCTTGCAGGTGCGTCGCCCCGACGGCCACGCGCTGATCGCCGATCTCGACCTGAATTTGCACAGCGGCCAGGCGCTGCTGATCAAAGGACCATCGGGCAGCGGCAAGACCACCTTGCTGCGTGCCCTGGCGGGCCTGTGGCCTTATGCCGAGGGTGAGGTCAGGCGGCCGTTGGGGACGCAGGCACTGTTCCTCTCGCAGCGCCCGTACCTGCCGCTGGGCGACTTGCGCACCGCCATCGCCTACCCGGCACAGGGTGCGCCCGGGGACGATGCGCGCATGCAGCAGGCCCTGCGCCAGGTCAACCTCGCCCATCTGGCCGAACGGCTGGACGAGCAGCGCGACTGGTCGCGGATCCTGTCGCTGGGCGAACAGCAGCGACTGGCGTTTTCCCGGGTGCTGTTCAACCGGCCGCAGGTGGTATTCCTCGACGAGTCCACCTCGGCGATGGATGAAGGGCTGGAGCATGCGCTGTATTCGCTGCTGCGCGCGGAGCTGCCGGCGACGCTGCTGGTCAGTGTCGGGCATCGCAGCACCCTGGCGGGATTCCACTCTCATCGGCTGGAGGTGGACGGGCAGGGGGGATGGTCGTTGCTGGAGCAGCAGCCTGCGACGGAGGTGCCTGCCTAGCGTCTATACGTAGCACGATGCTTCTTTCGATCCGCTATAATCGCGATGTGTTCACCCATCAAGGTGTGTTAAAGGTGTAAGGGATCAGCCTGGAAACCAAGAAGGCTTACTGTGCCAAGACACGTCGCTCTAACTATGTGGCCAGCCTGCGGCTAGAGAGGTTCACCGTGTCGCCGGACGCGGCTGAGCGAGAGCTTCCCACCCGGGAGGAACTGCTGCGTAAATACCGTAAGCAGAGCTGACGTTGGATAAATACGGGGGCGGGCAGGATGCATATTGCTATGCCGGCACCTCGGTTTTGCGCAATCGGCTCGGTATTCATGATGACGAGGAGCTGTGCAGGGCCGAGCGGGACTTCTCCGAGTTGGCCGCGAGCGAGATCGAATTCAGTCTGCCACCCTATGATCTTCGGCGCTGGAGCGTATTTTTCACCAATCCCTGGGTTTGTCGGCAATCAAGTGAAGTCCGATTTCCGCGAGCTGATTTACATTCGGTTCCTGGAGCGTAGGGATCTAGCTGTCAGGCAGGGTAGGTCGAAATTAGAGTAGGGAAAATAAATCTGTACACGTTTCGGTGCACTTTTCGCTTAACGGTTAAGATTGAAAGTTAGCGAACAGTGAACGCCCTGCGTTGATGCGTAGAGGGCGCCTGAATACAAACCGTATTCATTGGTTGGGCATGGTGCTCTCGAGGATGGCGTCGAGTTCACTGTAGTCGAGCCATGCGCAAGTTCTGTGGAGCGGCCTTGCCGAGGCGTCGGACCGGTCGGAAAGGGCCGCAAAGCGGCCCCGGCAATCTTTGCATCAACGCTGAAATCCTGGGGCTGCTACGCAGCCCTTTCGCGACACAAGGCCGCTCCTACAGGGCCCGCGTACAGGCTCAAGCCAAAAGTCACGACTTGAACCGCCCCACCAGCCCATTCAACTCATCCGACAACTGCGCCAGCCTGCCGGAGTCAGCCTGGGCGGAACTGGCCAGCCCCTCCACCAGCCGTGCCTCGTCGTAGATCTGCTGGATATGCCGGTTGATCTCCTCGGCCACGCTGTGCTGCTCCTCGGCTGCGGCGGAGATCTGCAGGTTCTGGTCGCGGATCTCGTTCACCGAGAGCTGGATGCCCTCGAAGCTGTCCCGCGCGCTCTCGATCGACGACACGCTGGCGCGCGACAGGTCCAGGCAGCTTTCCATCTTTTGCGAGACCTCCTGGGTCTTGCCGCCGAGGGTGTTGAGCAACTGGTCGATCTCGCCGGTGGAGTCGGCGGTGCGCTTGGCCAGCGCCCGCACCTCGTCCGCCACCACGGCAAAACCACGGCCCTGGTCGCCGGCCCGGGCCGCCTCGATGGCGGCGTTGAGCGCGAGCAGGTTGGTCTGCTCGGCGATGGCGCGGATGGTGCCGAGGATCTGGTTGATGCTGCGGCTGCCTTCTTCCAGCTCGACCATGGCCTGGGACGACTCGCTCAGGCGCCGGCCGAGGCGATTGACGTTGTCGGTGGTCGCCTCGATCTGCTGCTTGCCCTCGGCCACCCGGCGATGGCCATGCTCGGCGGCGTCGGCGGCGCTGCTGCATGAGCGCGCCACTTCGTTGGCGGTGGCGACCATCTCGTTGAACGCGGTGGACACCAGCTCCACCGCCTCGCGCTGGCGCCCGGCGGCCTCGTTCATGTTGCCGGCCATCTCGCTGTTGCTGCGCGATGCCTCGTGCAGGTTGGTCGAGGCTGCGCCGATGCGCTGGATCAGCTGGCGGATGGCGGCGAGGAACTTGTTGAACCAGCCGGCCAGCTCGGCGGTTTCGTCCTTGCCCTGGACCTGCAGGTCGCGGCGCAGGTCGCCTTCGCCCTCGGCGATCGATTGCAGGCCGATGCTGACCTGGCCGATCGGCTTGACGATCACCCGCGAGAACGCCGCGGCGACCAGGGCGAAGACCAGAGCCAGCACTATCACGATCAGCGCAGTGACATAGGTCATGCGCGTCGCCGCGGCCATTACCTCGTCGTATTCGATCAGGCCGACGAAGCGCCAGCCCAGGCCCGGTGAGGTCCATACGTTGGCCATGTAGCGCACGCCGTCGATCACCACCTCGGTGGAACCCTGGGTGGTGGCGGCCAGTTGCGCGTAGGGCGCGCCGAGCTCCTTGAGCTGCTTGAAACCGTGGCTGGCGTTGCGCGGGTCGACCAGCACGGTGCCGTCCTCGATCAGCATCACGTAGCCGCTGTCGCCCAGCTTGATGCTCTTGACCAGCTCGGTGAGGTTCTTCAGCGACACGCTGACCACGAACACGCCCTTGGCCTTGCCGGCCTCATCGAGCAGCGCCCGGGCGGTGCCGACCAGGGCTACATCGTCCTTGTCGTAGTAGTAAGCGGTGGTGCGCACGGTCTTGTCCGGGCTGGCCATGGCGGCCTTGTACCAGGGGCGGGTGCGTGGGTCGTACTTGGCCAGTTGCGGGTCGTCCGGCCATTTGGCGTAGCTGCCGTCCTCGAGGCCGATGGACAGGATCGCCGCCGCCGGGTGGGTGGTGCCGTAGCGGGCGAAGGCGTCGATCACCTGCTGCGCGGCCTCGGGCATCGGCTGGTTGGCGGCGTCGGCGCCGGTGTAGTCCTTGAGCGAGGTGACCGAGGTGTATACAGGATCCTTGGCCATTTGATCGACGTTCTGCAGCGTGCCATCGAAGAACTGGCGCATGTTGCCGTCGATCTGGCGGATTTCCCGGGTGCTGCCGTCGAGGAACTGGTCGACCGCCTCGCTGCGGATGTTCAGCACCGAGATCCCGCCAACCAACGCCACTGGGATGAAGGCCACCAGTACGAAGGCCAGGATCAGTTTGTTTTTTATTTTCATGGTGACGCCCATCCGTGAGAGTGAAGGGTGTACATGGCCGCTTCGATGAAGTGGTGGCCACTTGCTACCTTTTCTGTTTCGGCGGGCGGAATATAAACCTTTAGTAGATATTTCGTGTACAGAAAAATAAGAAATTGTCCTGACTTTCAGGGCAAATAACTGGGCAGATAGCGGGAGAAACGTGGGAGCGGGCTTGCCCCGCGATGAGGCCAAGACAGTTGTTTCAAGCGGATTACTAAGACTTTCCCTATTTCACGTAGGACGTTTCCCAAGCATGCTTTTACGGCCTTTCAGCTGTTGTTCTGGCCAGTCGCATTCCTTAGTCTCGCCCTGTCGTTGCTGATTCAACGACCGGGTGTGCAAGCCCGTACAGGTACAACGCGAAAGCGCTTTTGGGCCTTGCCGGTAGTCTGCGATTCTGGCCCTCCAATGGCGGCTATGCGTGGGAGGCCCTAGGGCCTGCCGAGTTCCTGTACCCTCGGTCTTGCACACCTGCGTATAGCTGCCACCTATTCGAGTGCAAGCGGATTCAGGCAGTTTTCCCATGACGGTACAGGAGTGCTGAACCATGCTGAAAATCGTGCCCGACCCACCCCACATCTTGCCCCGGGAGGTTCGCCCATGACCCTCGATACGACCCCTCGAACCTCCCGCCCCACCACGGCCCACGCCCATTTTGGCACCTGCCACGACGCCCATCCACCGATGTTCTCGGTGCATGCTGGTATTGATGGCGAGGATGCGCTGGTGTGCGCGGTAGCGGCCTTGCAGGCGGCCTACGAAACCAATGCCATGGCCCTGGAGAAAGCCAGCGAACCACTGCGCAGCCTGCTGGTGGCGACGGAGAACTCCCTGGAAAAAGGGCTGGCCTTGGCGTCGGCGGTGCTGGACGGGATAGAGCGAGGATAGTCGATGGCAGCGAGGGCCCCCTGTGCGGCCCGACCCTGCACCTGCCCGTCAGTGATCGAGCATCTTGTGATAGGTCACGAAATCCTGCTCGGCTACATACCCCAGCGATTCATACAGCGCCTGGGCGGCGAGGTTGGTCCGGGCGGTGTCCAGGCTCAACCGCTGCGCGCCCTCGGCCTGGAAAATATCGGTCAGTTGCTGCATCAGGAAGCGGGCATGGCCGCCCCTGCGGGCGTGCGGAGCAACGAACAGGTCATACAGCCAGTAGAAGCGCTTCATCGCCAGCGAGCAGGTCGCCGGGTACAGCTGGGCAAAGGCGATGGCCTGGCCGTCGGTGTCCAGCAGCAGGTAGATGCGCGAGTTGCCGGTCTCCAGGTTGGTCTTTAGGAATGCGCGGGAAGCGGGGAGGTCATCCGCTTCCTGGTAGAACATCCGGTACTGGTTGAAGAGGTCCGCGGCGGCGTCCAGGTGGTGCAGATCACAGGCAATGACGTTCATGTCGGGGCTCGCTATCAGGCTGTCCAGCGCCCTTGCTATGTGGGGCGATCCTGCAGGATTTCATGAAACACATCCGGCCGTACAGATGCGATATGCAGTAGCGTATGTGCAGCTCCCGAAGGCGTGCGCCGGCGTGGTTCCCCATTCTTGCAATGTACGTACGCAGACGCCGAGCAGCTCGGCGAACTTCAGCTGGGACAAACCGGTCTTGCTCCGGGACTCTGCGGCTTCGGTCACGAGGGGTTGCCAGCCAATGCTGCGGCTTGCTGGCGTCCATTCAGGCCATTAGCATCCGCTTTCCTCACTCACGGCCCTGCGGCCGGCTCCAGGATCAAGGACGAATGTTGCCGTTGCTTTCCCGTTTCCTGCTGCACGCATTGGCCTGTGTGGCGTTTCCCTTCCTCTTGAGCCAGGGCTTCGATTTCTATCGGCAGCATGTTGGCCCGCCCATGGCGCGAGGCGTCAGCGCCGGCTTGGCGACGATGATGGTGTTCTACGCCTTCGTGCTCTTCAACCTGCTGATGGTGGTCATTTCAAGGGCGGCAATCCGCTACGGCTTGGCGCTGTTGCTGGTGCTGTTGGTGCTGGCGTTCTTCAATACCTTGCACCCGTTGCGGGCGCTCGGCTTCGCGGTGTTATGCGGTGGTTTGTGCGCAGCGGCGATCAGCATGACGCCTGCGGTGACATCGCTGTTGAACAAGTGCCGCAAGTGAGGGCCCCAGCGCGCGGGATCAACAGACCAGCACGCGTCGCTCTTCGAGCCATCGTTCGAAGCAGGTGAAGGTCTCGACCGCAGCCTTTACCGTCCGGGCCTGGGCGGCAGGCTCCGGATCGGCGCCAGCCAGGCGACCGAGGAAGCTGCGCCAGCGTACGCCGGTCTGCGGGCCGTAGACGTCGAGAAACGCACCGCCGTTGTCGGCGTCGATCCCCAGGCGTTCAGCCATGGCCCGCTTGAGCACCTGGCCGCCCAGGGTGGAGCCTTCCAGTACATACATCACGCCGAGTGCGCAGGCTTCGTCGTCGATACGAGGCAGGGTGTGGCACAAGGGCAGCGATTCGACATCGATGGCCAGGGCGCCCAGGTCGCGTGACAAGGCGGGTGTCTTGTTGCGTTCGGTGCCCTGGTACTCGGCCAGCAAGGTATCCAGCGGCGCGTGGAAGCCATGGTAGGCCCCGAGCAGGCGCGCATAGGCCGCCCGGTCGAAACCTTCGCTGAAGAACGGCAGGCGAGCCTCCAGCCCTTCGTGGCAGGCGCGGGTACCCTCGCGCAAGGCAAGCAACAGCGGGCTGACGGTAGCGGACATGGCGCAGGCTCTTAACAGGACGCCACCGATACTGCCAGATCCCATGGCGCAATCACCACTGCCGATTTTCCGCACCTGGCATTTGATCTGTGGAATCATTGCGCCGCCTCTGGAGTGGGGCTTTCACGGCTAAGACAGGAATGCAGCACGATGCGCGCTACAACAAGGAACTGGCTGGCCCTGGGGCTGGCGTTGCTACCGGGCCTGGTCGGCGCGGCGGAGCCAGAGCCGGTACCGGTGTACCGGGAGATCAAGGACTGGGTGGTGGGCTGCGACAACACGCGTTTCTGCACCGCGGTGCTGGCCGATCATCCGGAGAAGATGCGGGTGGGCATGCTGGTGCAGCGCGAGGCGGGCGCCTGGGGCAACCTGCACCTGACCCTGGTGGGCAGCACCGATTGGTCGGGCGAACCCCTGCTCGACGGCCAACTGCTGGTCGCCCCCTGGCGCATGACCCGCGGCGCCGAGACCACCCTGGAACTGGAGGGCGCCGATGCCTACGCCGTGTTGCAGCAATTGCGTAACGGCCAGCGCCTGGTGGACGACACCCGGCCAGGGGAGCGCGTGAGTTCGCTGCAGGGCCTGAGCGCCGTCTTGCTGCTGATGGATGTGGTGCAGGGCCGGGTCGGTCACTACAGCGCGCTGATGCGACCCGGTGACAGCGTCGCCGACACCCAGCTGCCCATCCCGGCCAAGCCCAAGGGGCCGGCCTTTGTGGCACCCACGCCGCTTAGCGAGCAGGAACTGGCGGGCATCAACCCGGTAGTGATGGCCAAGGCGGCCGCCGAAGACCAGTTGAAGAACGAATACGATGTCGCTCCCAAGCTTGAGCTGCATGCCCTGGACGGCCAGCACGCCCTGGCGTTGCTCAGCTACAACTGCAACGACTTCCATTGCCTCTACGCGTTGTACAAGGTGTCGCGTAAGGCGCCTTACACCCTTGGGCCGCTTGAGTTCGAGGCACCGTCCAGCCCGGTGCTGATCAGCCGGATGCGCGATGCCATCGAGTTCTACCCCAAAAAAGGCGAGCTCCACAGCTATGCCAAGGACGACTATCCCGGCAGTTGTGGGGCCGAGGAAAGCTGGCGCTACGACGGCATGCGCATGCGCCTGGTCAGGTTGGCGCGGATGGACCGGTGTGCCGAAGTGGGCACTGACAGTTGGCCGGTACTATGGCGCAGCGAAGGCTGAAAGCGTGAAAGGGACGTCAGGGGCAACACCATGAAAAGGATGAAAAACTACCATGCGGCACTGCTGCTAGCGCTCATCGCGCCACTGGCCGCGCAGGCTGAAAGCGCCCAGGCAGCGCTCGAGGCGGTGCCGCTGTACCGGCAGGTCAAGGACTGGGTAGTCGGCTGTGACAACACCCGTGCCTGCACGGCGTTGCTGGCGATCGATGACGAGCTGATGAGCGGCCTGCAGACCATCGTCCGGCGCGAGGCGGGGCCGCGGGGCAAGCTCGAGCTGACGCTGCGTGTCGGGCCGGCGTTTGCCGACCAGGTGCTGCTCGATGGCCAGGAACTGTCGGCTCAATGGCGGCGAGTCGAACGTGAGTACGATTTCGACCTGCAACTCGAAGGTGATGCGGCACTGGCGCTGATCCGTCAGATACGCAATGGCAATCGCCTGAGCTCATTGACCGAGGATGGCGAGCTGGTAGCCTCGTTGCAGGGGATCAGTGGCGCGTTGCTGGCCATTGATGCGGTCCAGGGGCGGGTAGGGCATGCCGATGCGCTGGTGCGGGTGGGGGACGCCCCGACTGCCGAAGTGCCTGACGCTCCTGCCGCGGCGGTGTTGCCACGGTTCATCGCTGCGCCGGGCATGAACGATGAGCAGGCCCATGAGATCGGCAGGGCGGTGAAACGCCATGCGAAGGTCGAAGGCGATGTAGAGGGCATGAGCAACAGTCATTACGAGGTTCACCCGCTGGACGATGCCAATGTCCTGGTCATCCTCAATGTGGGGTGCGGTGGCGAGTTCTGCGCCAATTACCTGTACCGGGTGTCTCGTGCCGTGCCCTACCAGATCAGTGAAATGGCCTTCGAGGCGCCAACGCCGTTGCTGGCTCCACGCCTGAGTGGCTACGCGGCGTTCGATGCACGAAGCGGCCAACTGTATGTTGCGGACAAGAGCCAGCTCGAGCGAGGCTGCGGGCTGATCCAGCAGTGGCGCTACGATGGTGAGCGCATGCGCCTGGAGCGTGTGGCTCGGCTGGATCGCTGTGGGTACGTGAAGCCGGAGTTCTGGCCGGTGCTATGGCGCCTTGGTTGACACGCTCCTACAGCGGGGGGCGTGCATGGACTGAAGCTCGGATTAGAACGCCAGCTTGTAGCCGATCAGCAGCAGCATGGTCGCCAGGCAAGGCCGCAGCACGCGGTCAGAGATGCGCCCGGTCAGGTGGCTGCCCAGGTAGATCCCCGGCAGCGAACCCAGAAGCAGGTAGCCCAGCAGTGACCAGTCCATGTTGCCCATGCCGGCATGACCGAGGCCAGCCACCAGGGTCAATGGCACGGCGTGGGCGATCTCGGTGCCGACCAGACGGCGGGTGACCAGGAACGGGTACAGCAGGAACAGCGCCACGGTCCCCAGCGCGCCGGCACCGATGGAGGTGAGGGTGACCATTACCCCCAGCACCACACCGGTGATCACGGTGAGGATGTTCAGGGGGCGGTCGCTGAGGTGGTAGTGATCGCCGGCATGCTTGCTGGCGAACGCCTGCAGGCGCGATTTGAACAGGATCGCCAGGGCGGTGAGGATCAGCACCACCGCCAGGCCTTGCTTGATGATGGCGTTCAGCGCCGAGGTATCGGTGTGCAGGGTACTGAGGAACCACAGGGTGAGGGCGGCGGCGGGCACGCTGCCCAGGCTCAGCCAGCCGGTGATCTTCCAGTCGATGTTCTTGTTGCGGCCATGCACCCAGACGCCACTGGCCTTGGTGATGGCGGCATAGAGCAGGTCGGTGCCCACGGCGGTGGCCGGGTTGATGCCGAACCACAGCAGGATCGGGGTCATCAGCGAACCGCCGCCGACGCCGGTCATGCCGACGATGAAGCCCACAACCAGGCCCGCAATGGTGAAACCGAAAGAACCTACATCCATACGCTACTCGACTGCCCAGCTTGCCCGTGATCGGATGCTGCCAGCATATAGATTTTTTTATAGCCAAATAGACTTGTTCGTTATTAGGTTATAACCGCTGGCCTGTTCAAGATGTGCGACGGGCGTGCTGCAATCTCGATGAGTTCGCGCGCTGTCCCCGGCACGTTCCAACCAACCCTGAAAGGAGTGTTCCATGAGCAATGACATCCAGCGTTTTCCCAGCAGCCTGCCGTTTCCATTTTCACGTGCGGTGAAGGCTGGAGGGTTCCTGTTCCTCTCCGGGCAGATTCCGATGAATGCGGCCGGCGAGGTGGTCAAGGGCGATATTCAGGAACAGACCCGCGCGGCCTGCGAGCGGATCGGCGAGAGCCTGGCGGCCTGCGGGGCGCGCTTCGACCAGGTGGTGAAGTGCACCGTATGGCTGTCGGACATGAGTCATTTCGCGGGTTTCAACGAGGTGTACAAGACGTTCTTCGGCGCGGCGTTGCCGGTGCGCTCCACGGTGGCCTCGGCGTTGGCCCTGGGCGTGGATGTGGAGATCGAGGTGCAGGCCTTCGTCGGGCAGGAATGACAGCGGCACCGTCCTAGGCGGTCAGGACGATGGGCTGATGCGGCGGGGCAGGGGAGATTGAGGTGGCCTGAGCGGCCGGCTCGCCGACAAGCCGGCTCCTGCAGTAGGAGCCGGCTTGTCGGCGAAGAGCACGCCTTAGATACGGAAGCTGCCGACCAGTTGCTTCAGGCGTCCGGCCTGCTGGCTCAGGGCGTCGCAGTGGCGCAGGGTTTCGTTGAGGTTCTCCACCCCTTGCTGGTTCAGCGCGTTGATCTGGGTGATGTCCAGGTTCAGGCTCTCGACCACGGCGGTCTGCTCTTCGGTGGCGGTGGCCACCGACTGGTTCATGCCGTCGATCTCGCCGATGCGCTGGGTGACGCTGGCCAGGCGCTCACCGGCCTCGTTGGCCACCTGCACGGTCTCTTCGCTGGAGACCTGACTGGTGTTCATGGTGTGCACCGCCTCGCGCGAGCCGACCTGCAGGCTGGTGATCATGCGGTGGATCTCTTCGGCCGACTCCTGGGTGCGGTGGGCCAGGTTGCGCACTTCGTCGGCGACCACGGCGAAGCCTCGGCCGGCCTCACCGGCACGGGCGGCCTCGATGGCGGCGTTGAGCGCCAGCAGGTTGGTCTGCTGGGAGATGCCCTTGATCACGTCGAGGATCTTGCCGATCTCGTCGGTGCTGGCGTTGAGGGTCTCGATCTGCTCGCAGGACTCGCTGATGCGCTCGGACAGGGCGGTCATGGCGCTGATGGCCTCTTCGACCACCTGGCGGCCACCGTTGGCCTGTTCGCTGGCGCCACTGGCGTGTTGCGAGGCATCGGCGGCGTTGCGGGCGATTTCCTGGGTGGCGGCGCCCAGTTCGTTGATGGCGGCAGCGACGCTGTTGGTGCGCATGCTCTGCTCTTCGGAGCCGGTGAGCGAGGCGTTGGAGGCGACCACGACCTTTTCCGACAGGTCATGCACCAGGCGGGTGGCCGAGGACACTTCGCTGATCGAGGCGTGGATACGCTCGACGAAACGGTTGAACGAGATGGCCAGCTCGCCGAACTCGTCCTTCTGCTCGACAGTCAGGCGGCGGGTCAGATCGCCTTCGCCTTCGGCGATGTCCTGCATGGCGCGGCCCATGGTGGTCAGCGGGCGCATCAGCACCGGGATCAGCAGGCCGAGCAGGCCGGCGATGACCGCCACGGCGATGAGCATGGCGATGATGGCCGAGGTGCGGAACTGGCTCAGCGGGGCGTAGGCTTTTTCCTTGTCGATGGACAGGCCGATGTACCACTGCGCCGACGGCAGGCCGTCGACCGGGGCGAAGGAGATGATGCGCTCCTTGCCGTCGAGGCTCACTTCCTGGATGCCGGTTTCCACGCGCAGCGGCGAGCCCGGGTAGATGTCCTTGAGGTTCTTCATCACCCGGTCCTTGTCCGGGCTGACGATCACCTGGCCATTGCGGTCGACCAGGAAGGCGTGGCCGATGCCGCCGAAGTCGACGGCGTTGATGATGTCGACCAGGGTGTTCAGGCTCAGGTCACCGCCGACCACACCGATCAGCTCGCCGCTACCCTTGGCCTTGACCGGCATGGCGATGGTCACCACCAGGCCACCTACCGCCGCCATGTAGGGTGGGGTCAGCATGGTCTGGTTGGCGGCCACGGCCTGGGTGTACCAGGGGCGCTGACGCGGGTCGTAGCCATCGGGCATCTTGGCGTCGGGGCGCTGGGTGAACAGGCCGGTGTTCTGGCCGAAATAGGTGAACTGGAAGTTGCTGGTGTACGACGGCTGGTCGACCAGGCCCGGCACGTTGCTGCCGGCACCCTGCTGGGCGATGTCCTGGGCCAGGTTCTCCAGTACCAGAATGCGGCCGCTCATCCAGTTCTGCACGCTGCTGGCGGTCTGCGCGCCGGCCTGGCGCACCGAGGACTCGATGTTCTGGCGGATGGTGTTGCGTTGCAGGTAGTCGTTGTAGAGGGTGAACAGCGCGAAGGCCAGTACGACGACGGCGCAGGCACTGAGCAGGATCTTGTGGCGGAATTTCAGGTTCATGTTTCGAGACCTTGAGCCAGTGAAAGGAGGGCGCCGCGTGCTTGTGGCACGGATGGCGGAGCCTGTTGCAACGCTATCGGCCGAGTCTGAAAAATGTTGAAAGACTAAATGTCGCAATGCTTGGCGCAATTGCCCTAACAGGGTGACAAATCATTTCGAAGCCAACAGGCTCACCAACATCCTGGCCGCCTGGCCGAGGGGTTGCTGCTTGAGCCAGAAGGCATTCACCGGCAGTTGCAGTTCGTTGCGGGTGTTGTGGAATTCCAGGCGCACCAGGCGCCCGGCGTCGATCAGCGGTGCGACCCGTGACAGGGGCAAATCACCCCAGCCCAGCCCCGCCTCGACCATCTGCACGGCAAGGTCCAGGCTGTCGGTGCGCCAGTGCGAGGTGCCGATCAGCGAGCGCGGGTCGGACAGTGGCAGGTCGCGGCTGCGTACCAGGATCTGTCGCAGGTTTACCAGGTCTTCAAGGTGACGGATGCGCCCTTCACGCAGGGCGGGGTGCTGCGGCGACAGCGTGGCCACCAGCGATTCGATGGCGATGTGCTGGAAGCTGCGCCGCGGATCCACCTGCAATCCGGCGAAGGCCAGGCACAGGCCGGCGCGGCCACTGTCGAGCAACTGCAGGGCCTCTTCCTGGGGCGCGGCGAGCAGTTCGATGTCCAGCAGCGGATAGCGCTCGCCAAGGCGAGTAATGGCTTCGAGCAACGGGCGCTGGTCGATGTCCGGGACCACGGCGATGGCCAGGCTGCTTTCGAGCCCACGCGACAGCTCCAGCGCGTGCACCTCCAGCAGCCCGAGCTGTTCGGCAATCAGTCGGGCATGGGGTTCCAGGGCCTGGGCCTGCGCGGTCGGGCGCGCCTCGCGCGAGCCGCGTTCGAACAACGGGTAACCAATCTCCGCCTCGAGGTTGCCGATAGCCATGCTCACCGCCGAAGGCACGCGGCCGAGGGCCCGCGCGGCGGCGGAAAACGAGCCGCGGTCGAGCACGGCAAGGAACAGCAGGATGGTATCGCTGGAAAAGTTCATGGCAGTCTCCTTTCAGCAAATCTGAAGGCTACTTACTTTTCCTGTCAAATTGATTGATTCATCCTGCGCGCCTTCGTCATACCCGCAGCAAGGTAACTTCGTGCAAGGACTCAAACGCAAACTGGTCTACGTGACCTTCTATGAACTGATTGGCCTGTGCATGTCGACCCTGGGCCTGGCCTACCTGTCCGACACCCAGGCTTCGCACACCGGGCCCCTGGCGGTGATGATCACCACCATCGCCATGCTCTGGAACCTCATCTACAACACCTTGTTCGAGCGCTGGGAGAGCCGCCAGGCCAAGCGCGGCCGCAGCCTGGGCCGACGGGTGGCGCATGCCATCGGCTTCCAGCTGACCCTGGTGGTGTACTTGATCCCGCTGATCGCCTGGTGGCTGGACATGACGCTGCTTGAGGCGTTGCTGGTGGACCTGGCGTTCATCATCCTGGTGCCGTGCTACACGTTCCTCTACAACTGGGCGTTCGACCGGATTTTTGGCTTGCCGACCTCGGCAATGGCGACGGCCTGAGCCTTTTGCAGGCGCGCGTCGACTTCGCTTCAGGGGGATCGGTAGCCGAGCAAACTGTCCTCCACCTGCCCCGACAGGTAGTACACCCCGGCCATGGCCCCGCTCTGGCGGTTCTCCATCAGCTCCTGCCATTCCTGGTTCAGCGCCACATTGAGGATCACCCGCAGTTGCTCGACCATCTGCGGCTGTTCGCGGTCATGGGTGATGATGCCGTAGCCAGTTGCCGCCACCGAGATCAACGCCCCCGCCGCCTTGCCCACCGCCGCCGCGATCGCGCTGGCGGCGCCGCGCGGGGCCAGGGTGGCGCCGAGTTTCTCGCTGGCTTGGTTGGCCACCGACGACAGCCCTGCCTCGGTCTGCCCAGGGGCCTTGGCGGCCTGCTGGTGCAGGTGCTGGCGCAGGGATTGCCAGGCCGGTTGCTGGTCCAGCGATTTAGCCCGCAGCAACTGGTAGAGCGAGGCGTTGCGTGCGTCCGGTGGCCCCAGGGCGATGATCGGGATGCGATTCAGGCGCTGGCTGAACTGCTCGGGCGGCGCGTTGTAGCGCTGGATGATCGCCGCCAACTGCTGGCCGAGCAGTTGCAGGTACAACTCGCTGGCGCGGTCGCGGATGCCCTCGGGGTTGATCTGCTCGGCCACCGGGTCGATCACCCGTTCGCGGTATTGCGCTTGTAGGTACAGGCCCAGGCGCTTCTCTGGCGGCTCGTTGCCGTTGCCGCTGTTCATCGTGTACCAGGCCACCTTGAGCGTGAGCCATTGCTGGGTCCAGTAGCCGGTGAACCAGGGGATGAAATCGTTCTCGGTACGCTGCTGTACCTGCTCCTTCCACACACGCATGGAGCGCCGGGCGTAGTCGTTGGCCGAGTCCGCTGCGGCGACCGAAGCTTCGATGATGTCCTGGTCGATGCGTTGCCAGGCGGCGGGGGGCAGATTCTGCGGGGGTGGCGGGGCCGGGGGACGTTTGCCTGCGCAGCCGGCGAGGGCCAGCAGGAGGCAGAGCGCAAACATCACGAGGATTGATTTCACGCGGATTGCCCCCTTGGCGAGAGGCTGGGTGATTACCCGAAGTATAGGTTTGTCTTGGCCAAGCCCGCTTCCACAGGGACCGCCACGCAGTACCTGTGGGAGCGGGCTTGCACCGCGATGGGCCGCAGAGCGGCCCCCTTTGCAGGCGTGAATGACATGCTCACCCCTCCAGCTTCAAGTGCAGCAATGGGTACGGATCGCCCTGACCATCCACCTCGGAGCGGCCGACCTGAACGAACCCCTGTTTCAGGTAGAACCCCACCGCCTGCGGGTTCTGTTCATTGACGTCCACCTCACGCACGCCCAGCTCCTCGACCACGCTGGTCAGCAGCGCCTTGCCGATGCCCTGGCCGCGGCAGGCGGGGTCGACGAAGAGCATTTCCAGCTTGCCGTCATGCACCCCGGCAAACCCGCGGATATGGCCTTCCTGGTCACGCCAGGCACGCAGCTCGACAAAGCCCAGGTACTGCTCACGCACCAGCGGACGCAGGCGCTCGATGTAGCCGTCGGGAAGAAAGTCATGGGTCGCCCGTACCGCGGCTTCCCACAGATCGGTCAGCCGATCGAAGTGTTCCGCGCCCGCTGTCGCGATAGTGTGCTGCATGTTGGCCTCCGGGGCACTGTGATGATTCGACGGGTATGGTACGGCGTGCCCTGGTGCTGCGCTATGCTCGACGTTTCATCCCGCGTCCTGGAACATCGCATGTCCGCTGAACCGATCCCCCGGGCCGAGGCCCTGTTGCTGGTGGACGTGCAATGCGCGTTCATGGAAGGGGCCGACGCCGTCCCCGGTCACCTCGCCCTGCAGGCGAGCATCGCCCGCCTGCTGGCGCGGGCGCGGCAGGCCGGCGTGCCGGTGATCTTCCTGCAGAACGACGGCGCGCCCGACACCCCGGACGCCCCGCACACAGCCGGCTGGCAGTTGTATTTTCCGGCGGGTCGTGGCGAGTACGTGCTGTTCAAGACCGAGGACGATGGTTTCGTCGAGACTGGCCTGCAGGCCTTGCTGCACGAATTGGGTGTCCAGTGCCTGGCCCTGTGCGGCCTGCTCTCGGAAATGTGCCTGGCCGCCACCGCCCGCGCCGCGCTGCAACGGGGCTTCGAAGTGTTGCTGGCGCACGATGCCCACGCCACGTACGACGTGCCGCCCGGCCCGGGCGGTTCACCCGGCGTGTCCGCCGCCTTGGCGGCGCGGGCGGCGGAATGGTCGTTGGGTGATGAAGTGGTGGTCCTGCCGGATGTCGAGGCGGTGGCGTTCGCCCGATTCAGCCAGTCGGATCCAGATCGAGTTTGGCCTCAAGGCGGTCCAGATGATCATGCATCAGCGCCAGCGCAGCCTCGCCGTCGCCGCTTTCCACTGCATCGATGATCGCCGCATGCTCCTGCCACGCGCAGTGCTCGCAGCATGGTGACTCATAGCGGGCGATGATCAGCGAGGTCATCGGCACCAGGCCGTTGAGGAAGCGCGCCAGTGGTGCGTTGGCGGCCATCTGCGCCAGTTTCATGTGGAACTCGCCGCCCAGGCGGATCGCCGTGCAGCGTTCGCCGCGCTCATGGTGCTGGCGCTCGCGCTCGACCAGCTGGCGCAGTTGGCGGATCTGCGCCGGTCGGGCGCGCTGGGTGGCCAGGCCGATCAAGGTGGTCTCGGCCAGGCGCCGGGCGCTGAGTACCTGGCGCGCCTGCTCGGGGTCGGGCGCGGCCAGGTGCGCGGTATGGCTGGGGCGCTGCACCACCACCTGCTGGTCGGACAGGCGCCCGAGCACCCGGCGGATCACCGTGCGGCTGACACCGAAGGCATTGCCCAGCGCCTGCTCGGGCAGGGCGCTGCCGGGCGGCAGGCGCTGTTCTAGGATGGCGTCGAACAGCCGTGGATAGATCTGCTCCGCCGACAGGCGGGTCTCGCCGGCACCGAGCAGGGCAGGCAGGCGGGGGGCGGCTGGGGCGCAGGCGGTCATGGTCGCTCTCCTTCTTTGTTCAGGTGCCTGGTTGGTCGTCCGGGATGTTCAGGGCAATGCCCATGCGCTGCCCCTCGGCGAGGATGTGCTGGCGCATTTGCTGGCTGGCCTTGGCGCTGTTGCGTTCGCGGATGGCGCGCACCACCGCTTCGTTCTCGCTCAGGCGCGCGGCCAGGTGCTCGGGCGAGTTGCGTAGCATGGCGGCGCTCTGCTTGAGGGCATTGCCGGTCTGCTGCACCACGCTCTGGAAGATCGGGTTGGTGGTCAGGGCGAACAGCGCCTCGTGGAAGGTGATGTAGGCGTTGATCCCCGCCTCGCTGTCACCGGCCTCGAGGGCTTCGCGCATGTCCATCAGGGTCAGGCGCAGCTGGCCGATGTCCTGGCTGCCGGCCGATTGCGCCACCAGCCCGGCGATGAAGGGTTCAAGGGTGTAGCGCAGCTCGAGCACGTCGGCCAGGCTGGCCTCGGCGACGGTGTCCGCCTCCTGCGCCTGGGTGACGTCGGCATCCAGCACCAGCACGCCCTTGCCGGGCATCGAGCGCACCAGGCCCAGGGTTTCCAGGACAATCACCGCCTCGCGCAGGCTTGGCCGGCTGATCCCCAGTTGTTCGGCCAGCTCGCGCTGGCCGGGCAGCATGTCGCCGCTGCGCCACTGGCCACGGGCCAGGGCCTGGCGGAGTTTCTCCACCACTGAATTGACTACGGTCGAAGAGCTGATCACGGTTCGCTCCTTGGTTGACGCGGCATCTTTGCGCTTGGCCGGCCGGCGCTGGGCGCCGGCGGCCTTGGGCTTAGAATTCCTGTTGATGGGGTTGGCCCTGCTTGCGGGTGATCGGGGCGAAGCCAGGCTTGTTGGCCAGCACGTTGTGGGCGCGTTCCAGGTCGATGTCTTTCTCCCAGCGGGCGATGGCCACGGTGGCGACGCAGTTGCCGATCAGGTTGGTCAGCGCCCGGCCGATGCCCATGAACCAGTCCACGGCCAGTACCAGCACCAGGCCCACCACCGGAATCGCCGGTACCGCGGTCAGGGTGGCGGCAAGGATCACCAGGGCCGAGCCTGGGATGCCGTGGGCACCTTTGGAAGTCACCAGCGACACCAGAAGAATGGTCAACAGGTCGGTCATCGCCAGCGGCGTGCCGGTGGCATTGGCGATGAACACGATGGCCAGGGTCAGGTAGATGGAGAAGCCATCGAGGTTGAACGAGTAGCCGGTGGGGATCACCAGGCCGACGGTGGAGCTGCCGATGCCGAGGTGTTCGAGCTTGCGCATCACTTGGGGCAGCACGGCGTCGGAGGAGGCGGTGCCGAGGACAATGGACAGCTCCTCGCGCAGGTACTTGATGAACGGCAGCAGTTTCAGGCCCGACAGGCGCATCACCGTGCCGAGGACAATCAGCACGAAACCGGCGCAGGTCAGGTAGAACAGGGCCACCAGACCGCCCAGGTGCTGCAGCGAGCTCAGGCCGTACTTGCTGGTGGTGAAGGCGATGGCGCCGAACACGCCGATCGGCGCCAGGCGCACGATCATGCCCATGATGCGGAAGATCACGTGGCTGAGCTCGTTGATCAGCCGCGAAATGCCTGAGGCCGACTCGCCCACCAGGTTCAGCGCGCTGCCAAACAGCACCGAGAACAGCAGCACCTGGAGGATGTTGTTGTCGGCGAAGGCGCCCACCACCGAGGTGGGGATCAGGTCCATGAGGAAGGAGGTGGTGTTGTGGATGTGCGCGCCGCGCTCGGCCAGGGCGCCAGCGTCGGCGCTGGACAGCTGGTCGAGGTGGATGTTGGCGCCGCTGCCGATGCCGGTGGAGAAGGCGAACACCAGGCCGATCACCAGGGCCAGGGTGGTCAGCACTTCGAAGTAGATCACCGATTTCAGGCCGATGCGCCCGACCTTTTTCAGGTCGCCGGCGCCGGAAATGCCGCTGACCACCACGCAGAACACGATCAGGCCGATGAGCATCTTGATCAGCTTGATGAAGCCGTCGCCCAGGGGTTTGAGTTGCAGGGACAGGTCGGGGAAGCTCAGGCCGCAGACAATGCCGAGGGCAAGGCCGAGCACAACCTGGAGGAAGATCGAACGCGAACACCATTTGAGCATGGGAGGAGTCTCTGGTCGGTGTCCTTGCCCCCCAAGCCACACGGAGCGAAAGAGCGCAGGACTTAATTATTGTGGTCTTACCGGTTTGTTCACTGCCGAGCCATAAAACTCCGAAATTTCCTACAATGCAAGCGATTTTGGCCTTACCGGTCTTACCAGTTGAGGTGCACTGACGCGGCTTCTGCTCTAGCGTGGTGCCGGGGGAGATTTCATGGCTTTGCCAGCACCTGATCGACGGCGGCGATCAGCTTGCCGAGGTCCTTGGGGGGGGCGTTATGGATCACGCCGAAGAGGTAGGCGCGTTGTTCTTCTTCGTCTTCGGGGTCGCTGAAGAACACTTTTGGCTTGACCCCCAGGGCATCAGCGAAGCCCACCAACGACTCGACGCTGGGGGTATAGGTGCCGGTCTCGAAGCGGCTGATGGTCTTGGGGTCGAAGCCGGTTCGCTCGCCCAGTTGCGCCTGAGTGAGGCCCGCCAGTTTGCGGTAGCGGCGCAGGGCTGGACCTAGACCTGTTCTCGTCATCGCTCAATTCCCATTTAGAATCAAGCACTTAACGATATATGTCGATATGGCGCAACGCCATGATTCGTCACCTTTATTTGCAAAATGTGATGGAATTCGTAGAATTCGCCGCTTTGATTGATCAGTCATTCAAGTCGTCGTCCAAGGCGATCCGGCCATTTGCCGGCCCGTGTGCAAGCGTTGTCGGACATTGGAACTGATCCAGGATGACCGGTTCCGGCGCACCTGGCCTCCTGTCAGGCCATGCGTCGGCCCGTATATGAATGGAGTCTCATCGTGCGTCAGAACCTGCCGGTCAATCCGGTCGAGCAAAGCTTCCCCGAGCACCAGCGGCTGATTTCGGCAACCGATACGGCCAGCCTGATCACCTACTGCAACGCCGAGTTCGCCGCCATCAGCGGCTACAGTCAGGAGGAGCTGATCGGCAGCCCGCACAACCTGGTGCGTCACCCGGACATGCCCGAGGCGGTGTTCGAGCTGATGTGGCAGTACCTCAAGGCCGGTCGCAGCTGGATGGGTATCGTCAAGAACCGCTGCAGCAACGGCAACTTCTATTGGGTCAACGCCTACGTTACGCCGATGCTCGACAACGGCCAGGTGGTCGGCTACGAGTCGGTGCGCGTGCGTCCGACCCGCGAGCAGGTGGCCCGTGCCGAAGCCCTGTACGCCCGGCTGCGTGAGGGCCAGGCGGCGCTATCGCCGACCCGGCGCCTGGCCCTGCTGGGGCGGGCCATGGCGTTGCCGCTGCTGGCGGGGGCCGTCGCCATTGGCGCCGGCCAGGTATTGCCGGACCTGCCCGCCCAAGGTCTGACCCTGGCGCTGTTCGCCGGCGTCGGCCTGTGGGCGCAAAGCCGCATGGGGCGCCACTTGCGGCGCATCGTCCAGGTTGCGGACAACACCTTCAGCGACCCGGTTGCGGCCTTGACCTATAGCGACCTGCCTGGTGCCGCCGGGCAGCTGCAGCTGATCCTGGTCAGCGAGGAGGCGCGCTTGAAGACCGCGCTCACCCGCCTGAGCGACCTCGCGGTGCAGATGGCCGGCGCCGCCCAGGATGCCGGACGGTTGTCGCGCAGTACCGAGTCGGCGCTGCTCGAACAGCGTGCCGAGACTGACCTCACCGCCACCGCCATGACCGAGATGGCCGCTTCCATTGGCGAGGTCGCCGGCCACGTGCAACTGACCGCCGAGCAGGCGCATACCGCGCACCTGCTGGCCGGTCAGGGCAGTCAGGTGGCTGACGCCACCGGCGCGGCGATCCAGAGCCTGGCCGGCACGGTCGGGCAGATCAACCAGGCGGTCAACGACCTGGCCGGTCAGACCGGTGCAATTGCCGAGGCAGCCGGAATGATCCGCGCCATTGCCGAGCAGACCAACCTGCTGGCGCTCAACGCCGCCATCGAGGCGGCGCGCGCCGGCGAGCAGGGGCGTGGCTTCGCGGTGGTCGCTGACGAGGTCCGCGCCCTGGCCGACAAGACCCGTCAGTCGACCCTGCATATCCAGTCGATCATCGACAGCCTGCGCGGCGGTGCCGAGCAGGCGGTAAGCATCGCCAGCCAGGGCCTGGAGGGCGCGCAGCAGGGTGTGGCCCAGGTTGCCTTGACCCAGGAGGCGCTGCAGGGCATCCAACACGCGGTGCAGCGTATCAGCGACATGAGCCAGCAGATGGCCGCGGCCTCGCAGGAGCAGTCCAGCGTGGCCGAGGATGTCTCGCGGCAGATCAACGGTGTGGCCGGCACGGTGCAGCAGAGCGCCCGCCGCGCCAATGCCGCAGCCGTGCGCGGCGCAGAACTGGAGCAAGTGTGCGCCGGGCTGCGCGCCCTGGTGGAGCGCTTCAACCGCTAGGTTGCGAGGGTTATGGACGACAACTACCGCGCGGCCGTCGATGCGGCCGCGATCTTTTCCGAGACCGACCTGCGCGGTTGCATCACCTACGTCAACCAGCAGTTCTGCAGCATCTCCGGCTACAGTCGCGAGGAACTGCTGGGAGCCAACCACCGCATCCTCAATTCCGGGCTGCACGAGCCGACTTTCTTCCTCGAAATGTGGCGCGCCCTGGCCGCCGGCCGGGTGTGGAAAGGCGAGATCTGCAACCGAGCCAAGGACGGTTCGCTGTACTGGGTGGACAGCACCATGGTGCCGCTGATCGACCCGCACACCGGCCGGGTGCGCAAATACGTGTCGATCCGCTTCGACGTCACCGAGAAGCGCCAGTTGCTGCACACCCTGCAGTGGCGGGTGGGGCATGACGTGCTGACCGGCCTGCCGAACCGCGCCTACCTGTCCGACCTGCTCAACCAGGCCTTGGCGTTCTCCCGGCGGGAAAGTATTCCGTTGGCGGTATGCATGCTCGACCTCGATGGCTTCAAGGCGGTCAACGACGGCTACGGCCATGCCACCGGCGACCTGCTGTTGGTGGAGGTCGCCCAACGCCTGCAGGACATCCTGCGTGGCGGTGATGCGGTGGCGCGGCTGTCGGGTGACGAGTTCGTGCTGATCTTGCGCCATATCGAAGGCCCGCAGCAGTTGCATGCCGCGTTGCAGCGTATCCTCCAGGCGCTAGCTGCGCCCTATGTGGTGCGCGAGCAGTCGCTGAGCCTGAGCGCGAGCATCGGCGTGACCCTGTTCCCGCAGGATGACGAGGATGCCGACACCCTGGTGCGCCACGCCGACCAGGCCATGTACGTGGCCAAGCAGCGCGGACGCAACCGCTACCACCTGTTCGACGTGTCCCAGGAGCTCGAGCTCAAGGCCACCCACCAGACCGTGGCGCGGGTGCGCCAGGCCCTGCGCCAGGGCGAACTGTGCCTGCACTACCAGCCCAAGGTGAACATGCGCAGCGGTCAGGTGATCGGCTTCGAGGCCTTGCTGCGCTGGATGCATCCATCCAAGGGGCCGGTGCCGCCGGGGGAGTTCCTGCCCTTCGTGGAGCAGACCGACCTGATCGTCGAGTTGGGCGAGTGGGTCATCGACCAGGCCTTGACCCAGTTGCAGCAGTGGCAACTGTCCGGGCGCGATTGGTCACTGAGCGTCAACATCGCCGCCCGCCAGCTGCAGCGCGGCGACTTTGCCCAGCGCCTTGAGCGCCTGCTGGCGCGTCATCCCGGGGTGTCGCCCGGGCATCTGGACCTGGAGATCGTCGAATCGGTGGCGATCGACAACCTGCCGCGGGTCGGACGTTGCCTGGATGCCTGTCGAGCCCTGGGCGTGCGTTTTTCGCTGGACGACTTCGGTACTGGCTATTCCTCGCTGAGCTACCTCAAGCGCCTGCCGGCGCAGACCATCAAGATCGACAAGTCCTTTGTGCGCGACATCCTTCATGACCATGACGACCTGACTCTTACTGGCGCGGTGATCGGCCTGGCGCGGGCGTTCGGGCGCGAAGTGATCGCCGAGGGCGTGGAGACTGTCGAGCACGGAAGGGTGCTGATGGGGCTGGGCTGCGAACTGGCCCAGGGTTATGGCATTGCCCGGCCGATGCCGGTGGAGGCGGTGGCGCAGTGGGTGGCGGGCTACCGGCAGCCAAAGGCGTGGCGCTGAGGGTCGGCAGGTTGCTTAACCTGTGGGAGCGGCGCACTGACGCTCCCACGCTGGTGATGCTTGCGTCTTTGGTCCCAACGCTATGTCAGCGGTCCCTGAACACCGGCCGATGGTTGCGCTGGAACTGATCGTTGGCATAGATCCGCAGTCGTTCCAGCCATTCCTCGGTTCGGGTCCTGGATATGCCCATCGCCTTGGCCGCTTCCTGGAGCAGCGCATACTCGGTGCGCAAGGTCGTCGGAATCACGCCAGGATCGTCGGTATTGATCGTGACCCGGATCGGCCCGCGTCGCAGTCCGAAGCGATTGTGTATTGCGCCGCGCTCCAGCGTGCTCTCGTCCGGAGGGTTCCAGCGGAAGATCGGGTGATCGGCGTGCTTGCCGATCCGGGCGATGTACACATTCGAGCTGGGATTGGTCTCGAAGATGATCCCACGCTGGTCGCAAGTTTCGATCAGGTGGTCCTGCAATGCCTCCATGAATTCCAGCTCTTGCGGGGTTTCGTAGTCCGGCAGCAGGCCTTGCTCGCCTGGCATCGGCGGGGTCTCGACCAGGGCGTGGCGCTGGATGCGCACATGCACCATGCGGGGCTTGTACTGGGCATGGCTGAGCAGGGTGGAACGACGCCAGTACAGCAGCGCCGCCCCCGGGTCGTCATGCTGGCCGTTGAGCTTGAGGAAGTTGACCGTGCCGAGGATCTCCCGGTCGGGCAGGGCGGCGCGCATCTTGTCATCGAGCGGTTCGTTCGGCCGGTACTGCTCCAGCATGTGGAAGCAGTTGCGGCGCAGGCGCCAGGCTTCATGCAGGGTGTGCGGGTTGATGTAGCGCCGCGACTCTTCGGGCTGGGATTGCGCCTGGCCTTTGCCGAGCTTCTGCCGAGGGTAGAACGCATTGAGGTAATGAGGGCTGGTCCAGGCGACATGGGGCACGAACTGGGCGATACGGCGTTCCAGCCGCGGCAGGATCTGATTTGCCAGCGGGACGCAGGTTGCCAGTTGCGTGGCGTGGTGCCAGAGCCACACCAGGTTGTCCAAGTGCTCATCCACCGGCAGCAGCATGTCGCCCTGGTTCTGGCACCATTGCAGCGGCGACACGCCGACCGCCAGCGCATGGCCGATGCGATCACCGTGGCGCATCTCGCAAAAGTGCACGGTCTCGTCGATATGGCGCATGCCCGACAGCGGGTGGGCATAGTCCTCGCCGGTGTGAATGCTCAGGTGCAGCCCGCCCTGGAAGCCATCGCCATGGCCGGCCGGCTGCAGGCCGGCACGCAGCCAGCGCAGCATAGGAGCGTAGAGCTCGTTGCGGGTCGTGTTCTCGTCGCCGGCGACGTCCAGCCCGCGCACCCAGGCGCTCGGCTCGAAACGGAAGTGCTCGCTGACCTTGCCATGCAGAAACTCAGGGGACGACCAACCGGAATGTTCTCTGAGCTTTCGGTGCAGTTTCTCGCCGTCGGCCCAGATCTTGCCGCGTTTGTGCAGGTGCTCTACCCGGCGCAGGAAGTGGATGCACAGGTGCCAGCGTTCCATGCGTGAGCGGAAGTGTTTGGCTTGGTGCAAGGTGACCGGCTTGAGCGGTGTGATTGGCTGTTGGCCATGGTGCTGTTCAAGGGCGCTGACCCAACTGGCCATGTGCTCGCTGGTGAAGATGCTTTCGGTGATCTTCAGTTCGGCGCAATCCTCGGGGTTCTGGAACAGTTGGCGGGCGCATGCGCGACCGTACGTCAGCAGCTGTTTCTGGGGGTTGTGCCTGGAGGCTTTGCTGAACCCTCCATAAATCGCCGTAAAGCGCGTCAACCCCTGGCCGTCCATCAACAGCTTGCGCCGTTCGGCCATCAGCGCCAGAACCAGGTAGAAGATGCCCATGCGAAGCACGGGAGGCGCTTCGGCATCCTGGTACTGAGTCCACAGCCAGATCAGTAGCCACAGCCAGGCTTTGCTCAAGTCACCCGCAGTGATGGCCTGGGCCAGCTGCAGTTTCATCCAGCTGGGGTGGCAGCGGTCATCGGTGTGCGGCTGCAGGGTGCTGAAGCCCGGCCAGCTGAGGATCAGCGGCCCGTCTGTCAGGTGCGCCTTGCCCAGGGTGCGCTGGTACAGCTTGAGAATCTTGCCTGGGTTTGCATCCAGGCGCCCCGGCCATTCGCCGAGTAGCCCGTGGCAGAGGCGATGCAGCGGTGCGAAGGCTTCCATGCCTGGCTGGTGGGTGATCTGGTTCATCAGGATGATGCCGTCGAAATGCGCACCACCCAGGTGTACGTGCCCTTCGGAAAAGGGTTTGTTGGCAATCGACGGTGGGCTGAACAACGGCTGCTGGGCCAGCACGATGCGCTGAGCATCGTTGGCCGACAGGTGCGGGTTGTGCCTGAACCGCTGCGCCAAGTGCCAGGCGACGATGATGGTCGGGTCGACCATGGCACAAAGGTGGGCGTAATCCGTCAGGCATTCGGGGCGGTAGTGGACGTGGTCGCCGTTGCACAGGAAGAGCGATTGGAACAGGGTGTCCAGAACGCTCAACTCCGATGTGCGAAACAGGTTGGTCGGGCACAGTTGCTCTGCAGCGTGTTTTAGATCATTCAGGCGAAAGCGGCCGTAGTGATGCTGGTCTAGCTGATCTCCCAGGCACAACCGATAGGGTTCGATGAACTGCCGGGTGTCGCACAGGCGTTGCGGCAGATCCCGGGACAGCAGGTCAGCTTTGAGGTGCTCGGCCAGTGTGCTGCTGCAGAGCAGGTTACCGGTGGCAAGCTCCAGCAGAGAAGGCTGGAGCATGTTAATCCGCCTTCCGGATCATGCTACGCAGCAGTTCAAAGTAACGGTTGTTATGGATGGTGCGACGCGATATTCCGTCGTCCAGACACAACCGGAATATTTTGGTTAGATCATCGGGTGCAGGTTTTATTTCGTTAAAGCTTTCTTCGATCTGACCCGTAATGTTGTAATATTTTTTGATGTGGTTAGTGACCAGCCGGCTGCTGTATATCGACTCGTCATCCATGGCCTTTTCGTCAGATTCCTGTGGCCGGTCGAGGGTAGTGATAAGGTCTTCAATCAGGGCGAGGAGGGGGTGGTCGGCGAGGCAGTAGGTATAGGCTTGTACTTCTTCACCAAATGCGCGGTCCCCCTGCTTGCGCATGAATGCTTGAATGTTTTGTTTGTAGCTTAAGCTTTGTTCGAAGTTATCACGGTCACTGACTTTAAAGCTCGTCGTAACGGGCGGGAGCCCAAAGGTGTCGCCTTTTTCGAAGCAAGCGAACGCATTCCATAGGCCGCGGTAAATTCGTCGTGCTGTAAGGAAGAGCGCAGCTGGCGTGGCGCGTGTTGGGCTTTGACCGTTTTTCACCGGTGGGTTGAAATCCCATGCGCTTGAGTACACGCTGTTCATGCAGTTGAAAATAAACCAACTGGAAAGCGGGCGATGTTCAAGTGCATGTCGCTGGCGCCAACGCTTAATGTTATTGGTAAACTGTATCAGGGTGTCGTCATAGCCGCTGTCCTGGTGAACATCGGTGGAAAGTTCTTCGGTATCGTCGTCTGCTTCCAGCAGGCTTGGGACCGAATAGAACGGCGGCCTGATAATTAGGTCATGTATGTCGTGAGGCTCAATATCTGTGACCAGGCTGGTGACAACGAGTTCGAAGAGCCTGCCGGTGAATATCATTTGCGCACTTTTGCTTTCTGTATAGAAGCTACGATGCAGCAGCAGATCCTTGATGAATTGCCCAGAAGGTGATAGCGCCACACGTTTGTAAGAGGTTGTCGCTTGTCCAGCCTCTGGAAGTGCATAGGGGTAGTATTCGTCGGACGAAACGCCGTCGAGGAGGTAAGTAGGCGATATGTTGTACCATTCGGACAGATGCTGCCTGCGAAGGGTCTCAGGGAATTGCTCGATGGTAGTGGTGGGCAATTGCATTGGATGGAAGAGCCGAGGCTTGAACAGCGACGATGCTCGAGTGTCTGCGTTATATTTTCTCAAGGCATTCAAGTGCAGGTCTGCTTCGAGAACCAAGCAGGCCGGTGTATGGGGGTTCTCATGGCGAAGGTGTGCAAGCAGTATTGTTTTTGATGCAGAGATCAGCGCTTCCTGTTCAGGGTTTGGAGCGCTTCGCTGCACATCGGTAGCTGCAAAAAAATTAGTGTATGCGTGAAGGCGGCCTGCTTCTCGCTGATGCTTTTCACTCTGTCGTTGAGCGCGCTTGAAGTCGCGAGAAAAATGTTCAAGGGCTGGGACTGCTGCACTGGGCATGAAAAGGAATCGGTGAGGAGCCCACTCAGCTTCAAGCGGTACTTCTGCGGTTTCGAGCAGCGTGTGCAGGCGGGGAATGATGCTTCTGAAGGCAAATACCAATTGCGCAAGCTCACGAACGGTACTAATCGATATTGACAGCCGTTTGTTTGGCTGGCTATTGGTTCTCTCGTTAAGCAGAGCATCTATCCATCGCCAGAACGTCGGCAGGGGAATGTAGTCTTCGTCATCCTTGCAAAGGAAAATTTTGCTGTCCGACAAATATTGCGAGGCTGTCGGCATTTTCAGGCGTAGAGGAAGTGGCATGATTTTACGCTGGTATTCTTTTGCTAGGTCCTCAGCCGTGCCGCGAGCGTCTGGGGTGTGTACGCCGTTGGTAAGCTTTTTATGGAAGTCGCGCCACGTCACGTCGAGGTAGAGTTCTAGGTCGCCGGAGATGATAGGTTGGACGTAGGGGGAGGTCAGGTAGCGTCGGACGACTTCCAGGTTTTCGAAAGCCTTGTTCAGTGAGGTGTCGACGTCATCAATCGGCAATACGAGTAGTTTTTTATTGACCAGCCCCAGTGCTCTTTTGAACAGTTCGTGAACCTGCTGGTTGATATCATGGCTACCCATGAAGGCACGTAACTTGTCCAGCCCGTATTTTTCGCGTTGAGACTGTAGGGCTTCAAGGGTTTTACCCAGAATCTGAAGTTGATGATGAAATTCTTCTGCCTTGGGAGAAGCGGTGCTCAGCGCGTTGGCCACTGCTTTGTCGCGGATGATCGCAGCCACGATGACGTTGAGAAACAAATCATCGCTTTCTTCCAGTAGTGTTGGGTCGACGGGCTGTAGCACATGTATTTCGTCCACAAGCTTTTTTTGCCCATGGCTGGCCAAAAAACTGCTGAGGTTGACCAACACCGAACTCTTGCCCGTGCCGCGCTTGCCGTCGATCAAAATAGCCCTGTGGGCGCGATGCTGATCGAGATTGTCTTCGTCGGGAAGCGCATAGAGGTTCTCTGCAAGCAGCCCGGAAAGCTTGGCATACACATCCCGCGCCAGCAACGTACTGTGGTCGCGCTGTGCCGCCTGTTCCTTCTGCTCGATGGGAAAACGAATACGCGAATCGTTGGATTGGCTGCTGGCCACGGCTGTACATCCCTGGAAATGTGGAAACGCCCCGCGGTTTTACCCGCGAGGCGTGGTCATTGGATCCAGTAATATTACTAAGCCACTATCTTGCGCCACAAGCGCTACCTTGGCTCAAGCCTGCGGCGCCGTGCTCTTCACCGCCGCCAGCTCCGGATGCGCCACCAGCTTGTCGATATGCAGCTCGTCGTTGTTCATCCAGGTCTCGGTCAGCACCCGGTAGTGCTCCATGTCGCGGCAGCGCATACGCAGGCTGTAGTCGAAGTGCCCGCTGATCAGCTGGCACTCGTAGACCTGCGGGCAGGCGCGCACGGTGGCTTCGAAGGCACGTTGCGCCGAGCGCCCGCTCTGGTTGGACAAGGCCACCAGCACCAGCAACGACAACCCGGGGGAGACCTGCTGCAGGTCGATGATTGCCCCGTAACCGCGGATCACCCCGCGCCGCTCCAGCTTGCGCACCCGTTCCAGGCAGGGCCTGGGGGTCAGGTGAACGAGGGTGGAGAGCTTCTCGTAGGTGATCCTTCCTTGGTGTCGCAGCACGTCGATGATCGCTTCGTCGATGCGATCCAGCGGTGTAGCTGCGGGGGTGATGGCCTTGTTATCCATAGGCGGCGTGACTTCACTTCAGACGATTGGAGAGGAACTGCCGCAGGCGCTCGCTCTGTGGCCGGTCGAGGATCTCGGCGCTGCCGCTTTCCTCGACCAGGCCCTGGTGCAGGAACAGCACCTGGCTCGATACCTGGCGGGCGAACCCCATTTCATGGGTGACCATGAGCATGGTACGTCCTTCCTCGGCGAGCGTCTGTATCACCTTTAGCACTTCGCCGACCAGCTCGGGGTCCAGCGCCGAGGTGGGCTCGTCGAACAGGATGATCTCCGGCTCCATGGCCAGCGCCCGGGCGATGGCCACGCGCTGTTGCTGGCCGCCGGAGAGAAACGCCGGGTACTGGTCGGCGGCGCGGGCCGGCAGGCCGACCTTGTCCAGGTACTTGCGCGCCCGCGCCTCGGCTTCGCCGGCGCTGATGCCCAGCACCTTGCGCGGCGCCAGGCAGATGTTCTCCAGCACCGTCAGGTGGCTCCACAGGTTGAAATGCTGGAACACCATGGCCAGGCGCGTGCGCAGGTTCTGCAACTGGGCCGCTGGCGGAGTGCCCTTGCTCAGGTCGAGGGTCTGGCCGTCGAGGGTGATGCTGCCGGCGTTGGGCTTTTCGAGGAAATTGATGCAGCGCAGGAAGGTGCTCTTGCCCGAGCCGCTGGCGCCGATCAGGCTGATCACGTCGCCCTTGCGCGCCTGCAGCGAGACGCCCTTGAGCACCTGGTGCTCGCCGTAGTGCTTGTGCAGGCCGTCGACGCTGAGCTTGAGGGTGCCGGCATGGGCACGTGCCTTGGGGGCCTGTTCGAAGGTGGTGAGTGGCAGTGCGGTAGCGGTCATGGGTTCAGCCTCGTGCAGGGTCAAGGAAGCGCATCCAGCGACGTTCGGCCACGCGGAACAGGCCGACCAGGGCGAAGGACAGCAGCATGTACAGCAGGGCGGCGACGCCGAAGGCCTGGAAGGTCAGGAAGGTCGCAGCGTTGGCGTCGCGGGCCACCTTGAGGATGTCGGCGACGGTGGCGGTGAAGGCCAGCGAGGTGGCGTGCAGCATCAGGATCAACTCGTTGCTGTAGGCCGGCAGCGAACGGCGCAGGGCCGCCGGCAGGACCAGGAACAGGTTGAGCCTCCAGCCGCGCAGACCGTAGGCCTGGGCCGCTTCCAATTCGCCGGCGGGCAGGTTGCGGATGGCCCCGGCGAAGATCTCCACGGTGTAGGCGCAGGTGTTGAGCACGAACGCCAGCAGGGTGCAGTTGAGCGCATTGCGGAAAAACTGGTCGAGCAGGGCATGCTCGCGCACCACTTGCAGGCCGTAGAGCCCGGTATAGCAGATCAGCAGCTGGATATAGAGCGGCGTGCCGCGGAACACGAAGGTGTACAGCTGCACCGGCAGGCGCAGGTAGGCGTGGCGTGAGGTGCGTGCCAGGGCCAGCGGCAGCGACAGGGCGAAGCCCAGCACCATGCTGGCCAGGAACAGCCAGAGGGTCATGGCCAGGCCCGACAGGCCGCTGCCATCGTGGTACAGGTAAGCAAGGCCGTATTCCTGAAGGAGTTCGATCATCGCGCCAGCTCCTTGATGCCGATGTTGTAGCGCCGCTCCAGGTGCTTGAGCAGGCGGTTGGACAAGGTGGTGATGACCAGGTACACCAGGCCCGCCAGGCACAGGAAGAACAACACGTCGTTGGTGCTCTTGCCGGCGTTCTGCGCGGCCTTGACCAGGTCGGCCAGGCCGATGATCGACACCAGCGCGGTGGACTTGAGCAGCACCAGCCAGTTGTTGCCCAGCCCCGGCAGGGCGAAGCGCATCAGTTGCGGGAACAGCACCAGCCGAAACCGCTGCGCCCGGCTCAGGCCGTAGGCCGTGGCGGCCTCCAGCTGGCCGGCGGGCACGCTGAGGATGGCGCCGCGAAAGTTCTCGGTGAAGTACGCGCCGTAGATGAAGCCCAGGGTGATGACCCCGGCGCCGAACGGATCGATCTCGACATAGTCCCAGCCCAGCGCCTCGGTCAGGTCGTTGAGCCAGATCTGCATGCTGTAGAAGATCAGCAGGATCAGCACCAGGTCAGGGACGCTGCGGATCAGCGTGGTGTAGAGGGTGGCCGGCAAGCGCAGCAGCCGGGACCGTGACAGCTTGGCGCTGGCGCCGATCAGGCCGAGCGCGAGGCTCAACGCCAGTGACAGCAAGGCCAGCTTGACGGTCATCCAGGTGCCTTGGGCCAGCAGCGGGCCGAAGCCTTGCAGGCCGCTTGTGAGGAAGTCGTGCATGAGAGGGGTCTCGCGGGGAGGCTATCGCGGGGCCGCCCCACTCCCACAGGGAGGGGCGGCCTGCCGGGTCACTCGTTGTAGATGTCCAGGTCGCCGACGTATTTCTTCTGGATCTCGGCGTAGGTGCCGTCGGCGTGGATCATGGCGATGCCCTTGTCGAGCAGGGCCTTGAGCTCGGGGTCGGTCTTGCGCAGGCCCATGGCAATATCCAGCGGCAAGGTCGGGTCCTTGATCGCCGGACCGCTCCTGAAGTCGGCGCCCTCGGGCTTGGAGAGGAAGTTCAACTGGGCTTCGAGCTTGTCGGTGACGGTGGCGTCGAGCCGGCCGTTGAGCAGGTCGGCGTAGTTTTGGTCCTGGCTCTGGTAGGCCTTGACCTGCGCGCCCAGCGGCGCCAGCACGGCGCGGGCGTAGGCCTCCTGCAGCGAGCCCTGGAGCACGCCGACCTGTTTGCCCTTGAGCGATTCGGCGCTGTCGCCGAAGTCGGCCGACTTGCGCACGATCACCGAGGTGGGGCTGAGGAACAGGCGGTTGCTGAAATCGATCTGTTTCAGCCGCGCCGGGGTCACGGCCATGGACGACATGATGGCGTCGAACTTGCGCGCGCGCAGGGCGGGGATCATGCCGTCGAATTCGTTGTGCACCCAGGTGCACTTGACCTGCAGCTTGGCGCAGATGGCATTGCCCAGGTCGATGTCGAAGCCTTGCAGGCTGCCATCGGCGGCGACGGATTCGAACGGTGGGTATTCGGGGAAGACACCGAAGCGGATCTCGGTCCACTCCTTGGCCTGGGTGAGGGTGGTGGCGCACAACGAGAACAGCAGCACGCCGAGGCGTTTTCGCATGGAGGGCATGGTCTTGGGTCCCTGGGTGTTGTTATTGGTAGTAGGGCGATTAGCGCGTGTAGGTCCGTCGGTGACTCATGGGTCGGGCTCAGAATGCGCGAGATAGACAGGTTTTTTGTGTCGTTTGCCTGCGCATGGGCTGCCGGATTCGGCTGTAAAGTTTCTTTCTGCAGCCGAATCGGCTGCTGCGACAAAGTTTTATGGAAGTGCGACAGCGGTTTCTGTCAGGCCGAGAGGCTGCCATGCTTGTCGGTCGCTGTTTACGCGGGCCCTGGAGCGGCCTTGCCGAGGCGTCGGCCCGGTCGGAAAGGGCCGCAGAGCGGCCCCGGCAATATCGGCTGCGTAGCTCAAACCCTGGGGCCGCTGCGCAGCCCTTTCCGACCGGTCCGACGCCTCGGCAAGGCCGCTCCCACAGGGTTGCGTATAGCCGGTCAGGCGGCGCTGGCTTTGCGTTGCGCCACTTTCGGCTGCAGCAGGGCAAACAGGTCCTTCGGGTTCTCCAACTGCGGCACCAGCGCGATGTCGCGCCCGATGTCCAGCGCCCTGGCCACATCCAGCACATAGCGCAGCGCCGAGTAGTCCTCCAGGGCGAAGCCGACCGAGTCGAACAGCGTTACCTGCGCGGCGTTCTCGCGCCCGGCGGCGATCCCCTCGACTACCTGCCAGAACTCGGTGGTCGGCGAGTCCGCTGGCATCTGCTGGATCTCGCCCTCGATCCGGCTCTGCGGTTCGTACTCGACGATCACCCGCGCCCGCTCGACGATGTCGCGGTGCAGCTCGGTCTTGCCCGGGCAGTCGCCGCCCACGGCATTGAGGTGCATGCCCGGCTCGATCATCTGCGGGGTGAGGATGGTGGCGTAGGCCTTGTCGGCGGTGACCGTGGTGACGATGTCGGCGCCGCGCACCGCCTCGGCCACGCTGTCGGCGATGATCAGTTTCAGTTGCGGGAAACCGGCCAGGTTGGCCGCGAGTTTCGCCGAGGCCTTGTGGTCGATGTCGAACAGGCGGATTTCTTCGATGCCGAGCAAGGCATGGAAGGCGATGGCCTGGAACTCGCTCTGCGAGCCGTTGCCGATCAGCGCCATGCGCTTGCTGTCCGGACGCGCCAGGTAGCGGGCGGCCAGGGCCGAGGTGGCGGCGGTGCGGATGGCGGTGGTCAGGGTCATCTCGCTGAGCAGCACCGGCGCGCCGGTGTCGACATCGCCCAGGGCGCCGAAGGCCATGACCGTCAGCAGGCCGTCATGGGTGTTCTTCGGGTGGCCGTTGACGTACTTGAAGGCGTACAGGTTGGCGTCGGATACCGGCATCAGCTCGATCACCCCGTCCGCCGAGTGGTTGGCCAGGCGCGGGCATTTCTCGAAGTCGTGCCATCGCAGGTAGTCCTGGCGGATGTATTCGGCCATCTCGGCCAGGCAGGTGGGCAATCCCTTGCGGTTGACCAGGTGGGCGAGGTCGTGCACGTCGATGTAGCGGGTCATGATGATTCTCCTTGTCGAGTCAGTGGCGCGAGGGCAGGTGGACTTCGGCGAGCATGCAGCGCGCGCTGCCGCCGCCGATGCGTTCGATATGGTCGATGTTCACCACCAGTGGATGGCTGTGCCGCTCGACTTGGCGGCGCTGGGCGGCGTCGAGCGCATTCCAGGCGCTGCGAGACATCACCAGCAGGGAGCGGCCGTCACGGTCGTGGACTTCGAGCATGTTGCCGGCGAAGTTCTCCAGCTGGTCGAAGTTCAGCGCCAGCACCTGCTTGCCGGTATCGCGCAGCGAATGCTCCAGGGCACGGCGTTCATCGTGGTGGGGCAGGGCGTCGAGGCAGGCCACGGCGAGCTGGCGGCCGACGTTCATCATTACGTTGCTGTGGTAGATCGGCGCCTGGTGGCGGTCCACGGCGTGGAACAGGCACAGGCGATAGTCCAGGCGCTCGGCGAACTGGCGCAGGGCGTGTTCGTGGGTGCGCCCGGAGTGACAGGCGTAGCTGATGCGGTGTTCGCGGTCCAGGACCATGCTGCCGGTACCCTCGAGGAACAGATTCTGCTGTTCCAGCGGGCTCAGGTCGATGGTGCGCTGGATGGCGAAGCGCTCCCGCAGCACGCCCAGCACGCCCTTGCTGCGCTCCAGGCGGCGGTTCTCGCCCTCCATCGGGTACAGCACCAGGCTACCGTCGGCGTGGCTGCTCCACCAGTTGTTGGGGAAGATCGAGTCGGGGGTGTGAGGTTCAGGGGTGTCCTGCACCACCAGCACATCGACGCCATGCTGGCGCAGGGTGTCGACGTAGCCGTCGAATTCTTCCAGGGCCTTTTCGCTGGCGGCCTGAGGGTCCGACGGCGCCTGCTGGAAGCGGTTGTTGGCGGCGGTGTCGGGGTTGAAGGCGAACCGCGCCGGGCGAATCATGAGGACGGTATTTGTTGTTTGCATTGGGCACGCATCCACGGGTGGGCTGTGTGACCATTGTCAGGGGGATCGCGAGGCAATCCCGGCTGAAGCGTGAGAGGTGGGCAGCCGGTCCAGCTGAAATGGATGGGTTGCCAGCCGAATCGGCTGCGGCTCCGTGGAGACGGGCATTCAAACGAAAACGGCGCCTCGAGAGGCGCCGTTGCGTCATTGCCGGAACAACCTACTTGTGCAACTCTTCAGCCGCATACAGGGTGTTCTCCAGCAGGCAGGCGCGGGTCATCGGGCCTACGCCGCCCGGCACCGGGGTGATCCAGCCGGCGCGGGGCAGGGCGGTCTCGTAGACCACGTCGCCGACCAGCTTGCCGTCGTCCTGGCGGTTGATGCCGACGTCGATGACGATGGCGCCTTCCTTGACCCATTCACCCTTGACCAGGCCCGGCTTGCCGGCGGCGACCACCACCAGGTCGGCGCGGCCGACGTGGCCGGCCAGGTCCTTGGTGAAGCGGTGGCAGACGGTGACGGTGCAGCCGGCCAGCAGCAGCTCCATGGCCATTGGCCGGCCGACGATGTTGGATGCGCCGACGATCACCGCGTTCATGCCGTACAGGTCCTGGCCGGTGCTCTCCAGCAAGGTCATGATGCCCTTCGGCGTGCACGGGCGCAGCAGCGGGATGCGCTGGGCCAGACGGCCGATGTTGTAGGGGTGGAAACCGTCCACGTCCTTGTCCGGGCGGATGCGCTCGAGCAGCAGGGAGGCGTCCAGGTGCTCGGGCAGCGGCAGCTGCAGCAGGATACCGTCGACGGCCGGGTCATCGTTGAGGCGATCGATCAGGTCGGTCAGGGCTTGCTGCGTGGTCTCGCTGGGCAGGTCGAATGCCTGGGAGATGAAACCGACCTCTTCACAGTCCTTGCGCTTGTGCGAGACATAGACTTGGGAGGCCGGGTCGGTACCGACCAGGATCACCGCCAGGCCAGGCGTGCGCAGGCCCTGCTGGCGGCGCTCGGCGACACGTTGGGCGATCTGCTGGCGCAGGTTGGCGGCGATCGCCTTGCCATCGATTAGGTGTGCAGTCATAGACGCGTGATTAACCATCGAGAAGGGAACATATATAAGAAGCGCGCATTCTCGCACGACACGGCCCAAGGGCAAAGGCGAGTGGTCGGGCAAATCCCCTAACCCCTTCAATAATTTAAATTTTTTTGCGAAAGGTGTTGACGACCTGCAGGGTCGCCTATAAGATTCGCCGCACTTGTCGGGCACTGCCTGGCACGGGTTGGCAAAGTCGGGCAGAATAAGCGGTTCGTTTGTTCGGCTGGACTGTAAGCTTAAGCGCCCGTAGCTCAGCTGGATAGAGCATCCGCCTTCTAAGCGGATGGTCGCAGGTTCGAGTCCTGCCGGGTGCGCCATTAAGGCCTGGGCAAGTAAGCAGTACCGCAATATGGTGGGCGTAGCTCAGTTGGTAGAGCGCCGGATTGTGATTCCGGTTGTCGTGGGTTCGATTCCCATCGTCCACCCCAGATTCTGCAGGGGCGCCTCGATTGAATGATCCGGCGCCTTTGTTTTTGAGTTTCATGCGGACGTGGTGAAATTGGTAGACACACTGGATTTAGGTTCCAGCGGCGCAAGCTGTAAGAGTTCGAGTCTCTTCGTCCGCACCATGTTTCTGTAAGGCTGTACCGCAACACTGCATTATGGTGGGCGTAGCTCAGTTGGTAGAGCGCCGGATTGTGATTCCGGTTGTCGTGGGTTCGATTCCCATCGTCCACCCCATATTTGAAGAAGGCGCCCGCATCGGATGATCGGGCGCCTTTTTCGTTTCTGCCGTACGGGCCTCGTGGCTACTGGTGGCGGAGCAATAAAAGCTGATAGATTTCAGCCGGTTGAAGGGCTGGCCGAGATGCCGGCAGAGGAATAGCGCAGATGATTGCAAAAGAAGCGCGCCAGGCCCTGGCGCTGCAACGTTTCGCCGAGGCCAATCCGCAACTGCTCGAGGAGATCCGCGAGCTGGATGCCCGCGAGCAGGCCCAGCAGATCGAGTGGGCGTTCGAGGATGCGGCGCAGGAGCAGGGCGTCGAGCCCTGGGAGTATGCCTTGCAACTGATCGCCGAGTCGCCGGAACAACTGCAGGCCATGCGCCTGGAGACTCATCGCGAGGTGGCCGAGGCGCTGGGCATGGCCTGGGAAGAATACTGCCAGTTCAACGACCTCGATCCGCAGTAAGCCGGACGATCTTTCTGGCTGTTGTTTGTTTGACAAGGTTTTACAACCGCGCGGGCCACAAGGGCCTGCGCGGCCGTGAATGAAACAGGCTCGACGCCAAGGCGGGCGGGCCTTTCAAGGAAATCGACCGGCGCGGCTCGCCGACAATCCGGGTGGGGTGACTTCTGCTTGATGAGTCACTAGAATGTTTGCCCTTGATTCTGGAGTCGGGCTATCGCCGGCTAACGTCTGTGCAACGAGGAATATCCATGCAAGTTTCTGTTGAAAACACTTCCGCTCTTGAGCGCCGCATGACCATCGCCGTTCCGGCCGAGCGCGTCGAGAACGAAGTCAACAAGCGTCTGCAGCAGACTGCCAAGCGCGCCAAGGTTGCCGGCTTCCGTCCGGGCAAGGTGCCGATGAGCGTGATCCGCCAGCGTTTCGAAGCCGATGCCCGTCAAGAGGCTTTCGGTGACCTGGTCCAGGCTTCCTTCTACGAAGCCATTGTCGAGCAGAAGCTGAACCCGGCTGGCGCCCCTGCCGTAGAGCCGAAATCGTTCGAGAAAGGCAAGGACCTCGAGTTCGTCGCCATCTTCGAAGTCTTCCCTGAATTCACCGTTGCCGGTTTCGAGTCGATCGCCGTCGAGCGCCTGAGCGCCGAAGTGGCTGACGCCGACCTGGACAACATGCTGGAAGTCCTGCGCAAGCAGAACACCCGTTTCGAGGCCGTCGAGCGCGCTGCTGCCAACGATGACCAGGTCAACATCGATTTCGTTGGCAAGATCGACGGCGAAGCCTTCGCCGGCGGTTCGGCCAAGGGCACCCAGCTGGTGCTGGGTTCCGGCCGCATGATCCCGGGCTTCGAAGAAGGCCTGGTTGGCGCCAAGGCCGGTGAAGAGCGCGTGGTCAGCGTGACCTTCCCAGAGGACTACCAGAACCTGGACCTGGCCGGCAAGGCCGCCGAGTTCACCATCACTGTCAACAGCGTTTCCGCCCCTGTGCTGCCTGAGCTGAACGAAGCCTTCTTCGCCCAGTTCGGTATCAAGGAATCGACCCTGGAAGGTTTCCGCGCCGAAGTTCGCAAGAACATGGAGCGTGAACTGCGCCAGGCCATCAAGGCCAAGGTCAAGAACCAGGTCATGGACGGCCTGCTGGCCGCCAACCCGGTCGACGTGCCTAAGGCCCTGCTGGAAAACGAAGTCAATCGTCTGCGCGTGCAGGCCGTCCAGCAGTTCGGTGGCAACATCAAGCCTGACCAACTGCCAGCCGAACTGTTCGAAGAGCAAGCCAAGCGCCGTGTCGTGCTGGGCCTGATCGTCGCCGAAGTGGTCAAGCAGTTCGACCTGAAGCCGGACGAAGCCAAGGTTCGCGAAGTCATCGAAGAGATGGCCTCGGCCTACCAGGAGCCTGAGCAGGTCATCGCCTGGTACTACAAGAACGACCAGCAACTGAACGAAGTCCGTTCGGTTGTGCTGGAAGAGCAAGTTGTAGATACTGTCCTGCAGAAAGCGACTGTGACTGACAAATCGGTCTCGTACGAAGAAGCCGTCAAGCCAGCACAGGCTGCTGCCGACGCTGAGTAACAGGCTACTCTCGTAGGAAACCCCCACAAGCCAGCCTTCGCGCTGGCTTGTGCGTATTCAAGCCATGACTATTTGGGAGTGAGTGCAGGACATGTCCCGCAATTCTTATATTCAGCAGAGCTCTGACATCCAGGCCGCAGGCGGCCTGGTCCCGATGGTTATCGAGCAGTCCGCCCGTGGCGAACGCGCCTACGACATCTATTCGCGCCTCCTGAAGGAGCGCGTGATCTTCCTGGTTGGCCCCGTAGAAGACTACATGGCCAACCTGGTGGTGGCGCAGCTGCTGTTCCTTGAGGCGGAAAACCCGGACAAGGATATCCATCTCTATATCAACTCCCCGGGCGGCTCGGTAACTGCCGGCATGTCGATCTACGACACCATGCAGTTCATCAAGCCGGATGTCTCGACCATCTGCATCGGCCAGGCCTGCAGCATGGGTGCTTTCCTGCTCGCGGCCGGTGCCGCCGGCAAGCGCCACTGCCTGCCCAACTCGCGCGTAATGATTCACCAGCCGTTGGGCGGCTTCCAGGGCCAGGCGACCGACATCGAGATCCACGCCCAGGAAATCCTCAACATCAAGGCGCGCCTGAACGAGTTGCTGGCCCATCACACCGGTCAGGACCTCGAGACCATCAAGCGCGACACCGAGCGCGATAACTTCATGAGCGCCGCGCGCGCGGCCGAGTACGGCCTGATCGACTCGGTCTACGACAAGCGGCAACTGGCATCCTGAAGCAATACGCCAGAGCGTTCGGGCGCGGATTGCGCCCGAGCGCGGACTTGAAAAAGCCAGCGATTGCCTTCATCTTGTGTTTCAAGCCTACCGGATTGGATCGATCGAATGACTGACACCCGTAACGGCGAGGACAACGGCAAATTGCTCTACTGCTCCTTCTGCGGCAAAAGCCAGCATGAAGTGCGTAAATTGATTGCCGGCCCCTCGGTATTTATCTGCGACGAGTGCGTCGACCTGTGCAATGACATCATCCGTGAGGAGGTGCAGGAAGCCCAGGCCGAGAGCAACGCGCACAAGTTACCCTCGCCGAAAGAAATCAGCGGCATCCTGGACCAGTACGTGATTGGTCAGGAGCGCGCGAAAAAGGTCCTGGCAGTAGCGGTGTACAACCACTACAAGCGCCTGAACCAGCGTGACAAGAAAGGCGACGAAGTCGAACTGGGCAAAAGCAACATTCTGCTGATCGGGCCGACCGGCTCGGGCAAGACGCTGCTCGCCGAGACGCTCGCGCGCCTGTTGAACGTGCCGTTCACCATTGCCGACGCCACCACCCTGACTGAAGCTGGTTATGTCGGTGAGGACGTCGAGAACATCATTCAGAAGTTGCTGCAGAAGTGCGACTACGATGTGGAAAAGGCCCAGATGGGCATTGTCTACATCGACGAGATCGACAAGATCTCGCGCAAGTCGGACAACCCGTCCATCACCCGTGACGTTTCGGGCGAGGGCGTGCAGCAGGCGCTGCTGAAGCTGATCGAAGGCACCGTGGCCTCCGTGCCGCCGCAAGGGGGCCGCAAGCACCCGCAACAGGAGTTCCTGCAGGTCGATACCCGCAATATCCTGTTCATCTGCGGAGGCGCCTTCTCGGGCCTGGAAAAGGTCATCCAGAACCGCTCGACCAAAGGCGGCATCGGCTTCAGTGCCGAAGTACGCAGCAAGGAAGAGGGCAAGAAGGTCGGTGAGTCGCTGCGTGAGGTCGAGCCGGACGATCTGGTCAAGTTCGGCCTGATTCCGGAGTTCGTCGGCCGCTTGCCGGTGCTCGCGACCCTGGACGAGCTGGACGAGGCTGCGCTGATGCAGATCCTCACCGAGCCGAAGAACGCGCTGACCAAACAGTACGCCAAGTTGTTCGAGATGGAAGACGTCGACCTCGAGTTCCGCAGCGATGCACTCAAGGCCGTCGCGCGCAAGGCACTGGAGCGCAAAACCGGCGCCCGTGGCCTGCGTTCGATCCTCGAAGGCGTGCTGCTCGACACCATGTACGAGATCCCTTCGCAGAAGGATGTCAGCAAGGTGGTGATCGACGAAAGCGTCATCGAAGGCTCGTCGCAGCCGCTGCTCATCTACGAGAACAGCGAGCCGCAGGCCAAGGCCGCCCCCGACGCCTGATCGGGCAAGGGGCAGCACGCACGAAGGGGCCTTTTTGGCCCCTTTTTGCATTTCATGGCCTGGGCGCTTGTAATTTGCCAGGCCTGCCCCCACATTAGCCCCAAGCACCATTTCCAACGGTTTCCGGCCACCAAGGCCGCTGTAGAGGCGAAATCATGAAGACCACCCTCGACTTGCCTCTTTTGCCATTGCGCGACGTCGTCGTCTATCCGCACATGGTCATCCCACTGTTCGTGGGGCGTGAGAAGTCCATCGAAGCCCTCGAGGCGGCGATGACGGGCGAGAAGCAGATCCTCCTGCTGGCCCAGAAGAATCCGGCTGACGATGATCCGGGCGAAGACGCTCTGTATCGCGTCGGCACCGTCGCCACCGTGCTGCAACTGCTCAAACTGCCCGATGGCACCGTCAAGGTGCTGGTCGAGGGTGAACAGCGCGGCGCCGTGGAACGTTTCAACGAAGTCGACGGCCATATCCGCGCCGAAGTCAGCCTGATCGACGAAACCGAGACCGCCGAGCGCGAGTCCGAAGTGTTCGTGCGGACCTTGCTGTCGCAGTTCGAGCAGTACGTGCAGTTGGGCAAGAAGGTCCCGGCCGAAGTGCTGTCCTCGCTCAACAGCATCGAGGAGCCAGGCCGCCTGGTCGACACCATGGCTGCGCACATGGCGCTGAAGATCGAGCAGAAGCAGGAGATCCTCGAGATCGTCGACCTGCAGGCCCGCGTGGAACACGTGCTGGCGCTGCTGGACGCCGAGATCGACCTGCTGCAGGTCGAGAAGCGTATCCGTGGCCGGGTGAAGAAGCAGATGGAGCGCAGCCAGCGCGAGTACTACCTGAATGAGCAGATGAAGGCCATTCAGAAAGAGCTCGGCGATGGCGACGAAGGCCACAACGAAGTCGAGGAACTGAAAAAGCGCATCGACGCCGCCGGCCTGCCGAAAGACGCCCTGGCCAAGGCCCAGGCCGAGCTGAACAAGCTCAAGCAGATGTCGCCGATGTCGGCCGAGGCCACCGTGGTGCGTTCGTACCTCGACTGGCTGGTACAGGTGCCGTGGAAGGCCCAGAGCAAGGTACGCCTGGATTTGGCCAAGGCCGAAGAGATCCTCGATGCCGACCATTATGGCCTGGAAGAGGTCAAGGAGCGCATTCTCGAGTACCTCGCCGTACAGAAACGCGTCAAGAAAATCCGCGGTCCGGTGCTGTGCCTGGTCGGTCCGCCCGGCGTGGGCAAGACCTCGCTGGCCGAATCGATCGCCGCCGCCACCAACCGCAAGTTCGTGCGCATGGCCCTGGGCGGCGTGCGTGACGAGGCCGAGATCCGTGGCCACCGCCGCACCTACATCGGCTCGATGCCCGGTCGTCTGATTCAGAAAATGACCAAGGTCGGTGTACGTAATCCGCTGTTCCTGCTCGACGAAATCGACAAGATGGGTAGCGACATGCGCGGCGATCCGGCCTCGGCGTTGCTGGAAGTGCTTGACCCCGAGCAGAACCACAACTTCAACGATCACTACCTGGAAGTCGACTACGACCTCTCGGATGTGATGTTCCTGTGCACCTCGAACTCGATGAACATCCCGCCGGCGCTGCTCGACCGCATGGAAGTCATCCGCTTGCCGGGTTACACCGAGGACGAGAAGATCAACATCGCGGTCAAGTACCTGGTGCCCAAGCAGGTCAAGGCCAACGGCCTGAAGAAGGACGAGCTGGAGGTCGAGGTATCGGCCATCCGCGACATCATTCGTTACTACACCCGCGAAGCTGGCGTGCGTGGCCTGGAGCGCCAGATCGCCAAGGTTTGCCGCAAGGTGGTCAAGGAGCACACCGGGGCCAAACAGGTGAAGGTGAAGGTCAGCGGCGAGCAGCTCGAGCAACTGCTGGGCGTGCGCAAGTTCCGTTATGGCCTGGCCGAGCAGCAGGACCAGATCGGCCAGGTCACCGGTCTTGCCTGGACCCAGGTGGGCGGTGAACTGCTGACCATCGAGGCCGTGGTGATCCCGGGCAAGGGCCAACTGATCAAGACCGGCTCGCTCGGCGACGTCATGGTCGAGTCGATCACCGCCGCGCAGACGGTGGTGCGCAGCCGCGCCAAGAGTCTGGGAATCGCTGCAGATTTCCACGAGAAGCGCGACGTTCACATCCATATGCCCGAAGGCGCCACGCCCAAGGACGGCCCGAGTGCCGGTATCGGCATGTGTACCGCGCTGGTGTCGGCCCTGACCCAGATCCCGGTGCGCGCCGATGTGGCGATGACCGGTGAGATCACTCTGCGCGGCCAAGTCCTGGCCATCGGTGGCCTCAAGGAAAAACTGCTGGCGGCACACCGCGGTGGGATCAAGACGGTGATCATTCCCGAGGAGAATGTTCGCGACTTGAAGGAGATTCCGGAAAATATCAAACAGGATCTTCAGATCAAACCGGTCAAATGGATTGACGAAGTCCTCCAAATTGCGCTGCAATACGCCCCGGAGCCCTTGCCAGATGTGGCTCCGGAGATTGTCGCGAAAGATGAGAAGCGCGACGGCGATGCTAAGGAAAGAATCAGCACGCACTAGTACGTATTTCGCTGGGGGGCGTTGGTTGACAGTATTTTCCGGCCCTTGCTATAAAACGGCACGCCAGTGTCAACAGGCCACCCAGCGCTCGTTTCATAAGCTTTTCATTACATACTTAGAAACAAACTCAATAGAGAAATAAGGGGACTTAGAGTGAACAAGTCGGAACTGATTGACGCTATCGCCGCATCTGCTGACATCCCGAAAGCTGTAGCCGGCCGTGCGCTGGACGCAGTCATCGAATCCGTCACCGGCGCCCTGAAGCAAGGTGACGATGTGGTACTGGTAGGTTTCGGTACCTTCTCGGTCAAGGAGCGCGCCGAGCGCACCGGCCGTAACCCGCAAACCGGCAAGGCGATCAAGATCGCTGCCGCCAAGGTTCCAGGCTTCAAGGCTGGCAAGGGCCTGAAAGACGCCGTCAACTAAGTCGTCTTTCAGCCGGCCCGGGCATCGTCAGGGCCGACCGCGTGACGGCGGGTCGCAAACGTTCCCGCTGGCACGCTCGCTTCGAAAAGGCGCATCCACTGGATGCGCCTTTCTTCTATCAGGATTCTACCCACGCTCCGCGGTTGTCGACGCAGTGGTACAGCCGTTTCTGGGGGACGCATGCTGCAGAATATCAGGGACAATTCACAAGGTTGGATTGCCAAGACCATCATCGGCCTTATCGTCGTGTTGATGGCGTTGACCGGCTTCGAGGCCATTTTCCAGGCCGCCAGCCATAGCCAGGACGCCGCCAAGGTGAACGGCCAGACCATCAGCCAGAACGAGCTGAGTCAGGCCGTGGACATGCAGCGCCGCCAGCTGATGCAACAGCTGGGCAAGGATTTCGACCCTGCGCTGCTGGACGAGAAGATGCTGCGCGAAGCCGCGCTCAAGGGGCTGATCGATCGCAAGCTGCTGTTGCAGGGTGCCGAAGACGCCAAGTTCGCTTTTTCCGAGGCCGCGCTGGATCAGCTGATCCTGCAGACGCCTGAATTCCAGGTCGATGGCAAGTTCAGCGCCGAGCGCTTTGACTCGGTCATCCGCCAGATGGGTTACGGCCGCATGCAGTTCCGCGAGATGCTCGCCCAGGAAATGCTGATCGGCCAGCTGCGCACCGGCCTTGCCGGTAGCAGCTTCGTCACCGACAAGCAGGTCGAGGCCTTCGCCCGCCTCGAGAAGCAGACCCGTGATTTCGCTTCGCAGACCTTCAAGGCCGACCCGGCCGCAGTCAAGGTGAGCGATGAGGAGGTCAAGGCGCACTACGACCAGCACGCCAAGGAATTCATGACCCCGGACCAGGTGGTCATCGACTACCTTGAGCTGAAGAAGTCGGCTTTCTTTGACCAGGTCAAGGTCGATGACGGCGAGCTCAAGGCCCTGTATGAGAAGGAGATCGCCAACCTTGGCGAGCAGCGCCATGCCGCGCACATCCTGATCGAGGTCAACGACAAGACCGACGATGCCAAGGCCAAGGCCCGTATCGAAGAGATACAGCAGCGCCTGGACAAGGGTGAGGACTTCGCCAAGCTGGCCAAGGAATTCTCCCAGGACCCGGGTTCGGCCAATACCGGTGGCGACCTCGGCTTCGCCGGCCCCGGCGTGTACGACCCGGCCTTCGAGGACGCGCTGTACAAGCTGAACAAAGACCAGGTGTCCGCACCCGTGCGCACCGAGTTCGGCTACCACCTGATCAAGCTGTTGGGTGTGCAGGCGCCGGACGTGCCGAGCTTCGCCAGCCTGAAGGACAAGCTGACCCACGAGCTGAAGACCCAGCAGGTGGAGCAGCGCTTCGTCGAGGCCACCAAGCAGCTTGAGGATACCGCCTTCGAAGCCTCCGACCTGGCCCAGCCGGCCCAGGACCTGGGCCTGAAGGTACACACCTCGGCAGCCTTCGGTCGCGAGGGTGGTGAAGGCATCACCGCCAACCGTGCGGTGATCCAGGCCGCGTTCAGCGAGCAGGTGCTCGAAGAGGGCGCCAACAGCAACGCCATCGAGCTGGATCCGGAGACCGTGGTGGTACTGCGCGTCAAGGAGCATCGCAAGCCTGAGCAACTGCCGCTGGAGGCCGTGGCCAAGAACATCAGCCAGCACCTGGCCAAGGAGAAGGCGATTGCCGAGCTCAAGACCAAGGCTGACAAGCTGATCGCCGGCCTGCGCGAGGGTTCGACCAAGGCCGAAGGTCAGGGTTGGAAGGTCCACGAAGCGGTCACCCGTGGCCAGGACGGTATCGACCCGGCCGAGCTGCAGGCGGTATTCCGTCTCGGCAAGCCTGCGTCCAAGGACAAGCCGGTCTACGGCAGCGTGGTCCTGGGCGACGGCAGCCTGGTGGTCCTGCAGCTCAAGGGCGTCAACGAGGGCGCCGCCGCCACCGACGAAGAGAAGGCGCAGATCCGTCGATACCTCGCGTCGCGTGCCGGTTCGCAGGACTTCGCGGCCTATCGCAAGCTGCTTGAGGGCAGTGCCGACATCACGCGCTACTGAGTGGCGCGCTGATCACGAAACAGGCCGCGTATGCGGCCTGTTTCGTTTCCGATGATCAAGACCTTCGCATATCTCCCTCAGGGACTGCACGCGGCCTGAAGAGAGACCTATCGCTGAACCCCCTCATGATTGTCCAGCGTATCCCGGGCAATCTCCCGCCCCAGGGCGATCAGCTCCGGTGCCTTGTAGAACTCGAAGAACCGGCACACGCGCTTGGGCACGTTGATCAGCACATCCGGCGGATAGCCGGCGATCTTGTATTGCGCCAGTGACGTCTGCATCACCTCGAAACTCTGGTTGATCAGGTCGAGCAGGGAGGCAGGGCCGACGTTGTCGACGATGAACGACCCGGTGGCCGACTTCGGCGCTCCCTCGCTCTGCGGCGCAGCCGCCGGCTGCTGGCCCTCGGGGGCGGCGCTGTCCGCGAGCCACGGATTGGGACTGGCCAGTCCCTCGGCAGTGATTTCCTGCTCCAGGCGAATCAGTTGTTCGGCCGGCTTGCGGCGAAACGGCAGGCGCGAGCCGAGCGAACTGATCAAGGCATCGAAGCGCATCTTGAACGCCGCCGGGCGCTCGATCACCGGCAGCTGGTACTGCTTCTGGTTGGTGGCGTTGAGGTTGACGGCGATGATCAGGTCGCAGTGGCTGGACACCACCGGCACGATCGGCAGCGGGTTGAGGATGCCGCCATCGACCAGCATGCGGTTGCCTTGCACCACGGGGGTGAACAGGCTGGGAATGGCCGCCGAGGCGCGCATGGCCTGGTGCAGGCAGCCCTCCTGGAACCAGATCTCCTGCTGGTTGGTGAGGTCGGTGGCGACCGCCGTGTAGGGGATGCGCAACTGCTCGATGTTGATCTCGCCGACGATCTTGCGGATCTGACCGAACACCTTGTCGCCGCGGATCGCTCCCAGGCGGAAGCTGACGTCCACCAGGCGCAGCACGTCGAGGTAGTCCAGGCTCTCGATCCAACTGCGGTATTCGTCGAGCTTGCCGGCGGCGTAGATGCCACCGATTACAGCGCCCATCGAGCAGCCGGCGATGCACCCGATCTCGTAGCCGCGCCGTTCGATTTCCTCGATCACGCCGATGTGCGCGTACCCTCGGGCGCCACCGGAGCCCAGCACCAATGCCACGCGTTTGCCCATGACTTTTCCCCCTGTGGCTGTGCCACCATGGTCCAACAATGCACCCATTGCCACCTGTGCTTCAATGTAGCCCGTGCTGGGCTACGCTGAGCAGGGCACTTTTCGTTTGCTTTGCCGTCGAACGGCCACCTTAGTTTTTCACCCTCGAGGTATTACCGATGAAAGCCTGGATCACCCTTCCTCTGATTGCCCTGGCCTTGGTCGGCTGCGCGGGCAAGACGGCCTATCGTGACAGTTGCGCGACCCAGCTCGATGCCGCCTGGAAGGAACTGGACCTGGCCAAGGCCGAAGGCTTTGCCGGTACCGTGAGTTATTCCAAGGCGCTGTCGCTGTTGACCGGCGCCAAGACCCAGCAGCAGTTCGAAGGCTTCGAAGGCTGTACCCACAAGGCCGAGAAGGCCCGTTTCTACATTCGTGAATCCCGCGCCGGGCGTTGACCGAGGAGCTGCCCATGTCCGCCATGCTCGATCATGTGGTCGGCCAGGTTCTGGCGCTGCAGGTGCGCCTGCTGGCCTGCCGCGAACGCCTGGCCGCCGACACCGACCGCGAGGCGTTGCACGACCTGCGCATCACCTTGCGGCGTCTGCGCAGCCTGCTGCGGCCGTTGCGTGGCTTGCCGGGCGTCGAACAGCTCGAGCAGGCGGCCGGGGCGCTGGGCACGCTGACCACGCCGCTGCGTGACCGCGAGGTGCTGGCGGCGCAACTGATCGGCCGTGGGCACGCGCAGGCAGGCCAGCGTCGCCAGGAGGGCAGGGCGCGCACCTATGCCAGTGTCGCGGCCAGTGCCCAGCTCAATCGCGTGCTGGCGATTCTCGATGCGTTCCCGATGTTCCTGCGTGCCGCCGGCCGTGAGGGGTTGGCGCAGAAGCTGGGGCAGCGCATCGACAAGCGCCTGCACAAGCAATGGCACAAGCTGCAGGTGGCCCTGTCGGACCCTGGCCACGACCGCCACCGCCTGCGCCTGCTGATCAAGCGGGTGCGCTATGGCGACCAGGCCTACCCGCAACTCGAACACGCCGGCAGCAAGCTGCAGCGCCTGCTCAAGTCGGCCCAGGGTGACCTGGGTGACTGGCACGACCGCGTACAGTGGTTGCTGCAGGTGCGCGAGCACAGCGACCTGCTCGGCTGCAAGGTGGCCTGGGAGCATGAGCTGCATGCTGCCGAGGCGCGTTCCGACCTCACCCTCGAAGCGCTGCAAAAGGCTCTGGCGCGTCGTTAGTCCCGGCAAATGACCGATATGCGGGCTGTGGCTGGCGTGATCGCTGGTTACTATCGGTTCTTTTTTGCGCAGGAGCCCTGGCATATGAACTTCACAGAATTGCTGACTGCCGCCCGCACACACCCCGAGGCCATCAGCGTACCCGCCGGCTGGGCCCAGGGACGCGCGGTGTTCGGCGGCCTGATGGCGGCAATGGTGCACGAAGCGATGCGCCAGCAGCTGGGCGACGACCGCCCGGTGCGTTCGCTGGCCATCACCTTCGTCGGCCCGGCGGCGCCGGATATGCCAATCAGCCTGGAGGTGGAGGTGCTGCGCGAGGGCAAGGCGGTCAGCACCTTGCTGGGGCGCGCCGTGCAGGATGGCCAGGTGGTGACCCTGGTGCAGGGCAGCTTCGGTGCTGGTCGCCCTTCGGTGGTGGCGGTCGACGCGCCTGCCGCGATGCCGATGAAGCCGCTGCAGGAGGCGGCGCCGGAGTTGCCCTTTATCAAGGGCATTACACCGGCGTTCATGCAGCATGTGGCGTTTCGCTGGGCGGTGGGCGGCCTGCCGTTCAGTGGCAACGACTCGCGCCATATGGGGGGCTGGGTACGCCTGCGCGATGTCGCCGAGGAGCCGGTCGGGGTGGCGCACCTGCTGGCATTGGTCGATGCCTGGCCGCCCAGTCTGCTTCCCTATCTCAAGCAGCCCGCCGCCGGCAGCACGCTGACCTGGACCATCGAGTTCGTGCAGCCCACGCCGCAGCTGTCAACCCTCGACTGGTGCCGCTATGTGGTCGAGACCGAGTATGCCCGTGATGGCTATGGCCATGCGGCCGCGGCATTGTGGACGTCTGAAGGGGAGTTGCTGGCGTTGAGCCGGCAGACGGTGACTGTGTTCGCCTGAGCCATCTTCATCAAGCCAATCGCCGGGCAAGCCCGCTCCCACGCCGGGTGATGTTTTCAGTCAGTGGCGGTGCTTGTGGCGCTCGCGCCAGGCCCGCCACCAGGCACCACTCAGCACGAAGCGCGGGAAGGTGATGAACTGCTCGGTGAGCAGGCGTTGTACGGCATCCTTGCGGTCGGTGAACGGCTCGGGTTGCTCGGCTTCCAGGCGGTGCCCCTGGCGTTGCAGGCCCAGCCCGGCCACCAGGGCGATGATACCCACGGCGATCTGCGACAGGTCCAGTCCAAACAGCCCCGACAACACCAGCAGCGCGCCCAGGATGAACAGCGGCACGGCGATCAGGTGCAGCACCAGATTGGCGGGGTGGCGATGGTTGTGGTGGTAGCCGCGCCATTGCCAGGCGGGCAGATTGGGCAGTCGTTTGCTCATGGACAGATCCTCTGGGGCTTGTCCAAAGCTTAGTGCGGCCCCCGGGCGGGGGCCAATCGAGGCTGGCTATGGTGGCCATAGCCGGCGCCGGTCACAGCTTGAGCTGGCCGATCGCCTTGTTCAGCTCGCCGGCGAGGGTCGCCAGCTCACTGCTGGTGGTGGCCGAGCCGACGGTCTGCTGCACGGTCTCCTCGGTCACGTCGCGGATACTGACCACGGCGCGGTTCATCTCCTCGGCCACCTGGCTCTGCTGCTCGGCGGCCACGGCGATCTGGGTGTTGCTTTCGCGCATCTGTGCCACGGCGCTGGTGATCTCGGCCAGGGCCTCGCCGGCCTCGCGGGCCTGCTTGACGCAATCGTCGGCCTTGAATGAGCTTTCCTGCATGAAATCCACCGCGTCGCGGGTGCCGGCCTGCAGGTCGGCGACCATGGTGGTGATCTCGTCGGTGGAGGTCTGCACGCGCTTGGCCAGGTTGCGCACCTCGTCGGCGACCACGGCAAAGCCCCGGCCCAGGTCACCGGCCCGGGCCGCCTCGATGGCGGCGTTGAGGGCGAGCAGGTTGGTCTGTTCGGCGATGCTGTGGATGACGCCGACCACGCCATTGATCTTCTGGCTGTCGTCGGCCAGTTGGCGGATCATCTCGGCGGTCTGCTGCACACCGCTGGAGAGCCCGGCAATCGAGTCCTGCACGCGGCTGACCACGGCCTGGCCGCTGCCGGCCAGGGTGTCGGCGGTCTGCGACAGGTCGCGGGTGGCGCCGGCATGCTGGGCGATATGGTGGACGGTGGCGGTCATTTCGTTGATGGCGGTGGCGGCCTGGTCGGTCTCGCTCTGCTGGCCGATCATGCCGTGGCGCACTTCATCCATGCTGCCGGCCAGGCGCGCGGCGCCGGAGTCCAGCTGCGCGGCGGTGCGCGCCACGGTGCTGACCACGCGGTGGTAGGTGGTCTGCATGGCGTTGAACGCGCCGGCCATCTGCCCGACTTCGTCGCCGCAGGCCAGGGGCACCCGGGCCGAGAGGTCGCCGGTCTTCTCCACGTGCAGCATCACATCCTTGAGGGTGTTGAGCTGGCTGAGCAGGAAACGGATCAACAACTGTGAAGCGCAGAGCATCGCCAGCATCAGGATCAGCACGCACACGGCGTAGTTGCTGAACCGATCGAAATAGACCTGGCGCAGGCTCGGCGACTGGGCGATTACCGCGAGCTGCTGGTCGCCCCGGCGCAGCACCTGGGCGCCACGCAGCGGGTTGTCGCCGAGGACCCAGGCACCGGACAGTTCGACCCAGCCCTGGCCATCGCGCAGGGCCTCGAGGGGTTCGCCGGCGAACTGCGGCGTTTGCCCATTGCGCCAGGTGATCAGGTTGGCCTGGGTGGGCAGGGCCTGCCCGGCGGGCCATGCCGCCAGCAGTTCGGCCTGGGCCTGGGCTTGCGCCTGGGCGCCGGTGGCGCGGGCCTGTTGCTCCAGGTACACCGCGTAGAGCACCAGCAGCAGGGTGGTGACGAAGGCCACGGCATTGACGGCCCAGAACTTGTATTTGAGGGAAACGTTGCTAAGCCAGGCACCCATGGTAGGTCTTCTCTGAGTTGGCGGAAACATTATTGGCAAGGTGCCATCATTGTGCCCGCCAACGCCAGGGGCCTTGTTGATATGCGTCAAGAAACCTCAGGCAGACCAAAGAACGCGCGGGCGCAGGCGCTGGTGTGGGCGGCGGTGTGCGCTGCGGTTTCATGGCGATGCAGGGCCACCTCGCGCAGCACCTCGGGCAGGAAGGCCGGCTCGTTGCGGCCGTTCTTCGGCTTGGGCCGCAGGCTGCGGGGCAGCAGGTAGGGCGCATCGCTTTCGAGCATCAGGCGACCCTCGGGGATGTTGCCGACCAGGGGATGCAGGTGGGTGCCGCGGCGCTCGTCGCAGATCCAGCCGGTGATGCCGATGTGCAGGTCCTGGTCGAGGTAGGCGAACAGCGCCTGGCGCTCGCCGGTGAAGCAGTGCACCACGGCGGCGGGCAACTGGTCGCGGTAGTCCTTGAGGATTGCCAGCAGGCGCTCGCTGGCCTCACGCTCGTGGAGGAACACCGGCAGGCGCAGCTCGACCGCCAGCGCCAACTGCGCTTCCAGGGCCTTTTCCTGGGCCGGGCGTGGGGAGAAGTCGCGATTGAAGTCCAGGCCGCATTCGCCCACGGCCACCACCCGTGGCTGGGCGAGCAGTTCGCGCAGCTGGCGTTCGCTGCCGCTGTTCCAGTGGCTGGCGTCGTGAGGGTGCACGCCGGCGGTGCTGAACAGGCGCTGGCCGGCTTCGTCCAGGCGCAGGCACAGTTCCAGGGCCTCGGCGCTGACCTCCAGGCTGGTGCCGGTAAGGACCATCTGTGCCACGCCGGCCTCCACGGCGCGCTCGACGATGGCGGCCTGCTGGTCGTGGAAACTGCTGTTGGTCAGGTTGACGCCGATATCGATCAGTTGCATGGTGCTACCTCGTGCCGCGGGGGCGGCCAGCATAGCAAAAACCGGGATATCGAGAAAAAACCAAGAACTTCAAACGTTTGCCGTGGTCTGTTGCGGTCATTTGTCACGGATCGATCACAGCACCATGGTGCCCGCCAACCGCTCTCGGACCCTTTTCCCCATGTTGCGAACCTTTTTGACGTGCCTGTTGCTGTCCGGGCTGCTGGCCGCCGGGCAGGTCGCTGCCGGCGAAGCCGGGCCGCAGCAGCATGTGCCGGCCAGCCAGGTGCGCGACCTGGCGCAGATCCGCTCGAGCAAGGTGCTGCGGGTGCTGGTCAACCAGAGCCGCAACAGCTCCGGCGAGGTCAAGGGCGAGCCGGTAGGCGTCGAGTACTATCGCCTGCGCGCCCTGGAACACGCCCTCAATGCCCGGGTCGCCGACGGCCAGGAAATCACCCTGAAGATCATCCCCCGCGCCAAGGAGCAGCTGCTTGCGGCTTTGCAACGCGGCGAGGGTGATCTCGCCGCCCCCGGCGAGCTGCTCGACCCGAGCGTGGTGCGCGGAGTCGGCGTCAGCGCCCCGGTGGTCGACCAGGTGCCGCTGCAACTGGTCGGGCGCAAGGGCGAGCGCGGCTACAGCCGCCCCGAGCAGCTGTCCGGGCGTACCGTCGCCCTGACCACCGCCAGTGCCGCGGGCGCGGCGATCCAGGCGATCAACCAGCGGCTGGCCTTGCGCAAGCGGGCACCGATCAAGGTGGAGTGGGTCGACCCGACGCTGGCGGTGGAGGATGTGCTGGAAATGGTCCAGGCCGGTATCTACCCGCTGACAGTAGTTGAGCGGCCGATCGCCCAGCGCTGGGCGCGGGTGATGCCGCGTCTGCGGGTGGACAGCAAGCTGCAGTTGGCCCAGCCCCAGGCCATGCGCTGGTATGTGCGCCAGGATGCGCCGATGCTGCAGGCGGCGGTGGATCGTTTCCTCGCCACCTATCGCGCGCCGGACAACCAGGACGCGGCCTTCGAGCGCATCTACCGGCGCCAGTACAGGGTGCACAACCCGCTGGCCCGCGGGGACCGCCAGCGTCTGGAGTCGGTGCGCTCGGTGCTGCAGAAGCACGGTGGCGACCAACAGTTCGACTGGCTCAACCTGGCCGCCCTGGCGTTCAAGGAGTCGACCCTCGATCCCAAGGCACGCGGCACCGGTGGCGCCCACGGGCTGATGCAGATCACCCCGTCGGCGGCCCAGCGGGTGGGAGTGAGCAACACCGCCACGGTGGACGGCAATGTCCAGGCCAGCGCCCGTTACCTGGCGCTGATCCGCCGCAAGTTCTTCGCCAGCCCCCAGCTCAACGAGCGTGAGCGCATGGCGTTTATCCTGGCCGCCTACAACCTCGGGCCGGAGCGGGTCCAGGCCATGCGTGCCGAGGCCCGGCGGCGTGGGCTCAATGGCAACCAGTGGTTCTTCCAGACCGAACGCATCGCCATGGAGCAGGTGGGCATGGGGCCGGTGAACTTCGTCAATAGCGTCAACAAGTACTTCCTCGCGTTCAACCGCGAGCGGGCTTCCCTGGAGCGTGTGGCGAAGCGCTAGATAAATCCAATAATTCGATAGAATTTACGTGATTATTGCGATTTTCTTATTCGATGATTTGATTAAGATGGCGCTCATCCAACACACACCTGCTCAAACAAGGAAGCAAACATGAACAACTCCCTCAAAGCCCTGTTCACTACCCGCGCCGGTTATGGCCTAAGCGTCGTGCGTATCCTGGTCGGCGTCATCTTCATGGCCCACGGCGCGCAGAAACTGTTCGGCCTGTTCGGCGGCTACGGCCTGGAAGGCACCGGCCAGTGGATGGAAAGCATCGGCCTGACCCCGGGCTACCTGATGGCCTTGCTGTCCGGCAGCGCCGAGTTCTTCGGCGGCCTGGCCCTGGTGGTCGGCCTGCTGGCCCGCCCGGCGGCGCTGGCGCTGAGCGTGACCCTGGTGGTGGCGATCTTCTCGGTGCATATCGGCAACGGGCTGTTCATGTCCAACAACGGTTATGAGTTCGCCCTGGCGCTGATGGCCGGTACCGTGGCGGTGCTGATCGAGGGCGCGGGCCGGCTGTCGCTGGACCGTCTGATCGCACGCTGATCGGCAATCGCGGGGCCAGGCCAATCCCACGAAGCGTGTGGGAGTGGGCTGGCCCCGCGATTGCTTTTGCACAAGCGCTTGTAACTTCAAGCGTCAGCCTCTAGCATACCGATTGCGCCGATTTAAACAGCTACTTGCGGGGCGCGGGAGAGGCCCCGACGGGTCATCCGAAATACCGCTAAAGCGCTGGTTCGGTGACGCCTCCCACCGCTACCCAGCGGGAACAGCGAGGCGGAGAGAGACTCCATGAGTTGCCCACGTACCAGTGTCTGCTTGACCCCCCTGGCCAAGAACCAGGCTTCCCGTACCCCGCGCATCCTGCTCGGCGGCCAGCATCAACCCACGCTTTTGCGCAATCTCGATGGCTTTTCCCGACGCAAGGGCCAGGCCTGTGCCTTCCTTATCCAGTTCTCCGACAGCTGTGAACAGCTCGACCAGTACGGCAACGACCGCTTCGACCTGGCCGTGATCCAGGCGCCTGAGGCCGAAGTGGCCGCCGAGGTTATCGGCCAGCTCACCCGCATTGCCCGCCAGGGCCTGATTACCCGCCGTTGAGCGGCGTGTCGCGTCCAGCCGTTTTTCGCTAAGCTCGGTCTCCCGGTGGGCGCCTGTCGTCCGCCGCGGATGCACTGAGGAGACAGTCGTTGAGCACCAACATCATCACCATCGAAGGCCATGCAGCGCTGAAGCAGGAGCTTGATCACCTGTGGCGGGTCTATCGCCCGGAGATCACCCAGAAGGTCACCTGGGCGGCCTCGCTGGGCGATCGCAGCGAGAACGCCGACTACCAGTACAACAAGAAGCTGCTGCGCGAGATCGACCGCCGCGTGCGCTACCTGCGCAAGCGCCTGGAAGACGTCAAGGTCGTCGAGTACTCGCCCCAGCAGGAAGGCAAGGTGTTCTTCGGTGCCTGGGTGGAAATCGAGAACGATGACGGCGAGCAGCTGCGTTTTCGCATCGTCGGCTATGACGAGATCCACGGGCGCAACGACTACATCTCCATCGACTCGCCCATGGCCCGGGCCTTGCTCAAGAAGGAGGAGGGCGACGAGGTGGTGGTGCACACGCCCACCGGTGAGGCGACCTGGTATGTGAACAGCATCCGCTACAACCTCTAGCTGGCGCAGAACTCAAGGCCATACTCGATCCCTGTAGGAGCGGCCTTGTGTCGCGAAAGGGCCGCATAGCGGCCCCGGGATATCAGCATCAAGGCAACGATTGCTGGGGCCGCTGCGCGGCCCTTTCGCGACACAAGGCCGCTCCTACAGGGAAAAGCGCAAACCCTCGATCATTCGCAATGCTTCATTTCTTCACCCCTCGCGCAACACCGCCAACGGACTGGCATTGAGCGCGCGACGTGTACCGATCACCCCGGCTCCGCCCACCAGCACCGCCCCGGCCAGCGGCAGCGCCAGCAGCCACGGATGGGGTGCCCAGTGCAGGTCGAAGGCATAGCGGTACAGCGCCCAGGTGATCAGCTCGCAACCCAGTGCCGCGAGCACGCCGCTTGCCGCGCCGAGCAGGCCGAACTCGATGCGCCTAGCCTTGACCAGCAGCTGGCGCGCCGCCCCCAGCGCCCGCAGCAGGGCGCCCTGGCGGATGCGCTCGTCGAGGGTTGCCTGCAGGCCGGCGAACAGCACCGCCAGCCCAGCCGCCAGCACGAACAGCAGCACGTACTCCACCGCCAGGGTGACCTGGGCGAGGATGCTGCGCAGTTGCGCCAGCAACGCGTCGACCTGCAGCACGGTCACCGCCGGGAACGCGCGGGACAGCGCGACGATCTCCTGGTCGTGGCCCGGTGCCAGATAGAAGCTGGTGAGGTAGGTGGTGGGCAGGCCTTGTAGCGTTCCTGGCTGGAAGATCATGTAGAAGTTGGGCTGGAAACTGTCCCAGTGCACGCTGCGCAGGCTGCTGACCCGGGCCTGGCGCTGCTGGCCGCCGATATCGAATGTCAGCAGGTCACCCAGTTGCAGGTGCAGGCTCTGCGCCAGTTCCGCCTCCACGGAAACCCCAGGCACGTCATCGCTGGCGGGCGCCTGCTGCCACCATTGGCCGGCGCTCAGGGCATTGCCCTGGGGCAGCTCGGCGGCCCAGGTCAGGCTGAGGTCGCGCTGGACGGCGCGTTCGCCGGTGGACTCCTTGCTGACCAGCTGGCGCACCGGCTGCTCGTTGATATGGGTCAGGCGCCCGGGAATAACCGGGTACAGCGGCGCGGCGGTGGCGTTGATCTGGGCCAGGCGCTCGGCGAACGGCTGGCGCTCGTCGGGCAGGATGTTCAGGGCGAAATGATTGGGTGCGTCCTTGGGCAACTGCGCCTGCCAGGTGTCGAGCAGTTCCGCCCGCAGCAGGGCGACCAGGCCCATTGCCAGGAGGATCAGGCCGAAGGCCAGGGCCTGGCCGGCGGCGGCCAGCGGGTGACGCAGCAACTGGCCAAGCCCCAGCCGCCAGGCCAGCGGCGCGCCGGCCAGCAACCGGCGCAGGCTGCGCAGGCCGAGCAACAGCAATCCACCCAGCAGCAAGGCGGCGATCAGCCCCCCGCCGAGCAGGGCGAAGGTCAGCAGCAGGTCCAGGCTCAGGCGCCACATGATCAGGCCCAGGGCGAACAGGGCGGCGCCGTACACCAACCAGCTGCTCGGTGGCAGCGGCAGCAGGTCGCGGCGCAGCACTCGCAGCGGCGGCACGCGACCCAGGGCTGCCAGTGGCGGCAAGGCAAAGCCGGCCAGGGCTACCAATCCGGTGCCTATGCCGGCCAGCGCCGGGGTGAGGCCACCGGGCGGCACCTGGCTGGGGAGCAGGCCTTCGAGCAGGCGGAACAACCCCAGCTGGGCGATCCAGCCGAGCAGCGCGCCGATGACTGCTGCGGCGACACCGAGCATTGCCAGTTGCAGGCTGTAAAGACCAAGGGCCTGGTGCCGAGACAAGCCCAGGCAGCGCAGCAGGGCGCTGGCATCCAGGCGCCGCGCGGCGTAGCGGCTGGCCGACAAGGCCACGGCGACGCCGGCCAGCAGCACCGCCACCAGGCTCGCCATGTTCAGGTAACGCTCGGCCTTGCCCAGTGCGCCGCCGATCTGCCGGTTGCCGTCGCGGGTGTCGAGCAGGCGTTGGTTGGCGGCCAGGCTTTTTTCCGCCGTCTGCCGGTACTTTTGCAAGGTGTCGATATCACCGCGCCACAGGTCGCGGTAGCTGACCCGGCTGCCGGGCTGGATCACGCCGGTTGCGTCCAGGTCGGCGAGGTTCATCAGCACTCGCGGCGTAAGGCTGTAGAAGTTGCCGGCACGGTCGGGCTCGTAGGTCAGCACGCGGCTCATGCGCAGGGTCTTCATGCCGACGTCGATGTTGTCGCCGATGGCCAGGCCGAGCGCCGCGAGCAGGCGCGGTTCGACCCAGGCTTCACCCGGCGCCGGCCCGCCGCCGGGCGCTTCCTCGGCGTAGGGCACCGCCGCGCTGCGCAATTGGCCGCGCAGCGGATAGGCGGGGTCGGCCGCCTTGATGCTGGAAAGCTGGATACCACTGTCACCACCAACCACGCTGGTGAACTCCACCACTCGCGCATGCTGCAGGCCCAGCGCGGTGCCGTTGGCGATCTGCTGCGCGGCGGGAGGGGCGCTGCCTTGCAGGACCAGGTCGGCACCGAGAAACTCGCTGGCGCGCAACTGCATGGCACCATTGAGGCGGGCGCCGAAGTAGCCGATGGCGGTACTCGCCGCCACCGCCACCAGCAACGCGAAGAACAGCACGCGCACTTCGCTGGCGCGGGCATCGCGCAGCAACTGGCGCAGGGCCAGGACACACAGTCGCGGGAACGATAGGCGAGTCATCAAGGCTCCAGGGGCGCGACCAGGCGACCGGCATCCAGGCGGATCAGGCGGCGGCAGCGCTTGGCCAGGCGTTCGTCGTGGGTCACCAGCACCAGGGTGGTGCCGCGCTCCTGGTTCAGTTCGAACAACAGGTCGCTGATGCGCTCGCCGGTGTGGCTGTCGAGGTTGCCGGTGGGCTCGTCGGCGAACAGCACGGCCGGTTGCGCGGCGAAGGCGCGGGCGATCGCCACCCGCTGCTGCTCGCCGCCGGAGAGCTGGCGCGGGGTGTGGCTCAGGCGTTTGCCCAGGCCGACCCGTTCGAGCAGACCGCGGGCGTGCTCGCGGGCATCGCGGCGACCGTCGAGCTCCAGCGGCAGCATGACGTTCTCCAGGGCATTGAGGCTGTCGAGCAACTGGAACGACTGGAACACGAAACCCACGTGCTCGGCGCGCACCCGGGCGCGCTGGTCCTCGTCGAGGGGGCCGAGATCGTGGCCGGCGAGGATCACCTTGCCGGCGCTGGGGCGGTCGAGCCCGGCGAGCAGGCCCAACAGCGTGGACTTGCCGGAGCCGGAGGCACCGACGATGGCCAGGCTGTCGCCCTGGTCGAGATCGAGGGAGAGGGCGTGGAGGATGGTCAGGTCGCCTTCCGCGCTGGGGACCACTTTGCTAAGGTTCTGCGCAACGAGAATGCTGGGGCCCATGGAGAATCCGATGCGAATGTGGTGGTTGAGTGCCGGCCTGGCCCTGTGTTGCCTGGCCCAGGGCGCGGCGGCGGGAACGCTGCTTGTCGTCGGCGATAGTATCAGCGCCGGTTTTGGCCTGGATACCCGCCAGGGGTGGGTCAGCCTGCTGCAACAGCAGCTGAAGAAGGAGGGTTTCGACGATCAGGTGGTCAATGCCTCGATCAGCGGCGACACCAGCGCAGGTGGCCAGGCGCGGCTGCCGGCGCTGCTTGCGGCGCACAAGCCGGACCTGGTGGTGCTGGAGCTTGGAGGCAACGACGGCCTGCGCGGGCAGTCGCCGCAACAATTGCAACAGAATCTTGCCGCGATGATCGACCAGTCCCGCCAGGCCGGTGCCAAGGTGGTGCTGTTGGGCATGCGCCTGCCGCCGAACTACGGCGTGCGCTACACCACGGCGTTCGCCCAGGTCTATGAGCAGCTGGCCGCCGATAAAAAGGTACCGCTGGTGCCGTTCTTCCTCGATGGCGTGGGCGGGGTGCCGGAGTTGATGCAGGCCGATGGCATCCACCCGGCGGCGGCCGCCCAGCAGCGCCTGCTGGAAAATGCCTGGCCGACGATAAAACCCTTGCTGTGACGCTTTTATCGGGGGCCGCTTTCGGCTAATGTTGCGCCCCCCGTTTCGAGTGCCCCCGATGCCGCGCCCCGCCTGGTCCCTGTACGCCTACCAACTGATCGAGCCTGATGAGCAGCTCGACCTGTTTGCCTGCCAGGAAGTGCGCATCCACCTGGCCGCCCGCCAGCTCGAACTGGGCGTGCCGGTCGACCGTACCTTGTGCGGTGGCCTGCTGCCAGCGCAGCCGCGCTGGTCGGGGGTGGAGCGCGCGATCTACCGCGACGAGCGCCTGTGCCCGCTGTGCCGGGCGATCCTCGATGCCCAGCGGCGCGGCATGCGCCCGGTATGGCCGGAACTCTGAGCGCCTTTCATCATCTGAAACGCATGCGCCTCCCGCTCGTTTCGGCGCGGGTGTACAATCGTTTTCTTGACTGATCTTTCGAAGGATTTCCCGGATGTTGCCGCGCTTTCCCGCCGTCACCCGTAGCCTGACCCTGGCCGCCATGCTGGCGACAGGCCCCGCTGTTGCGCTGGAACTGCCGTTGCCACCTCCCGGTGAAGACGTCGTCGGCCAGGTTCATACCATCAAGGCCAAGTACGAGGACACCTTCGCCGACATCGGCACCGCCAATGACCTCGGCTACCTCGAGATGATCGCCGCCAACCCGGGCGTCGACCCTTGGCTGCCAGGCGCCGGCACCGAGATCGTCCTGCCGACCCGCTACATCTTGCCGCCAGGCCCGCGTGAGGGCATTGTCATCAACCTGGCCGAGTACCGCCTGTACTACTACCCGAAAGGGCAGAACGTGGTGCACACCTTCCCGCTGGGCATCGGTCGCGAGGGCTGGGGTTCGCCGATCGCCAATACCAAGATCACCGCCAAGACGCCGAACCCGACCTGGACGCCGCCGGCCTCGATCCGCGCCGAGCATGCCGCCGATGGCGACATCTTGCCGGCCGTGGTGCCGGCCGGGCCGGACAACCCCCTGGGCCCATTCAAGTTCACTCTGGGGGTACCGGGTTACCTGATCCATGGCTCGAACAAGAAGTTCGGCATCGGCATGCGTACCAGTCACGGCTGCTTCCGCATGCTCAATAACAACGTGCTGACCTTGTCGAAGATGGTCCCTGTGGGCACGCCGGTGCGCATCATCAACGAGCCCTACAAGTTTGGCATCAGCGCCGGCAAGGTCTACCTCGAGGCGCACACGCCGCTGGACGATCACGGCAACCCGTCGGTGGTCGACAAGCATACTGCGGTCATCAACGCCTTGCTCAAGCGTGAAGACCTGGCCAACAACTTGCGCATGAACTGGGACATGGTTCGCGATGTGGTGGCGGCCGAAGACGGCATGCCAGTCGAAATTGCCGTGCCGGTCAATGGCTCGAGTGCGCCGATGGTGTCGAGCATTCCGCCAGAACTGCAGTAAGCGATTGCCCGCTGGCAACTAGCGGTGCACTTTGGGGTCGCCCGGCGGCCCATCGCGGGACACGCCCGCTCCTGCAGGTACGGCGAACGCCATGCCTTTGGGTGCAGGGTTGTTCCGCGATGGGTCGCAAGGCGGCCCCAGTTGTTTGGTCGGCATCGCCTGCTTTTCTCCCAGGCAATAAAAAAGCCGACCCACAAGTGGGTCGGCTCCATAACAATCCGTGAGGATTATTACTTGCGGCTGGCTTTGTCCAGCATACGCAGAGCGCGCTCGTTGGCTTCGTCAGCGGTCTGCTGAGCCTTCTGAGCAGCTGCCAGAGCGTCGTCAGCTTTGCGGTAGGCTTCGTCTGCACGAGCCTGGGCGCGAGCTGCTGCGTCTTCGGTAGCAGTCAGGCGAGCTTCGGTTTCTTTGGATACGCTGCTGCAACCGGTAGCCAGAACTGCGGCCAGAGCCAGAGCAGAGAATTTCAGAACGTTGTTCATCGTGTTCCCCTTCAAGGACTTTCTATTAAATAGCCATCTCTCGGAAAAGAGAAACTGGCCGGCGTACATAGTACCCATTACTTGTAGTAAGTAAACTGACTGAGCGCAAGAACTGCAAAAAAAATGCTCTGGGCGGCCCCGGCGACGGGGTTTGTAAACAAAGTGTGAAAATCCTGAGCAGCGTTCGCAAGCGATTGTAGTACAGGAACTTTTTGTTGAACTAAGGGTGACTTTAACTGTCGACGAGCGTCATAGCCCAAGAACATCCGGTTGCTGTTGCCGGGCCTCGGGCGGGTGGCTGTCAGTATTTTCATTCTGCGCAGCTTGAGCATTCTCGCTGGCGCCGCCTACTATTTGAGGGTGCCTCGACGCAGAACGATCCCGGTCGGGCTGCTGTCCAAGGGGCAACAGGTGGCGTAGAGGTTCCTCCGCCGGATAAACCACATCGGTAAGGTAAGGGTCTGCCGACAAGACCTGCGAGGAGTAGTGATGAGCGAAACGCTGACCATCCACCATGACCAGGCCGGTCATCAGTTCGAGACCACCGTGGACGGTCACCGGGCCTATCTGACGTACATGGACCTGGGCAAGCAGACGCTGGACATCTATCGCACCTTCGTCCCCAATGCCCTGCGCGGTCGCGGGATCGCCGCGGCGCTCACCGAGCAGGCCTTGGCCTATGCCGAGCAGATGGGCTATACCGTGATTCCCTCTTGCTCTTACGTCGAGCGCTATATGGAGCGCCAGCAGCGCCACTCGAGCAAGGTCTGAACGGCCGTACACATGAAAAACGCCGGGCATTGCCCGGCGTTTTCGTTTGCGCAGGATTTCAGCCGCGCTGGCGCTTGGGCAGCACGTCCTTGAGCTTGGCGTGCATGCTGCGCAGGGTCTTCTCGGTGGCCGCCCAGTCGATGCAGGCATCGGTGACCGACACGCCGTATTGCAGCTCGTCGAGGTTCTTCGGAATAGCCTGGCAGCCCCAGTTCAGGTGACTCTCGACCATCAGGCCGATGATCGACTGGTTGCCTTCGAGGATCTGGTTGGCGACGTTCTCCATGACCAGGGGCTGCAGGGCCGGGTCCTTATTGGAGTTGGCGTGGCTGCAGTCGACCATGATGTTGGGCTTGATCTTGGCCTTGACCAGGTCCTGCTCGCACAGGGCAACGCTAACCGAGTCGTAGTTGGGCTTGCCGTTGCCGCCGCGCAGTACCACGTGGCCGTAGGCGTTGCCCTTGGTAGTGACGATGGACACGCCGCCTTCCTGGTTGATGCCCAGGAAACGGTGCGGCTTGGACACCGACTGCAGGGCGTTGATGGCCACGGTCAGGCCGCCATCGGTGCCGTTCTTGAAGCCGACCGCCGAGGACAGGCCCGAGGCCATCTCGCGGTGGGTCTGGGATTCGGTGGTGCGGGCGCCGATGGCCGACCAACTGATCAGGTCCTGCAGGTACTGCGGGGAGATCGGGTCAAGCGCTTCGGTGGCGGTGGGGAGGCCCTTCTCGGCCAGGTCCAGCAGCAGTTGGCGACCAATGTGCAGGCCGTCCTGGATCTTGAACGAGTCGTCCAGGTACGGGTCGTTGATCAGGCCTTTCCAGCCGACGGTGGTCCGCGGCTTCTCGAAGTACACGCGCATGACCAGGTACAGGGTGTCGGAGACTTCCTCGGCCAGCACCTTCAGGCGCTCGGCATACTCGTGGGCGGCCTTGATGTCGTGGATCGAGCAGGGGCCGACCACCACGAACAGGCGATGGTCCTTGCCGTCGAGGATGTTGCGCACCACTTCGCGGCCGGCAGTCACGGTCTGCAGGGCCTTGGCGCTGAGGGGGATTTCCTTCTTGAGCTGATCGGGGGTGATCAAGGTCTCGTTGGAGGCAACGTTAAGGTCATCGATCGGTAAATCAGCCATCGTGTTACTCGTCAGGTCACGGGTGCCGGCCGCCAGCGTTCCCCGTGCGGCCCAGCAGCAGAATATTCGCAGCGGGGAGGCCGAACCTTAGCGCGTTAGCAGGGGCGCGACAATGGGCTGGGGCCCGTCGATACGGGGTTTTTACCCATCTGACGGCATTTGCGGGCAAGCGCCGCGCCTATGGGGAGGATTTGGCCGCGATGCCCGGCACGCGGGTATAGTGGCTGACTCACAATAATGACTCTCGACCAGGAGCACGGCATGGCGTCCCTTGACCCTCGCATTGGCAATCCCCGCATTGGCATCATCGGCAGCGGCGCAATCGGTGGCTTCTACGGCCTGATGCTGGCCCGTGCCGGCTACGACGTGCACTTCCTGCTGCGCAGCGAATACCAGGCCGTGCGCGAGCAGGGGCTGCGCCTGGACAGCGCGGTGCATGGTCAGGTGCACATGCCGGTGCAGGCATACGCCCGGGCCGCCGACATGCCGCCCTGCGACTGGCTGCTGGTGGGGGCCAAGGCCACCAGCAACGCGGAGCTGGCGCCCTTGATCGTCCAGGCAGCGGCGCCCGAGGCCCGGGTGGTGTTGCTGCAGAACGGCCTTGGGGTCGAGGAGCAGTTGCGCCCGGCCTTGCGCCCGGACCTGCACCTGCTCGGCGGCCTGTGCTTCATCTGCGTCAATCGCGAGGGGCCCGGCGAAATCCGCCACCAGTCGCTGGGCGCGGTGAACCTGGGCTATCACAGTGGCCCGGCGCAGGACGGCGGGGCCGCCGTGGTGGAGGAGGGCGCCGGGCTGTTCCGGGCTGCGGGCATCGACTCCCAGGCCATGGCCGACCTCGACCAGGCGCGCTGGCAGAAACTGGTGTGGAACGTGCCCTACAACGGCCTCTCGGTGTTGCTGCAGGCCAGCACCACGCCCTTGATGGGCGATGCCGACAGCCGCGCGCTGATCCAGGCGCTGATGGCCGAAGTGGTGGCGGGCGCCAAGGCCTGTGGCCGCGAGCTGCCGTCGGGTTATGCCGAGCACCTGTTTCGCATCACCGAGAAGATGCCGGACTACTGGCCGAGCATGTACCACGACCATGTGCAGCAGCGGCCGCTGGAGCTGCAAGCGATCTATGCCGAGCCCCTGGCCCGGGCCCGCGCGGCCGGTTGCGCGCTGCCGCGCATGGAGGCGTTGTACCAGGCCCTGGCGTTCATCGACCGGCGTAGCCGGCAGGCCTGAAGCCCGCGGCGGCTGTGCGCCGGACGGCCAGGCGACCGGCTATGGCGCTGCTAAGCTCAAGCTTGCTCTGCCGTCGCGGCAGTCGAGGAGGTCGAATGATCCGTTCCATGCTGTTTGCCACTGACCTCGGTGTCTATGCGCCCTTTGTCATGCAGCACGCCCTGGCCCTGGCGCGGACCTTTAACGCAGAGCTGTATGTGATCCACGCCGTGGAGCCCATGGGGCAGTTCGCCGAATCGCTGCTGCAGAGCTACCTCGACGAGCAGACCCTCGATGCGCTGCACAGCGAGGGCGTCAACACGGTCATGGCCAATATCGAGCAGCGGGTGCTGGAGAACTTTCGCGACGAGATGACCGAACCGGCCGACCTGGCATTGATCCGCGCGGTGCGGGTGCGCCAGGGCGACCCGGCCCAGGTGATCCTCGAGCAGGCCCAGCGGTTGTCGGTTGACCTGTTGATCTTCGGTAGCCACAGCGCCGGCGCGGGGGTGGATGTGCCGATCGGCCGCACGGCGGTGCGGCTGCTGCAGCTGTCACCGGTGCCGGTGTACATGGTGCCATTGGCTCACCATCTTGGGCGTAGGAAATCGTGAGCCTCACGGTAGGACTTTTTACAGCGAACGTAACAAAATAGTTCTAGATTTATTTCTCAAGCCACTAATATAGTTATAACTCGTCGCTGCCGGCGCGCCGGTGACCTACCGCCTTTGAGGGAAATCTATGAAGCTTCAGCAACTGCGCTACATCTGGGAAGTGGCGCACCATGACCTCAACGTTTCCGCGACGGCGCAGAGTCTGTACACCTCCCAACCAGGTATCAGCAAGCAGATCCGCCTGCTCGAGGATGAGCTGGGCGTCGAGGTCTTCGCCCGCAGTGGCAAGCACCTGACCCGCGTCACCCCGGCCGGCGAGCGCATCATCAACACCGCCGGCGAGATCCTGCGCAAGGTCGAGAGCATCAAGCAGATCGCCCAGGAATTCTCCAACGAGAAGAAGGGCACCCTGTCGATCGCCACCACCCACACCCAGGCGCGCTACGCGCTGCCGCCGGTGATCAGCAACTTCATCAAGCAGTACCCGGAAGTCGCCCTGCACATGCACCAGGGCTCGCCGATGCAGATCGCCGAGATGGCGGCCGACGGCACCGTCGACTTCGCCATCGCCACCGAGGCGCTGGAGCTGTTCGGCGACTTGATCATGATGCCGTGCTACAAGTGGAACCGCTGCGTGGTGGTGCCCCAGGGCCATCCGCTGACCAAGCTGCCGAAGCTGACCCTGGAAGCGGTGGCCGAGTACCCGATCGTCACCTACGTGTTCGGCTTCACCGGTCGCTCCAAGCTTGACGAGGCGTTCAATCACCGTGGCCTGACGCCGAAGGTGGTGTTCACCGCCGCCGACGCCGACGTGATCAAGACCTATGTGCGTCTGGGTCTGGGCGTGGGCATCGTGGCCAAGATGGCGGTCGACCCGAAGCTCGACAGCGATCTGGTGTGCCTGGACGCCAGCGAGCTGTTCGAGGCCAGCATCACCAAGATCGGCTTCCGTCGCGGCACCTTCCTGCGCGGTTTCATGTGCGACTTCATCGAGAAGTTCGCGCCGCACCTGACCCGTGAGGTGATGGCCAAGGCGATCCAGTGCCATAACAAGCAGGAGCTCGAAGAGCTGTTCGAGGGTGTCGAGCTGCCGGTGCACTGATCTGAAATAGCGGGGCCGCTTTGCGGCCCATCGCGACACAAGGCCGCTCCCACAGGCCCCGGCTATTTCAAGCCTTGGTAATTAGGTTGCCGGCATGCAACCCGCACTCCTTCTGCGTCGACTCTTCCCACCACCAACGCCCTTCGCGCTCGTGCTGGTTCGGCAGCACCGGGCGGGTGCACGGCTCGCAACCGATGCTGATGAAGCCGCGCTCATGCAGGCTGTTGTAGGGCAGCTCGAGCATGCGGATGTAGCCCCAGACTTCCTCGCTGGTCATCTGCGCCAGCGGGTTGAACTTGTACAGGGTGCGCTCCGGGGTGGAGAAGGCGCTGTCGATCTCCAGGGCAGCCACCTGACTGCGGGTACCGGGGCTCTGGTCGCGGCGCTGGCCGGTGGCCCAGGCGCTGACGGTGGCCAGCTTGCGGCGCAGCGGCTCGATCTTGCGGATGCCGCAGCACTCGCCGTGGCCGTCTTTGTAGAAGCTGAACAGGCCTTTTTCCTTGACGAACGGGTCGAGCTTGTCGCGGTCCGGGCTGAGGATCTCGATGGGCAGGTTGTACTGCTCGCGTACCTGGTCGATGAACCGGTAGGTTTCCGGGTGCAGGCGGCCGGTGTCGAGGCTGAACACCTTGACCTGCTTGTTCAGTTTCCAGGCCATGTCCACCAGCACCACATCCTCTGCGCCGCTGAAGGAGATCCACAGGTCGTCGCCAAAATGCTCGAAGGCGAGCTTGAGGATCTCCTGCGGGGACTTGCTGGCATAGGTCGCGGCCAGGGCGGCGACGTCGAAGGGTTGGCTCATCAGGCGGTTTCCATCGGTTGAGTGGCGCTGTGCGCTCGTAGTGGTCAGATGGTAACAAAAAATGGCGGGGCAGACGCCTGGCGATCGAGAGGGTGTCAGAAATTTTGTGTTCGGGCATAACATGAGTAAGAGGTGCATGTATGCCAACCAAAAAGAAACCCTTGCGTGACCTGCCCAAAATCCC
>NZ_JBLIYU010000008.1:0-220923 GCF_057480815.1 Pseudomonas sp. P106(2024) | reverse complement strand
GCTGCTCAGCTCGGCGTCGGTGTTGTCGAGGCTGGCGGCGCCGATATCGAGGTCACCCTCGCTGGTCAGCAGCCCCTTGCCGTTGTCGAGCGCCTGGCCGAGGCGCAGGCGCACGCCCTGCTCGCCGGAAACACGCCCATCGCGGTTGTCCAGGGTCTGGCCGTCGAGGGTCAGTTGGCCCTTGCCGCGCAGCAAGCCCTGGGCCTGGTTGATGACCTCGGCTACCGTCAGCGCCAGGTCGGTTTCGGCCAGGACCTGGCCGCCGGTGTTGTCCAGGCGCTGCCCGGTCAGGCTCAGCGCCTTGGCCGCGGACAGCTCACCGCCACGGTTGTCGACGCTGCCCACGGTCAGGCGCATGCCCTGCCCGGCGCCCAGCACGGCGCCCTGGCGGTTGACCAGCGAATCGCCCTTGAGGGTCAGCTTGCCGTCGGCGGACAGCTTGCCGCCGAGCTGTTCCAGACGCGTGACCTGCCCATCAAGATCGCCGCCGCTGGTCAGGCTGCCACCGCTGTTGTCCAGGTACGCAGCGACCAGGTCCAGGTTGCCCTTCGCGCCGAAAATGCCGAGCTGGTTAAGCAGTTCGGTGCCATTGAAGCGCACCCCGGCCTGGCCGCTGACCAGGCCCTGGTCGCGGTTGTCGAGGTGGTCAATGGTCAGCGTCATCGCGCCATCGCCCTCGATCTTGCCACCGCGGTTGTCCCAGTGCTGGCCATGCAGGGTCAGCAGGTCCTTGCCCTGCAACCGGCCACCACGGTTATCCAACTGCCCCGCGTCGATATCAGTGGTACCCTGGCCATTCACCAGGCCCTTGGCCTGGTTGTCCAGCAGGCCGGTGACCTTGGCGGTCAGCGTGCCATCGCTGAGCAGCTTGCCTTGCTCGCGGTTGTCGAGGCTGGCGGCGTTCAGCGTCATTGCCTTGCCTGCGGCCAGCACGCCCTGGCGATTGTCCAGCGCCTGCGCGACCACCAGTTCCAGCGCCCCACCCGTGACCATACCCTCACGGTTGTCGAGGCTGCCGGCCTTTACCTGGCCGTGACCGGTGCTGGAGATCTCGCCGTGCTGGTTGTCGATGGCTGCGCGGGTGGTCAATACCAGGCCGGACTTGCTGGTGACCACGCCGCCCTGGTTGTGCAACGCCAGGGCCTGGATATCCAGGCCCTCGGCCGAGACCAGGCCATCCAGGTTGTCGAGCAACTGATCGAGGCGCACGGTCAGGGCCTGCTCGCTGTAGAACTTGCCACCGGTGTTGTCGAGACTGCGGCCCGTCAGGCTGAAGGCGCCCTTGCTGAAGATCTCGCCACGCTGGTTGTCGATATCGGCCATCTGCCGCAGACGCAACTGGTTGGCGACGATCTCGCCGTCGCGGTTGTCCAGCCGGCCATGGTTCAGGTCAAGGGTCAGCTCGGTGACGCTGCTCAGGTGGCCACCTTGCTGGTCGAGCCGACAGACGTTGACCGTGACCGCCTGGTTGCCGCTGATATGGCCGCCCTGACCGTTGTTCAGGGCCTGGGCGGTAAGGTCAAGGGAAGTCTGGCTGGCGATCCGGCCGGTCCGATTGTCGACCAGTCCCTGGCTGGTGACGGTAATGCCCCGGTTGGCCAGGACCTTGCCATTGCGGTTGTCCAGGCTACCGAGGTTCAGGGCCAGGACATCGAGGCTGGACAACTCGCCGGCCTGGTTGTCGAGTTGGGTCCAGGTGGCGTTCAGCGCGCCTTGGCTGGTGATCTGGCCACGGTCGCTGTTAAGCAGTTGCCCACCGGCCAGGGTCATGCGCCCGTCCGCGACAACCTTGCCCTGCTGGCGGTTATCCAGCGTTGCGGCGTTGATGTCGACATGGCGCCCGGCGCTGAGACTGCCGCCCTGGTTATCCAGGCGGCCACCCGTGGACAGCGTCAGGTCACCACTGGCGATCAAGCGCTGGTTGCGGTTGTCCACGGCACCGGCGTTGACATTCAGGTCGGCATCGGCCACGCGGTTGCCAGCGGCGTCGATACCCGCCTGGATACCGCCGAGGTTGCTCAGTTTGCCAGCCGCGTCCAGTTGTACCGAACCTGCAGCGGTCAGCCCCTGGCGGTTGACCAACTCTCCGCGGCTGTCCAGCTGCAGTTGCTTGCCGGCATGCACCGGGCCCTGCGCATCAATGGTCTGCGCCTGCAGGCGTACGTCCCCGGTGGCACTGGCCTGGGCCATGCGCAACTGACCATTGGCATCGAGCTGGATATCGCCACCGCTGGCGATCATCCGCCCGTCGAGGCGCACACCGACACCGGCCTCGGTGCCGACCAGCCTGACCGCGCCGGCATACATGCCGCCCAGCGAGCTGGAGTCGATCGCCAGGCTCGGCTTGGCGCTGCCGTCGTCAGCACGCGCGGTGGCCGCCAAGGTGCGGGCATCGACATCGTTGCGCCCGGCGACGATGGCCAGGTTGCGGGCCTGGATCTCGGCGTTGATCTTGGTACTGCGGGCAATCAGCTCGAAGCTGTCGACGTTGCTGGCGTTGATTCCCGCCCCTTCGATGGCGATGTGGCCCTGGTCGACCTGGTAGCGGGTCAGCTGGCCGTTCTCGATCACCGGCTTGCCGGTACTGAGTGTCGCCTGTGGCGTGTTGATGAAACCGCAGCCATCACAGGTAATGCCATGGGGGTTGGCGACGATGACATGCGCCCCGCGTCCGGCCACTTCGGTATAGCCGCGCAGCTGGCTGGCGTTGGCGCCGTTGACCTCGTTGAGGATGACATTGGCCGCCGCCCCCTGCAGGTTCGGGTTGCCAAGGATGATCCCGCCCAACTGGGTAGCCTGGGTACGATCGGTGGCATTGTTGAGGATCAGCCCCTGTTGACCGACGTTGTAGTCGCTGAACTGGTTGTGCGACAGCCCGCTGCCGTTGGGCGCGGCAATGTTGACGATCGGCACGCCATTGCCCGCCTGGCCGAGGCTGGTGCCCGGCCCGCTGACCACCACGCCTTCGGCGGCCTGCGCCCACAGCGGCTGCCAGAACATGGCGTTGGCCAGCAGGAAGGCCAGGCCACGCTTGGGCAACCCGCAGAAATGCTCACGGGGCTGAATTTCGGCCGAGCGTTGGCGGGCCAGGAAGGCAAACAGGCGGACGTCCATGTCAGGTCTCGTGAATCAGGCGGTCAAATGAAGAAGTCCAGGCGGAAATACACCGGGCGTTCCTTTTCGGTCAGCACGTCGGGGCGTTCCAGGCTGTGGGCGAAGGTCACGCTGGCGGCCATGTGCTGGCCGCGGGCGAACAGCTCCAGCGAATGGCTGCTGGCACGGCCGTGATACTCGCCGTTGTAGCGATCGTTGCGGATTACCCCGAGGTCGTAGCCCAGGCCCAGGCCGTACTCGGCCACCAGCGGTTGCAGCAGCGGCCAGTTCACCGGGCGGGTCCAGCGCAGGTCGTTGCGCCAGTAGCCGCCGCTGTCGCCGGACAGCGACTGGTCCTTCAGGCCGCGCACCGACGACAGCCCGCCAAGGCTGATGCGCTGCGGGCTGAACAGCACGTCTTCGCTGCGCTGGCCGGTGGCCAGGCTGGTGAAGCTCAGGCGCTCGCCAAAGAGCTGGAAACCCTGCACGTAGCTGAGCGTGGCGCTGTACTTGCGGTAGCGCGCCACCGGCTGGCCCGGGCGTGGATGGCCGTTGTCCTGGGCGTCGAAGGCGCCGATGCCCTCCTGGGTGCCCAGGTCGAGGTTGACGAAGGCATTGCCCAGGCGCCGGCCATGGTTGATGCCGAACTGCGCCTCGCTGAGGCGGTTGCTGCTGCCGGCCAGGCGGCTGTCCTCGATGTAGTTGTTGGTGCGCAGGTGGGCCATGCCGGCATTGAGCGAGGTCTTGCTGGTGGCATCGCGGTGCACCACGCGCTCGGCGCGCAGTTGGTGGTTCTGGCTGTCGCCGGTCTGCTTGAAGGCAAAGCCGTTGGCCTGGGCCAGGGAGCGGTATTCGCTCTCGCTGTAGCTGTAGGTGAAGTTCCACCAGCCCCAGGGCAGGTTGTAGAACAGCACGCCGTTCTTCGAACCCTGGGTGTGATCGCTGACCACGTCGTGGCCGCCGCGCAGCATCAGCTGGTCAGCCAGGCCCAGCGGGCTGTCCCATTCCAGGCCGAGGTTGAGCATCTGCTCGCCGGTGCTGCGCTGGCCTTCGTTGTTGCGCGACAGCGAAGCGCGCCAGGGTTTCTGTTGGGTGTTGCGCACCAGCACTTCGCTACCGCCGACGGCCTTGCCCGGGGTCAGCTCGATCTGCGCCTTGTTCGACGGCAGGCGGTTGAGCTGGTCGACCATCTGCTCGATCTCGCGCAGGTTCAGGCGCTGGTCGATAGCGCCGGGGAAGGCCATGGCCAGTTCGCGGTCGCTCAAGCCGCTGTTCGAGTCCGGGCGCAGCCCCTCCAGGCGCCCTTCCACCACCAGCACCTGCAGGTGGCCCGAGGACAGGTCCTGCTGCGGCAGGTAGGCGCGGCTGGTGACCAGGCCGCGCCCCAGGTAATGGTCGGTGATGGCCTTGAGCAGGGCATTGAGCTGGGTGACGCCCAGGCACTGGTCGATGAAGGGCTTGAGCAGGCGGTCGCGGTCGGCGGCGGACAGGCTGTCGGCGCCCTTGAGTTCGATGGTGTGGATGGTGAAGCAGCGGCTGTCGGCCGCCGGTTGCGCTTCACCGGGTTCGGCGGCCTTGCCGGGCAGGTTGCGCAGTTCTTCGAGGCGGCGTTGCTGCTCTTCAAGCAGGCGGTCCTGGCGGTCGCGGATCAGGTCCTGGTCACCGGGTGAAACGGCCCAGGCCAGAGGGCAGCACAGCAGGCTGACAAGCGCACAGAGGGCCGTTTTGCGCCCTGAAACTAGACGTCCCGCCATGACCAATCCCTGGTGAACAGTGCAAAGTGGCGGGCATACTATTTTGCCATCATATTGGCGTCAATTTGCCATCACCCGGTTTTTTGTAACACCGCTCTCCGTGTTGAATGAAACCATTGAGATAGAGCTGTTGCGCTACAGAGAAAAATTTTTGCCCTGTCGCCGTGAACGATGTGGAGCTGCCGTGCAGCTCCACGACTTGGGCCTTACGGCATCACCGGCGGCACATACTGCAAGGTCGTGCCCAGCGCCCACAGCAACACCAGCACCAGCGGCACATGCACCAGCAACTGCACGAACGAGAAGCCGATCAGGTCGCGCGCCTTTAGCCCCAGCACCCCCAGCAGCGGCAGCATGTAGAACGGGTTGATCAGGTTCGGCAGCGCCTCGGCGGCGTTGTAGATCTGCACCGCCCAGCCCAGGTGGTACTGCAGGTCGTTGGCCACCAGCATCACGTAGGGCGCCTCGATGATCCATTTGCCGCCGCCGGACGGAATGAAGAAACCGAGCACCGCCGAGTACACGCCCATCAGCAGCGCATAGGTGTCATGGGTGGCGATCTGGGTGAAGAACACCGAGATATGGTGCGCCAGGGTCTGGGCGTCCGCGCCCTTGACCTGGGTGAGGATGGCGGCGATCGAGCCATACAGCGGGAACTGGATCAACACCCCGGTGGTGGTCGGCACGGCACGCGTCACCGCGTCGAGGAAGCTGCGCGGACGCCAGTGCAACAAGGCGCCGAGCATGATGAACAGCAGGTTGTAGGTGTTCAACCCGGAAATCGCGGTGATCGCAGGCTTGGTGGCGAACTCCTGGTACAGCCAGCCGGCGGCCAGGGCAACCAGCAGCAGGATCAGGATCGGGCTGTATTCCAGCCACTCGCCCGGGCGGGTGCGCTGTGGCGAAGGCGGCGCGCTGAAGCTCGGGTCGACGCCGCAGTCCTGTGCGCTGCGGGCGCTGTTCGGCCCAGGCGCGGTGGCATAGGCCACGACCAGCGAGACGACCACCAGCGCGGCAAGCATCACCCCGGACTGCCAGAGGAAGATGGTCTCGGTGAACGGGATCACCCCGGTGATCGACAGGATCGATGGCGGCAGGCTGGCCGGGTTGGCCTGCAGCTGCGCGGCCGACGACGACAGGCCCAGCGCCCACACCGCGCCCAGGCCCAGGTAGGCGGCGGCACCGGCGGCGCGGTAGTCCATCTTCAGGTCGCTGCGACGGGCCAGGGCGCGTACCAGCAGGCCGCCGAACACCAGCGACAGGCCCCAGTTGAGCAAGGAGGCGAGCATCGAGATCAGCGCCACCCAACACACCGCCGAGCGGCCGTTCTTCGGCAGGCGCGCCAGGCGGTCGATCAACCGGGCAGCGGGTGGCGAGCTGGCCACCACATAACCGCCGATGACCACGAAGGCCATCTGCATGGTGAACGGAATCAGGCTCCAGAAGCCGTCACCGAAGGCCTTGGCGGTGTCGGTGGGCTTGCCGCCCATGGCCAGGGCGCCGAGGGACACCAGCATCACCGCCAGGGCGGCGAACACCCAGGAGTCGGGGAACCAGCGTTCGGCCCAGTTGGAGCAGCGCAGGGCAAAGCGGGCGGAGCGGCTGTCTTGGATATCAGCGGCCACGATGTTTTCCTTTTTCTGATTTTTATAGGAATGAAACGGCGTCGCCCCATCGCGGGGCAAGCCCGCTCCCACGAGGGATGCGTGGTCCTTCGTGGGAGCGGGCTTGCCCCGCGATGGGGCGCTTGCAACGGTGCTGCTTAGAAAGTCATTTCCTGCACATCGTCCGGCACGATCAGCTTGCCGGCGGTCTTCTCGATGATTTCCTCGATGCTCACGCCCGGGGCGGTCTCGCGCAGGATGAAGGCGCCGTTTTCGATCTCAAGGTAGGCCAGGTCGGTCAGCACCTTGCGGATGCAGCCGGCGCCGGTCAGCGGCAGGCTGCACTTGGGCAGCAGCTTGGACTCACCGTCCTTGGAGGCGTGGGTCATGGTAACGATGATGTTGTCGGCACCGGCCACCAGGTCCATGGCGCCGCCCATGCCCTTGACCAGCTTGCCGGGGATCATCCACGAGGCGATGTTGCCCTCCACGTCCACCTCGAAGGCGCCGAGCACGGTGAGGTCGACATGGCCACCACGGATCATGGCGAAGGATTGCGCCGAATCGAAGATCGACGCGCCACGGCGGGCGGTGACCGTCTGCTTGCCGGCGTTGATCATGTCAGCGTCGATCGTGGCTTCGGTGGGGAACTCGCCCATGCCCAGCAGGCCGTTCTCCGACTGCAGCATCACTTCCATGCCGTCGGGTACGTAGTTGGCCACCAGGGTGGGGATGCCGATGCCGAGGTTGACGTAGTAGCCGTCCTTCAGTTCACGGGCGACGCGTTGCGCCATTTGTTCGCGGGTCAATGCCATGGTCAGGATCTCTTTGTTGTTCTTGAGGGCGGCGCTCAGGCCTTGACGGTGCGCTTTTCGATGCGCTTCTCGAAGGTGCCGACGATGACCCGGTCGACATAGATGCCCGGGGTGTGGATCTCGCTGGGCAGCAGCACGCCGGGCTCGACGATCTCTTCGACCTCGACCACGGTGATCTTGCCGGCAGTGGCGGCCAGCGGGTTGAAGTTCTGCGCGGTGTTGCGGTACACCACGTTACCGTAGTGGTCAGCCTTCCAGCCTTTGACAATGGCGAAGTCGCCGGTGATGGATTCTTCGAGGATGTATTTGCGGCCGTTGAACTCGCGTACTTCCTTGCCTTCGGCAACCGGGGTGCCGTAACCGGTGGCGGTGAAGAAGGCCGGGATGCCGGCGCCGCCGGCACGCATCTTCTCGGCCAGGGTGCCTTGCGGGGTGAGTTCCACTTCCAGTTCGCCGCTGAGCAGCTGGCGTTCGAACTCGGCGTTCTCGCCGACGTAGGAGGCGATCATCTTGCGGATCTGCCGGTCCTCGAGCAGCACGCCCAGGCCGAAGCCGTCGACGCCGCAGTTGTTGGACACCACGGTCAGGCCCTTGACGCCGCGGCGCTTGATCTCGGCGATAAGGTTCTCGGGGATGCCGCACAGGCCAAAGCCGCCGGCCAGCACGGTCATGTCGTCGCTCAGGCCCGCCAGGGCCTCTTCATAAGTTGCTACACGCTTGTCCAGTCCGGCCATGCTCAGTCGCCTTTTGTAGTTGTTGGAACCGTACGGTCATCTTCACTGTAGTCGACTGATTTGTTAATTTTGTTTTCGTCATCGATTGATAATTTTTACAAAACAAAAGGCCACTCCTCATGAACGTCAAGCAGCTGCGCGCCTTCGTCACCGTGGCCAAGTACCAGAGCTTCGCCCAGGCCGGCGAGCATCTGCACGTCTCGCAACCGGCCCTGAGCCTGACCATCAAGGCCTTGGAGGACAACCTGGGCGGCGCCCTGCTCACCCGCACCACCCGCAGCGTCAGCCTGACTCCCGAGGGTGAGGTGCTGCTGCCCCTGGCCCGGCGCCTGCTGGCCGACTGGGACGACACCGAGGAGATGCTGCGACAGCGTTTTACCCTGCAGCTGGGGCGGGTCTCGGTGGCGGCCATGCCGGCCTTCGCCGGCAACCTGCTGCCGCAATCGCTCAAGGTGTTCCGCCAGCGCTACCCCAAGGTCAACGTCACCGTGCACGACGTGATCAACGAGCAGGTGCTGGAACTGGTACGCCACCGTCGCGTCGAACTGGGCATCGGCTTCGAGCCTGAAAGCAGCGAGGCGCTGCGTTTTCACCCGCTGTACATGGACCGCTTCGTCGCCGTGGTACCGGCCGACTCGCCCCTTGCCCACCAGCCTCAGGTGCGTTGGCAGGAGCTGCTGGCCGAGGATTTCATCGCCCTGCAACGGCCTTCGGCGGTGCGCCTGCTGCTTGAGCAGCACCTGGCCGCCAACCATGGCAAGCTGGCAGTGGCCTTCGAAAGCCACCAGCTGTCGACCATCGGTCGCATGGTCGCCAGCGGCCTGGGCGTCAGCGCGGTGCCGGCGCTGTGCATCGGGCAGATGCAGGAGCTCGGCGCCCGTTGCGTGCCGTTGGTCGAACCGACCGTGGAGCGGCGCATCGGCGTGATCGCCCTGGGCGATCACAAACTGTCCAAGGCCGCCGAAGCGCTGCTCGATGTGCTGCTGACCCATACCCATCCACAGGAGGTGACATGCGTTACGTGAATCTTGCGGGTTCCCGCGTTCCGGCCATCGGCCAGGGTACCTGGTACATGGGCGAAGATCCGGGCCGCAGGGCCGCCGAGGTGGCGGCGCTGCAACAGGGTATCGAGCTGGGCCTGGGCCTGATCGACACTGCTGAAATGTACGCCGAGGGCGGCGCCGAGCAGGTGGTCGGCCAGGCCATCTCCGGGCGTCGCGACCAGGTGTTCCTGGTCAGCAAGGTCTACCCGCACAATGCCAGCCGACGCGCTGTGCCGGCCGCCTGCGAGCGCAGCCTCCGGCGCCTGGGCACCGACTGCATCGACCTGTACCTGCTGCACTGGCGCGGCCAGTATCCGCTGGAGGAGACCGTCGAAGCGTTCGAGCGCCTGGTCGAGCAAGGCAAGATCCGTCGCTGGGGCGTGTCCAACTTCGACCTTGACGACCTGCGCGAGCTCGACAACCCCGCCTGCGCCACCAACCAGGTGCTGTACAACCCAGCCGAGCGCGGCATCGAGTTCGACCTGCTGCCGTGGAGCCGCCAGCAGGGCTTGCCGACCATGGCCTACTGCCCGCTGGCCCAGGCCGGGCGCCTGCTGCGCCATCCGGTGATGACGCAGGTCGCTGAGCGCCACGGTGCTACGCCGGCCCAGGTGAGCCTGGCCTGGGTGACGCGGGGTGAAGGGGTAATCGCGATTCCCAAGGCGGTCAATCCAGAGCATGTGCGCCTGAATGCGGCGGCGGCCGACCTGGTGCTTGCCGAAGAAGACCTGCAAGACATCGAGCAGGCATTCCCCGCTCCGACACGCAAGCAGCGCCTGGCGATGGTCTGAGTTGCCTGCACGAGGGGCCGCGCCGCGGCCCTATCGTAGGCAAGCCGGCTCCCACACCGACCGTGCCACCTTCAAGCCAAGTGCCAATGACTAGTGGAAGTCCCGGCTGCGCACATCCAGCCCCTGCAACAGGGGGCTGATGTCCTCGAGGCGCCGGGCGATCAGGTGCCGTACCCCGCTCTCCTGCTCCAGGCGCCCGCTCACCTTGAGCAACTTCGAACCCACCAGTGCCCGCCGCTGGCGCTCGGCCAGGTCGCGCCAGACCACCACATTGATCATCCCGTGCTCATCCTCGAGGGTGACGAAGGTCACACCGCTGGCGGTCTGCGGGCGCTGGCGCCCGACCACGATGCCGGCCACGGCGACAGTGTCGCCATGCTCGACCCCCGCCAGCTCCGTCGAGCTGCGACAGCCCAGTGCCCGCAAGCGTGAGCGCAGCAGGGTCAAAGGATGCGGCCCGAGGGTGGTGCCCAGGGTGCCGTAGTCGGCGGCCAGGTCCTCGGCGACACTCGGCACCGGCAACGCCACCGCCTGCTCGGACACCGGCTCGAGCCCGGCGAACAACGGCAACTGCGATTGCACCGCCGCCACCTGCCAACGTGCCTGGTGACGGTCACCGACCAGCCCGCGCAACGCCCCGGCATCCGCAAGGCGCGCACGGGCACGAGCATCGAGCCCGGCGCGCAGGCACAGGTCCTCGACGTCGCGCCACGGGCGCTGTGCCCGCGCCTGTGCCAGGCGGCAGGCATCGTCTTCACCAAAGCCACGGATCTGGCGCAACCCCAGGCGGATGGCCAACGCCCCCTCGCCCACGGCCTCCAGGGTGCAGTCCCAGTCGCTGTGGAACACATCCACCGGGCGCACCTCGATCCCTTGGCGGCGGGCCTCCTGCAACAACTGGTCGGGACTGTAGAAGCCCATCGGCCAGCTGTTGACCAGTGCGCAGGTGAAGATCGCCGGCTCATGGCACTTGAGCCAACTGCTGGCATAGCACAGCAGGGCGAAACTGGCGGCGTGGGACTCGGGGAAACCGTAGCTGCCAAAGCCCTTGATCTGCTCGAAGATGCGCTCGGCAAAGGCCAGTTCGTAGCCATTGCGCAGCATGCCCGCGATCAGCCGCTCGCGGTGCGGCTCCAGCCCGCCATGGCGCTTCCAGGCGGCCATGCTGCGGCGCAGCTGGTCGGCCTCGCCCGGGCTGTAGTCGGCGGCGACCATGGCCAGCTCCATCACCTGCTCCTGGAACAACGGCACCCCCAGAGTGCGCTCGAAGACGGCCTGGAGTTTTTCCGATGGATAGGTGACCGGCTCCTGCTTGAGCCGGCGCCGCAGGTACGGGTGGACCATGTCGCCCTGGATCGGCCCGGGACGGACGATGGCCACCTCGATCACCAGGTCGTAGAACTTCACCGGCTTGAGCCGGGGCAGCATGGCCATTTGTGCCCGCGACTCGATCTGGAACACACCCATGGTCTCGGCGCGGCCGATCATGGCGTAGGTGGCCGGGTCCTCCTTGGGCAGGGTCGCCAGCGTGTACTCGCGTCCCCGGTGCCGGGTGATCAGGTCGAAGCAGCGGCGCAGCGCGCTGAGCATGCCCAGCGCCAGCACATCGACCTTGAGCAGGCCGACCATGTCCAGGTCATCCTTGTCCCACTGGATCACCGTGCGCTCGGCCATTGCCGCGTTCTCCACCGGCACCAACCGGTCCAGCGGCTGCTCGGAGATGACGAAGCCACCGGGATGCTGCGACAGGTGCCGGGGAAAGCCGATCAGTTCCCCCGCCAGCACCAGGATGCGCCGCAGCGAGGGACTGTGCGCATCAAAGCCGGCCTCGGCCAGGCGCCCGGCATCGGGAATGCGATCGCTCCAGCGTCCGCAGCACTTGGCCAGGGCATCCACCTGGTCAGCTGGCAGGCCAAGCACCCGGGCCACATCGCGCACCGCGCCGGCGGCATGGTAGCTGCTGACCACCGCAGTGAGTGCCGCCCGGTGTCGGCCGTAACGGCGGAACACGTACTGGATCACCTCTTCGCGGCGATCATGCTCGAAGTCCACATCGATGTCCGGCGGCTCGTTGCGCTCGCGGGAGAGGAAGCGCTCGAACAAAAGGCGGTGCTCCATGGGGTCGAGCTCGGTGATGCCGAGCACGAAACACACCACCGAGTTGGCCGCCGAACCGCGCCCCTGGCAGAGGATACGCTGGCGGCGGGCGAAGGCGACGATGTCGTGGACAGTCAGGAAGTAACTCTCGTAGCCCAGCTCCTCGATCAATGCCAGCTCCCGTTCCAGCACCGTGCGCACCTTGTCGCTCGGGCCCTGGGGCCAGCGTTCGGGCAGGCCGCGCCGGCACAGTTCGCGCAACCAGCTGGCCGGGGTCTGCCCTGCGGGCACCAGTTCCCGTGGGTACTGGTAGTTCAGCTGGGACAGGTCGAAGGTGCAGCGCCCGGCAATCCGCAGGGTCGGCGCGAGCAGATCGTCCGGGTACAGTTCGCGCAACTGGTCGAGCGAGCGCAGGTGACGCTCGCCGTTGGCGAACAGGAAACGCCCCGCCTCGGCGACCGCGCACTGTTCGCGGATGGCGGTCATGCAGTCCTGCAGCGCCCGCCGCCCGCGCACATGCATGTGCACATCGCCGCAGGCCACCAGCGGGATCTCCAGCCGAGTCCCAAGCGCGCGCAACTGTGCCAGACGCCGGGTGTCGTCGGCCCCGCGATGCAGGTGCACCGCCAGCCACAGGCGCTCGCCGAACAGCGGCCGCAACCAGCCCGCGTCGCCGTCGTCGGGCTCGGCCACCCACAGCGCCAGCAAGCCTTGGTGATGGGCCTCGAGGTCCTCGACGAGCAACTGGTAGCTGCCCTTCTCCGAGCGCCGCCGGGCGCGAGTGATCAGCGCGCAGAGATTCTGGTAGCCGGCAAGGTCCTCCACCAGCAGCACCAGCTTCGGCCCCTGGTGCACCCGCACCTCGCTGCCGACGATCAGCTTCAACTGATGCTGCTTCGCCGCCTGCCAGGCCCGGACAATCCCCGCCAGCGTGCATTCGTCGGTGATCGCCAGGGCCTGGTAGCCCTGCTCGCGGGCGCGGCGAAACAGTTCGTCGGCACTGGAAGCACCACGCTGGAAACTGAAGTTCGACAAGCAGTGCAGCTCCGCATACGCCGGACCGTTCATGCGAACCAGCCCTGCAACCACAGTGGCCCCGGGGCCGCCAGGTCGCGGAAGGCCCAGCCGCACAGGCCATCGCGGGTCTCGATGCGGTAGTAGTCGCGGCGCACGTCGCCACCGTCCCACCAACCGGACTCGATGCGTTCGGCGGCACCCAGCAGTTGCAGGCCGGCCTCGCTCAAGAGCTGGGGCGTGGGCAGCAGCCAACCGGGACGACGACCAGGGGCCATCACCCGTTGGCCTTGGGCGCCCTGCTCCACGCCTTGCCAGGCGCGCTCGGGGCGATGGTCGGCTTCGGCACGCAGCCCCCTGACCGCCTCGTCACCGAGCCGCGCCCGCAGCCGTTCACGCAACTGCTCCCAGGGCTGGACCTGCTGCGCGCGCGGGTCGAACAGCGCCTGGCGTTGAGGCACGAAGGGCGGCAGGTCGGCGGCCAGCAGGCGCAGGTTGCGCACCGGCGCCGGGATACGCAGCGGCTCCAGGCGGCCACGGGCCAGCTCGAACAGCAGCGAAGCGTCGCGCTCGGCGGCCAGCAGGCCGACCTTGAGCACGGTGTCCGCGCCTTCGGCGTGCTCCAGGTGCAGCTCGAAACGCTGCACGCCGCAGTCGCGCCCGGCGAGGAAGGCCGCCAGGTCACTGATGAGGCGACGCAAGGGGAACAGCAGCGCCTGATGCGACTCGACATCGAAGTTCAGCTCCAGCCGCGCCTCGAAACGATCGGGCGGCTGGTAGAAGTCCAGCCCCAGGTTGCGCAGGCCGAGCAACTGGTCCAGGTGCAGTTGCACCTGGGCGCTGAAGCGCCTGGCCAAGGCATCGCGCGGCAGCGCCAGCACCTGCTCGAGCCGGTGCAGCCCCATGCGGGCGAAGGCCTCGACTGCGTCGACCGGCAGGCCGACACGGTTGACGGGCATCTCCAGCAAGGCAGCGCGGGTCGCCTGCGGGCAGGTCAGCGCCAGGCCGTCATGGCCGTTGGCGAGCATCCTCGCCGCCACCGGGTTGCTGGCCACGACAATGCGCTGGCGCAGCCCCAGCGCCGCCAGTTCCTGGCGCAAGCGCGCCTCGAACAGCGGCCAGGGGCCGAACAGTTGCAGGCTCGAGCCCACCTCCAGCAGCAACGCACGGGGATAGTAAAGACTGACTTGGGCGCTGAAACGGTAGGCCCAGGCCGCCAGCAACTGCTGCAACTGCTCGATACGCGCCGGCTCGACCTCGACGCAGGTGAAACCGTCGGCCAGGGCGCGGGCGGCGGTCAGCGTCTGCCCTGCGCGCAGCCCCAGCTCACTGGCCGCCGGGTTGACCGCCCGCAGCACACGGCGCTGGGGCGGACCGCCCAGCAGCACCAGCGGCGCCTCGGGGTCGTCGCGTTCGCGCAGGACGGTGTCCAGCGCCAGCTGTGGCAACAGGATGCAGGCCCAGAGCATGGCGCATTACTCCCGCCCCGGGCAGGCGATGGGCGTGACCGGCGCCAGGCCGCCCCGGCACTTGAGCACGCGCCACTGCGCCGGACGCAGGTCGAGGGCAATGCGCAGGGCGGCGGGCGAAGGGTTCAGCGCGGCCTGGTGCGGGCGACAGGCGAACGCCAGCGCATCGCCGGTCTCCGCAGCCACCTGCAGGCGCCGCAGGGCACGGTCGTCGGCACGCTCTGGCCAGCACAGCACGGCGGCGCAACTGCCCGAGCGCAGGCACTGCTCGGCGGCCCACAAGGCATCGATCGCCTCGGCGTCGACCTGCACCAGCCAGCGCAGGTCCACCCCGGCGGCCTGCCAGGCCGGGGCATAGGGGATGAACGGCGGCGCCACCAGCACCACCCGCTGCCCCTCGCCCGTCAGCCGGGCTAGCGTCGGCCAGAGCAGCTGCAGTTCGCCGCAACCGGGGCTGGCCAGCAGCAGTTCGCTCAGCGCCGCCGCCGGCCAGCCGCCTTCCGGCAGGCGCTGGTCGAGGCCGGCATGCCCGGTGGGCTGCAGGCCCTGCGGACGTGCCTGGGCCTGCCGCCCGCGCCATACCTGGCGCTGGTCGAGCAAACGGTCGAGGTCGACCACGGCGCCCATCAGTCACGCCTCAGCAGGCCGCAGAACACGCCTTCGATGAAGAATTCGTGCCCTGGGGTCACGTCGATGGGGGCATAGGCCGGGTTGCGGGGCAGCAGGCGATAGCCATCACGGGTGCGCTGCAGGCGCTTGATGGTGACTTCGCCGTCGAGCCGGGCGACCACGATCTGCCCGTCACGGGCCTCGCCCTGCTGGCGAATGCCGACCAGGTCGCCGTCGAAGATGCCGTCGTCGACCATCGAGTCGCCACGCACCTTGAGCAGGTAGTCGGGGGTGCGTCGAAACAGGCTGGGGTCGAGCAGCAGTTGCTCGTGGATATCGAGGTCGGGGCCGATTGGCGCACCGGCGGCGACCTGGCCAAGCACCGGCACCTCGAGGATCTCGGGCCGGCGCAGGGGCTCGGCCAGGCGGATGCCACGCGCCTGGTTGGGCGTGACGTCGATGAACCCGGCCTGGCTCAGGGCGGTGATGTGCTTGCGCGCCACGCTGCGCGAGGCGAAACCGAAGCGCTCGGCGATATCGGCCAGCGACGGTGGCTGACCTTGATCGGTGATGCGCTCGCGGATGAACGCGAGGATGGCGCGGCGTTTGGGGGATAAAGTGTCCATGGAGCACATTTGTACTCTTTTTTCATAACACTGAACAGCTCCCTTCGTCGCCGGCCCTCCCCACCCTGCCTCAAGTGATCAGAACTGAAAAGGCCAAAAAACGGTAAGTCAAACCCCCAAATCGACCATACCGCACATTCCCTAAACATTAGTTCCAGGCCGCCCACCACCATCGCGTGGTCTTAGTCGTTCCGCCTAACCCTCTCTGTGTCTACTGTGTCATCGGGGGATGCTCCTAGGCCGTTGCGTGAAAGCTCCACATCCGTGGCGTACATACGATTCCGCTGAACGACCGCCCTTGCCACGTCGACCATAAAAGCCACACAGCTATGGCTTTGCTTACTGTTGATTTGGGGGCATGCTGTTAACTAAAGGTCGCGAGGGGAACAAGTCATGAACCAAGAGGCATTTCAATTAAGCGCGCTGTCAGCTGCTGAATTGGCTGATTACCTACGCAACACGAAAGGGACGACCTCTCCAGGGGAGCGTTACGCCAGGGTTTTTGCCCTCAACCCAGCTGAGTTTGACGTTTACCTCGCTACGTATCGCAAAAGCCAGTCAGATGGTGCAACCAAGACTGACTCCGAAGCAGCGCCACGCTTCATAACAGATGTCCTACGTGTGGTTCTGACGGTGACTGAGACAGGTGCGACTATCGAGCAAGCAATTGGTTGGTTCCGCCAAGATCAATTGTTAACTTTCGAGGGGCGAACTGCGGAGCAACTAGTCAGTCAGGGCCAAGTTGAGCAGGTGCTGCAATTTTTGGCTTCCTGGCAGGCCGGGAGTCAAGGATGAGTAACGACGCCTACCTACAGACCGGCCAGCAACCCAACTATCACTTATGCTATCGAACCATCCTTTGCGCCATGGATGAGCGATACGACATACGCGGCTATGTACTGGCGGAAATGGTGAAAACATGTCTGAAGCACCGAGCCTGCCTATCTGCGGCACAGCGCGAGTGCTTTATGCGATATGCGCAACCGGAGGCGATCACCTATCTCGAACACCTAACGGCCAAATTACTGTTTGGCCCACATGGACGCTTTTCACCTAAGGAGTATAATTATTCAAAAACAGCAGACCTCAATCAGTTTCTAGGCCTCTGATGAAAAATGAAAGAGCTTGTGCGCAGAACATCGGGCAGAATAAAACTCGTACTTATTCGGGAGCCGATTAATCGGAGTATCATCCGCGAGCTGTAAGAAAGGGGGAATGCTACAACCTTGATCAACTAGCGCCGTTTTGCACTAATCTGGAACCCGTTCACCATTATCCGCCAGACAAAGAAGGCGAGGTGGTTGGGCCTGGACATTTTGTCTTTCACTATAGGCTAGCGGGCCGTAACGTCCGATCAGCCGCACATCAGTAATGACGCAATGGTCCCAGGCGGCATCCCCAATCTTGCGCTCAAATCAACGGCAACGATTTCGCCCAGTCGGCGTCAAGGTAGTCGTCTTCTTCATTGCACGAGTGACAGCGACACGCATCGCTAAACGGGCCTGACGCACGCGATCCAGGGTTGCTATGCTGAGGAATTGAACAAGCTGATGGCCTGCACGATGCCTAGGTGAATGCTGTCGGCATTGGCCTGCTCCGCAAAGGTTGAGACTCGAACCTCCGCAGGGATGAGATGGGTACGACAGATGTCTGGAGCAATCAAATGCTGCTCAGTAGGCGTAATGCTTAGTAAGCCCAACAAATGATCCGCTCCATTTTATGCTGAGTAAATGCCGCGATTGAGGTGGGACTATGAAAATCTTTGGCCGAGTTGAAATCGACGCAGTGACAGATATTCTTTGTGATGTATGCGGTGTTAATACCCGGCTGGTTGACGGTAATTTCCAATATGGGAGACTCGAAGCACATTGGGGCTACGGTGCTTCTCATGATGGCTCGCGTTACGAGCTGCACTTATGCGAGTCCTGCTTCTTTGCCACCCTAGCGTATCTCAAGCAAGAACGGAGGACTTCCAATTTGCTTGGGGAAGATTCCCAATTATCTAAGGACGAGTTGGGCTTGTTGTCTCAAGATGATTTTTTTCGCGATGGCCACTGACACGCCCAGGGATATAGATCAAAAATCAAACACACTAGTGTGCTTCGCAGGTCGCAGAGAGACAGGGGATCGACACAAGCAAAAAACCTCATCGCGCATTGAAACGGACCTGCACGCACGGAGGAGATTCTGATCAGTGCTCGGTCTGCTAACCCTTGACTAGGCGTAATGCCCGCTGCACTGCATGGCGTCAAGGCTTTCACTTGGGTGAAGAGAATACTCCTTGCCTTGAGATGCACCGACTGAAACGTTTAACCGCTGGCGCACGTTCAGCTTGCCCTATCTAAGTCGCAGGGCACGGGCGCCTTACAGTGATATTTATGGTTAGGATGGCACATCAGACGTGATGTTCCGTTGAGTCGCAATCTGCCGTACAGTGCTGCATGAGGTTTACTAGAGGCTGGTTGACGCATTTTTGAAAGCTCTACAACAATCGCTGATTATCTACCGATCAATGAGACGCGTGATGCATAGATTCGCTGGAGATGCGGTAAACAGTCCATCGCAGTTCATGCGCCAACTCCGGCCAGAGCTCTATTCGGACTCTAGCGACCAATTCGAGCATGGCCTCAGGGCCGAGATACTGTCGCACCATCTCGAAACCATTACCGACCGCAACGAGACACACGACTTCGAACTTTTCTGCCGCAAGCTGTGCGAGCGGACGATCTGTCCCAACCTCAGGCCAGCAACCGGCCCGGAGGGTGGTGGCGACAGCAAGGCGGATACCGAAACCACACCCGTGTCGTCAGAAATCCAAACGCTCACCTACATCGGTGAGGCTAACAGCGGTTGCGAGCGCTGGGCGTTTGCCTTCAGCGCGAAAAAAGCCTGGGCAGACAAGGTCAGGGCGGATGTCGCCGGCATCATGGATACCGAGCGTGGCTATCAGAAAGTCTTTTTTGTCACGTCCAGGCCTGCCCGCGCCAAGGATAGAGCCCGGCTGGAAGACGAACTCAGCGACAAGTATGGCGTGCAGGTCGTCATCCACGACCGCAGCTGGATCATCAAGGAAGTCATTGAAAACGGCCGCCAGGACCTCGCGTACAATTACTTGGGGATTGGCGAGCAAATTAGCACGCGAGCGCTGGGTCCCACAGACTACTCACGCCAACAGCAACTTGACGACATTGAACGCGCATTGAGCGAGCCGGCGGGATTCGTCGGCAGGGAAATGGAGCGCGCCACAGAAGCCTTGGTCGCGGCGAAGCTTGCGCGCGGGTTAGAACTGCCGCGATTTGAAGTTGACGGCAGGTTCCAGCGCGCAGTCCGCCTCGCTGACGATGGAGGCGCCCTACGCCAGCAATACGCGGCACGCTACGAAGCGTTGTGGACCGCGTTCTGGTGGTATGACGATATCTCCACACTGCTGGACGGCTACGACAGCTTCGAAGCCCGGGTCATCGATAGCGACCATGCCGTCAACCTTGAGCTGCTGTGTAATCTCGCCCAGCTGCTATACAGCCTGGTAATCCATGGCGTGCGCACGGCCGAGCAAGTCAAGCTTGAGGCTCGCGTCGGTCGATTGGTCGACAAATTGGAGGCGCTGGCCAATGACTCCAGCCGACCCAATAACGCCCTGGAAGCGGCAACGTCCGCGTTGGTGTTCCAAGTCAACGCGGCGGTCCTTGCAAAAGCACCCGAGCGTCTGGTTGCGATATGGCCGCGCTTTGGTGACATCCTCGGCAAGGCGGAATGCCTGGGCGAGTATGACGCCGAGCGCTTGAGCCGCATGATCGAGGTCTTCGGCCACGTGGCCGGGACCGATCGCGGCTATCGTAGATTGGTGGACCAATTGTCCGATTTCGTCGTGAAACGCACGGGTGAAATTCAGGCCGCGCGGATATTGCTCAATCGATCGAGGCAATTGGAACTGGATCAAAACATGGAGTTGATCCGCCTGTTAGGTAAAGCCGTGCTGCTGCTCTCCAAGAAGGAAGAAGTCGACCGTTTGGTCGATGCACAGCTGCAATTGGGGCTGGCTTATCAGAGCGCAGGTCTGCATTGGGCGGCTCGTGCCAGCTGCACCGGCGCTGCAACTGCGCTTTTTATCGAGGCAGAGACCACTGGTGCGCTCTCTTCCCAGTTGTTTCCTGCGTTAATGAACACTGCCTGGCAAGCGCTTCAACTTAAACACCTGCCCGAGATGCTTAAGGCGCTGCAGCTCGCCAAAGGGTGCTTGAAAGCGGTGTCCTGTGATGACACCACGCGGCAGCGCGCGGATACACAACTCGCGGATTTCGACCGGCTCTTCGCCTGCCAGTTGCTGAATTTTGCTGCTGATGAGGCTCCACGCCTAGCGATACTCCCTGATGTTCTGCTCGCGCTCGACCTGCCCATCAGCAGGTTCACATTGTTATATTTGCTCGGCTATGAACACCTGTTACGTGAGGAAGGTTGGGTTCCACAGGACGAATCCACTGAAAATATCGAGAAGTTCTTCAGCTTTTTGGCGAGCCAACCGTGCGTGAAAGAAGCTTGGCGTCCTGTGATTCTGAACGATGGCCATCACCAGGTCTTAGCTACCAAGGTGCTCGGCATGCAGGTGAACGTCATCCATCAACCCTCCGACACCGCCATCACGGTATCTGAAGCGATTGCAGGGACCCTAGAAGCATTCTTCGCGACTGCTTTTGAGGTGGAGGCCTATGCGCATGCCGAGCTGTTCGAGATCGAGGTTGTGGAAACGGATGGACCACAGGTCGACGTGCACATTGATCTTGAGCGTATGCGGGCCACCGTCATCTGGCCTGCCGGTGTGTTTCCAGGTGCTCCACCCATGCACGCCCAGTTTCTGGATCTATTGCTGCGCGTCGCCACCAACGTTTTCACGGCAACCTGCCACATTAAAGAATTCGAAGTGGCGATCGAGCAGCTGTTCAAGTCCGATGCGGCCATGGATCGCCTGGCGATGATCGGGTCTGTATGCAACAGTCGGGAGCGCATGTTCAATGGCGTTGCACGGCTGGACATGTGGAATGAGCGAAATCCCCACTGTTATGCGGCCAAACCTCACCGACCGCAGGTCATACGCGAAACTGTGGCCGAGGCTCGCCTCGCTCAATCGGAGGAACAAAGCGGTAACACTGACTTTCCGGCGACGCTAAAGGACCACCGTCAGCTGACAGTGCGTTCCGTGATTGATGTTCACCTGTGGGATCGCGCCGGTTGGTTAGGGACCGCCTACGGCACGTTCAGCCACAGCGCTCCACCCTTCATGGCACTCTTGTTCAAAGATCGCAGCAGTGCAATCAAGATTTTTGAACGCTGGCGCGATCGCTTCGGAGCGGTCGATAAAAACGAAGCCCTTCATATCAGCATCATCCGACAGCTGTGCAATCAGCCAGCAACCCACTATGGGTTGGTCATTACATCAAGGCCCAGCGAAAGCGTGACGGACTCCCAGTATGAAAGCCTCGCATCACGCTCGATGACGATGACCCCTGAGACCGATATCAACCTTTGCAGATTTCTTGACGATCACCAGCGGGCAGGTTGTTACCTACTGGTCCCGGCAGTGATGGAGCTTGGGCAGCCCCCAGAAATCATCAAGGATGTTTACCTCCTTAAAAGAAACTTGCATGTGAAGACAGCCGCCGAGGTTGGTCCCCATGACATGGAGCATCTGTTCCTGGTGTCCCGAGGGTATGCGACTACCTAGGCGCATCCCTCCAGGTGTTGCCGCTGACGGACTTGATAACCCCAGCTCGCCCTGAGATTACGCGCAGACGGGTACTGTCTGTGCATAGCGGTGGGCGAAGATCAAACGGTGCATCTACGTGGCCGATGCTTGACAGTTATCCCGTCTCCTAAGCCTGTGTGGAGAGTTGCACTCCCCATGACTACCCGTTTGCGTTGCCACTGACCATTCATTTGCATTCGACCTGACCAGTTGTTTGCATCGGACTTGACCTGCGCACGGGGTGAGCCTTGACTGGCAGAAATCGACCCATAGCTGCCTTCCCGGAGGACAACAATCGGGCAGAAGCAGCCGGTCATCACTTAGTTTTGGTTGGCCGATTAAGGCTGTAACCGGTCATGGATATTTCTGTGCTGCCGACACGATTATCACCAGAGTTCATTCAGCGCGTCATGGGTTGATTGACCACTTGGCAGCGGTTACGCACCTGGCGAGACGAGAGCGCTATGACCGCTTGTACGACACTTAAATCCTATGCGGTTCGAGAGCTGACGCCGGCGAAGTCAATTGACTTTGTTATCCAGTCGTGCCGGCAAATGGTGCGCCGGATAGCGGGTGCCCGAAGCGCTGATTTGAACGTGAGGCGACTTGGTCAGGCCGTCGAACGGCGAATCCATAACGAATACTGAATCCGCCGCCGGTTCCCCCCCCTCATAAACGGCTACTGCGCCCAAGAATGGCGGCCTCCCCTCGCCTGAACTGGCCTACGATTGAGTGCTCGAAGCAGGCTGATAGACGTCAACACGCTTGTGAATATGCTGGTGGTCCGCGTAGTACTCGTGCAGGTTGTGCGCCTCGGCCGACCGGTGATGAAAGCCACGCTCTCCCCACATGAGCCACACCAGCGCCTTGCCGGACTGCGTCAAGTAGCTGTCAAGAAGGTCACGACGCAGATAGCTGAAAGAACCACTGACCTGCGAGCCATACTCGCCGACTTCGCGGTACAGGGACGCCACGCCTGAAGCATCGTGCAAGTCCCATTTGTTGGCGCGATACCTGAGACTCAGAGCCTCACAGAGCAGTTTAGAAGGCAGGCTTGCACCGTTGTTCTGGTTCATCACGCTGTGGTAGCTCTCCCAGTTGTACTTCTGCACTGGGATGTCGACCGCGACGCCACTTTCTGACCACCGATCAGCGGACACCATGTATTCGGCGCGGTCGCCCTCCTGCTCATTAGCGTTAGGCAGACCCGGAATCGAGGAGAAAGGCATCTCACCCGCATAGGTGTAGTAGTAGCCTGGCTCCTCCGGAATAGCATCATTGCCGGGATACTCGAGACCGGTGAACAACGTGCACAGACGGTCGACTTCTCCGCTGTCCACGAATAGACCGCGGAGGAAGGTGAAGACCTGTCGGTCATCAGCGGGAGCGTTTTGTTCGAGGAATCCGTCAAGTACGACCCACGGCCCGGTCACGCCATCAATCTCTGCGATCTCCAAGATGCCACAGTAGTCTGGTTGCGGCCCTCTCACTATCCAGTCACCAGCATCCGTCGGCTGACCACTGAACAAGTCTGGGAGCGGCAGGTCGATGCTCGCGGCCTCGACCGGGAACGTCGGGTCGATGTCCGCATCTGAGGGGCGAGCGCCGCGTTCCTCGGCAAGAAGGCCCTGCGCGTACCGTACCCCCCACATCTCGAAGTAAGCGATCCAGCCGTACTTCTTCCCGTACCTGTCGACCTTGTGCTTGTCATTACCCATACGAGGGCCGGAGTTCATTTGCTGGTCAACAGCTTCGAACTGCTCAGGGTCATAGCCAAGTACCAGCATTCGCGAAACGAGTGCTGGCAGCACCTTCTGGTACTCTGGATTGCGGTCGTCGTAGTTCGACCGACGTGGAATCAGTCTCCCGATCGTATAGTTGCCGAAGTCCATTCGAATCGCCCCGCATTTCGCACGTTCGACCACCTCCGGAGCGTACTGCGGCATATTCGCAAACGGATTGGGTAGATGACTAAACGGTGGAAGGAGATGATCTGCCTCGTCCTCAGACATGCAAGCTGGATCCACCATCCTTGTGATGGCAATGATTCCCAAACAATACTGCTGGAGGAGAGCATGCCAAGTAGGATGCGTCGCGCTAGGCGCGAACATCGCTCGATAAATCTCACGCGCGAGGCTAGGCAGTGCCTCACGCATCTCCACAGCATTGATGTCCGACCACGTGGTCAACGCTGCACCGTAGGCCGTGGCAAACATCCGCTCGGGGACGTATGGGTCTGAAACGGCAATTGACTCCACTGCCAGCCGGAAAAACTCCCTAGGCCGCTTGGCTGCGAATTCGTACAGGGTCTTGGTGGCCACGTCGCGCAGGCTTCTGGACGTCGACGTCAGCGTCCACATTACCCAGCGCGCTCGCCGGATCTCTCGCTCGTCTAGGTCCCCCAACTTCCACCTGGTCGACAGGAATTCGAAGTCGTCTTTAACATCCTCAGATCTCTCGCGAACCCACTCCGACCAGGAAAGATCGCGCTGCGTATTCGGCATGGCCAACAGCACGCCGTGCAAGAAGTCCATGTCAAACGGATGCGCTCGCGCTGCCCTTGTACTTCGAAGCCTCGTGAATGCGATCCGCGCAAACCGCTTCGACTCCTGCATTGCGCGCGCGAACCGTTCGACCGTCTCCCGCCCGATGTGCCTTGGGTCTGATTGCGCCGTCAACAATAGTGCGTTCATGACAAGGTTCTCGTCCGACAAGTCTTGCCAAAGCTGGCGCCTGTCAAGGCGTTGCGGATACAGGCCAACCAGAGCCTGGAACACGTCATAGGCGAAGGTATGCGAACCACGCTCACGGAATTGAAAGTGCGCGCGTCCTTCATCGCTTTGCAGCCACTGCGCCAAGGCAGGCCGGGCAAGCAGATAGCGCGCCATCATATGTCCAGCCATCAGGTCGTATGAAAACGCGATTCCTTGTCCGCCTTCTCCAGAAGTCGTTCGAACAAGGACACCTTCGGACTCCAGTGCGCGAATGATGCTGACGTCCCAACGGCCCACGTCTTGAACTGCCGTCCGAGCAGCTTTGAACTCCACGCTTCTCGCGTTGCCCTCCCAGAGGAGACCCGCGATCGTCAGCAGCGCATCTTGGACTTCATCTTGATAGATGCGATGCGCCGTTGGTGAAAGCTCAGCAACCCGTTCGGCAACCTTGTTGAAGTGCGCTTCAAACAGGCTTGCAAGCGAACTGGGCAGCGCCTCCACTCCGACAACGTGCTGGCGCCGAGGGTTCGCCACCTCGCAGAAAACTCTCAGCGTCAACGGGTGCTGCAAGAACTCGATTGGCAGATCCGCGTCGGTGGCGTCGATCTTGTAGTACTCAAAGTACTTGTCGATGGCCGTCTGCGGATCTTCTTGGAACCCGTTGTGCTCAACTTGAGGAAACTCCTCCGGCAGGCACATCGGTGCGAACTCATTGCGTAGCGTGACAACCAGCATGACGTACGGAAAGTCTTTCAGAAGCTCATCCGCCCGGAAGAGTTCATCCCTCCAATTTCTCGGGTCTTCTGCTTCATTCAAGCCGTCGATTACAATTGGGATGCGCTTGCCAGCGCGCTGCCCCGCCGCATCAACGGCCTCAACCAGCCGGTCGAAGCTCTCCGCTGGCCTGCCAGAAATTTTGAAGGCAGACACAAGGTCGTCAAGCCCCTGGCCTGCATGAAGATTCTTGCCCAGCAGCAAGACACCACCGGTGAGGTCTCCGCCTGGCTGCGTCACCTTAACGGCAAGCTCGGATTTTCCTTCACCCGCAGCTGCAAGTACGGCTACGGCTCGAACGCCGATCGATCTCTCCAGACTGAGCAGCTCCGACGAAACTGCGTGGATATCCGCGACCAGATTTGCGGTTAACGGAGCCCCACCTGAACGAGCCCCACGTAGCTTCGAGAGAAGCCTGTCGTAGCGCACCGGTTGCGGCGGGTTCGCCGCCAGCAATTGCTGTACAGCGTCGAAGTCGCCCTTGCCGAGCGCTGTGTGCAGGTCATCTAGCAGGCCAGCCAATCCGATGGCTCTAGCCAGGAGCGAGTCGACTTCGGCCTTGAGTTCGGCTTTGAGTTGCCCCGTGAGCGAAGCGATGTCCGTGCAATTCGTCTTGAGGCCACTCGAGAGTTTCTCCAGTGAGTCCCACGCACCCTGGCCGCCCAGATTCCTGAGCACCTTTTGCTCTGCTCCAACGACAACATGAACTTCCTGTTGGTATCGGCGCTTGAATGGAGCAGCAGCGAGCCTATGCTGCTCAGCAAGCAGTGCAGGCGTCAGAACGAGCTCGCCGAAGTAGGTTTCTCGAAGTAGTGCTCCCGGCCCCACTAGGAGGTCTTCGATGTCCGTAGCTGTCAGCAGCTCCAACTTCAACTCGGGGAAGCGGTCTTTCTCAAGTGCGAAGAACCACTCTTGGTCCCCCTTTGTCAGCGTGTGGTGCGTCCAAAGCTTCCAATCGGTCACACCTGGGACATGCTTGCGCGTCTTCTCCATGCCCTCGATGATCTTTTGTTTGCGCGTGGCGCCCAAGTCTTGTCCGTTTGCCAGTTCATACCATTTGCACTGCCAGCCAATCCAGCGTGGCGGCGCTCCGAGATCACAAGACTCAGTCAGCTGAAGATGAAACTCCACGCCAGGCTGATTTGCGAGTTGCTTGAAGCGACCGTAGTGTCCGTAGTGTCGGCGCACCAGAGAGCGGCAAAGCTTCTCGAAGTTTTCGTCCGCGGCTCCAGGTAGCTCGCTGAATACATCCCAATTTATTGCAGGCATCAGCGTTTTCCCTGTCAGCTGGCATCGGCAGAATCGGACGGGTAGTCGTGCGCAGAGAAGACCTCGACCTTAGCCCCAGCCTCAATGAAGAGCTTCACGAACGCGGACACCTCCGCCTCGTCAGTCGTGACAGTGATTCTATCGCCTTCACGCGAGAGGTGATGATCGGATACCAACTGGCCGAGATCAGCCGGCCCTAAGGTATTGAGGTTCAGACTGCACAGCAACGAGAGCATGTTATCTGAAAATCTCTGATTCTCAGGTTTAGCAAAAGGGATGGAGTCGCTGTCGTCTTTAGCAGCTTGAGCGCTGAGCTTGTCAATGTCCTTCTCGACCTTCTCGGCGTCTTGCGCTCGCTTGAACTTGCCGATGAGAACCAGGTTCATCGAATGCTCAGACCCGTATCCGTTCCAAATCTTCATGTTTGCGTCTCTCCTTGGACCTCGAAGGTATTTCTGAGTCGCTGAAGCGCTGACAGAACGCCTGCGTCTCCAATTTTCGCGCCGGCGGGCGAGTAAGAACTCGCGCGAAGCATGCCGGACGCATCTATGTGCGCATATGCCAGAAGACCTCGTTCATGGGGGAACGGGTCACAGGTAGGCAGTCCTGACGCCCCCGCCTCACTAACTGCAAGACGAATCTTACCTCCGTAGTTGGAGACCCAGTCCTGAAGGGCTCGGCCGACCACTCCATCAATGCTTGCGACCGCGCTTGTTGCTTGCTGAGGAAGCAACAGCAATTCGCTAGCCCCAACGTTTTGCGCGAGCTGACTTATCGCGTCAAGCTCTGCAACCGTGCGCTCGTTGACCACGACGTTGAGCCCAAAGGGCGACAAGGTCGCAATCGACTCCAAGCCTCTGAGCAGGCTGGAAAACTGCTTCCCGCGCTGTTCTTCATAGGTGCGACCGACCCCGTCGACGCTAATGCGTGCGAAGTGAATCGAGCCCTTGAGGCGTTCGACCAGCTGGGGCGTCAGGCGATGACCGTGAGTGGTGAATGTGACCGCGAGCTGAGTCTCTCCCGCAACCCGTTTGCATAAGTCGACGAAATCAGGATGCAGCGTGGGCTCGCCGCCGCCAAATCCGACGCCGAGGCCCCCATCTTTATCCACTTCTTTCAACCAACCGAGCACCTGATCGGTATGCAGCGACGCCTTGTGCTTCGGCGCGTAGCAGTACGCGCAGTGAAGGTCGCAAACATTGGTGAGTGCAATGGATACCTGGCGGGGAGACCTCGACCAATCTGCCTCCTCCGGGCGCAGCTCGTCCAGCAGGAGATTCAGGCCTGAAATTCGATCGAAAAAATGCACCCCGTTTGGGCCGTATCTGGATTTCATAAGGCATTATCACCGAAAGCAGTTCTAGCTTAAATGGGTCATCTAACGTGCCAATGTTCTTGAGGCAACTTCTGGTGCAATCGTCTGCTTAGCGCCCTACTGTAAGTCAGTTCCAGAGCCCGTGTGCTGCCGATTCGCGGGCGCAGCTCTCACATGATCACGGATTGATCACAGAGAACTTACATGAGGCAAATTGCACCGTGCGCTCGAATGCTTCGATCATGCCAGGGCAGTGCGGAGTCGCAGCCCCCGCTTTCTGACCGATAATGGCCGTCGTGTCGCTAACGCCGAGTGGCTACGTTTGACCGACGATATCCGTCCTTTGCGAAGGACATCAATAGGTCGATTTCTGCTGATCACCGACGCGAATGTACTATTGTTTTGTCACAGGTCTCGGCCTGGTCAAAGATGCTCACCCGCTGTACCTCAAACATTGCTATGACAGGTTCTAAACTCTCGCGACCGTTGTAATTCTCCGTAAAGAGCGCGTTCTTCACCGACCGGGTTACTTACACGGGGGCCTATCCCTTGATGCGAGAGATCGTCGCCGCGCTGCCAGAAGGTAGCGACTTGCTGAAACGTGCGCAAAGTGTGCTGAGCGCCTCAGGCATGGTGTCGGGAGCGTATGGCTTTGCTGAACGGTATGGCGAGCGCCAGCCGCTGCCGCGGCTGGCGCCGGTCAAGAACGCTGACGCCGTTTCTGCTGCAGGGTATCGCGCAACTGGCCTAACTGCACGTCCAGGGTCTGCGCACGAGCTTCGTGGGCTGCCGCGCTACGCTGCGCCTCCCCCAGCTCCACCTCGGCGCGCTGCAGACGGTCCTGCAAAGCCTGGCGTTGCTCGCCCGCTTGCTGGGCGGTGAGGCGTGCCTGATCCCGCTGTTCGGTCAGTGCCACGCTCTGCGCCTGGGCAGTGCTGCGCTGTTCACACGCTTCGGCCAGGGCCTTCTGCGCGACCGCCAGTGTCTGTTGCACCCCGTGCAACTGACCTTGGGTGTCCTTGAGTTGGGCGCTCAGGCCCTTGCTCTCTTCGCGGGCCCGATCAATCTCGCGATAGGCGCGGTCTTCGACATCGCGGGTATAGCGCTGTTGCTCAACGCGCGCCTGCTCGGCCTGTTCGCGGCTGTCGTGCAACTGCTGCCGCAGCTCGGCCACCTGCATCTGGGATTCGTCACGCTGCGTCTGCAGCGCGTCGCGTTGCGCGCGCAGGTCGTCGATTTGCGCCTGGCGCTGAACTAGCAGCTGTTCCAGATCAGCCAGGCGGGTTTCCACGCGTTGTCGTGTGTTGACGGCCTCAGCGGTTTGCTGCTGTGCCTGCAGCACCTCCAGGCGGGCGCGGGCTTCCAGCGCTGCCAGTGTCTCGCGCTCCTCGGCCAACACCTGGCGCTGGGTATCCAGGGCCTGCTCGGCGACACCTTGCGCCATCAGGGTGGCCTGCTGCCAAATGGCCACGAAGGCCTGCGCCACCTCCGCCGGCAAGCCGGGTAAGCGGGTTTCGCCGCGCAGGCGCCCGGCCAGTTGTTCCCACCATTGATCGAGCAAAGCACCGACCCGCGCCGGGCTGCCGCGTCCCAACTCCAGGCGTACCCGTTCCACCGTCGGCCGTTCGCCACGGGCGAGCACCACGTCTGCCGCGGCAAACACATCATTTTCTGGTACACCTACTGCCATGCCCTACCCTCCACCCATTTAGGTCTGATAATTAAATCTTATCCGACCTGATTTGCCGTAATATTCATTTATAATACGTTAAACGTATTTAAAAAAACGGATCTCATGAATACTGCGCCGAAGGCCGCCCGGGCCACCAGATGCCTTTGAACCAGGGGAGTCCTTGCGGCCGTAATAAACGGTTGTCTTTGCCGCGCCTGCAGCTTGATTGGGAGAGCACCCTCGCCTATTGATTTGCCCGAATCAACGCTCTTGTTGGCGCGCGGGATGAAGCCGATAATCCCCAGCAGGGTGCCCCAGATCGGGATCTGAAGGGTTTTGCAGCTCTGGACGTCAGAGGTTTGGGAGGATATTCAGGTCCGACGGCAGCGAGCGGCCTAGAAAGTCGCCAATCTGCGCCGCGCCGCTGACCAACTGCATCGGTTCGGTCGGCCTGTTCCATTTGATCGAGATGGTTGACCGTTACCTGGCCCAGTCTCCGCAGATCGATGTCTCATTCGTGTCGGCACCTCAGCCTCAGTACTGGCCGATTTGGAAAACTATGTGAGCGACATCGATGTACTGGTGGGCTGCAGGACGATCTGCATTCGTCGCCCAGCGCTACGCGCGTCAGCCGGTCATTTTCTTAGCCCACCATGTCGACCACTCGTTTGTCCGGCATAACGTTGTGCCGTTGTGTGCCCAGCAGGGGTAGTCTCTTTTATGTCGCAAGCAGGGCTGGACCACTTGAAGCGCAGTTCTTCCCCGCCTTTACCTGATGAAGCGTCACCACTGGATCCGACCCATCAGTTCAACGATGGACTGGCTCCGGTGAGAGCTGGAGAAAATCTCATAGCCGACTACTTCAATATCAGCTGTTGGCCTAAGAAGCGCGCCCTCTCAAATGATTAGTAGGCAGTGCAGTTGTATATTTGACTTGGCTGAGCGCAAAACTTGACTTGATGCTTGCCACAACGGGTATGGTGGTTAAGCAGTCAAGCAGAAGTTCCTGATACTTTTCCAGGTCTTCGCTAACCACCCTTAACATAAAATCTGCCTCGCCGCTCATCAAATAGCACTCCATCACTTCTGGGCGTTTCCTGATAGCGGTCGTAAATATTTCTAAAGACTGCTTATCCTGGAGCTTGAGTGACACGTGCACGAATACATTTATTGCAAGACCGAGCGCTGCAGGGTCAACGAGCGTTACGGCGCCTCGTAAGACTCCATTTTCCTTCATTTGTGAGACTCGTCGCCAGCACGGAGAAGCTGAAAGCCCTACAATTTCAGCGAGCTCCGCATTGTTCAACTCTGCATTTTCTTGGAGTGCATCTAGGATACGCAGGCTAGCGTCATCGAGCTTTGAGCGGCGCATGGTAAATTTTTCCTTTATATTAGATATTTTCAATGAAATTTTCCGAGATCTCTACTTCTGAAGAGGAAATAGGTCCGCTTTTTCGCTTGCCAAAAAATATCATGGTGCTACGTAACTAGAATTCAACGAGGTCGCACCATGAGCGCTTCAACTCAGCAAGTGATTGAGAATCGCATAAAAAAATTGGGATTATCTTCGACCTACGTTTGGCTTGCTGTCATGGTGGTTCTGTGGGGAAGTAGCTGGCCGGTTACTAAGCTCGCACTCCAGGACGTGCCTCCGCTCTGGCTGGCTACCGTGCGTTTCGCCAGTGCAGCAGTTTGTCTTTTTGCCTATCTTTTTGCGAGACAACAGCTCAAGCTTCCCGTTAAAGATGATATGCCTATCATCGCAAGCGTGGGCTTGTTGCAGATGATGGCTTTCACTGGTCTGGGGATGGTGGCAATGGTTCATGTCGACACTAGTCGCGCTGTTCTCTTGGCATACACAACGCCACTGTGGTGTGTAGTTGTCGCTTGGGTCATGTTCCGTGAAATGCCCTCTAGATTGCAGATTGCAGGGCTTGTCGTAGGAATGTCAGGGGTCGCTGCTGTGTGCTCTCCAGGAGAGCTCGACTGGACAAATCAGGAAACAGTATTGGGGGCGCTGTTCCTGCTTCTCGCAGCCGTCAGTTGGGCGATTGTCATCCTTCATGTGAAACGTCATCGTTGGGTGACCCCGCCTCTGGTGCTTGCCCCGTGGCAGATGCTCTTGGCTGCCATACCGTTGGCGATTGCAGCCTATGTCGGCGAAGGCTCTCCGACATCTATTGTCTTGGATAGCAAACTGGCTGTGGAATTGTTCTTCATCGGTCCGATTGCGACATCGGCATGCTTTGTGATTTCTGCGGAGTACGGACGGCGAATTTCGACGTTCGGCATCTCAAATTTCACACTTGGGGTACCCTTGGTTGGAACAGTTTTCTCCTGCTTGTCTTTTGGTGCGACCGTTTCGACTATGTTCCTCGCCGGGCTCAGCCTGGTGGTCTTGGGGGTCATGGTATCTGCGTTAGCTTCGCGCTCTCGCCGGACTTAAACCCAAAAGGTTGGCGCAGACGCTTCGGTAAACCCGTTTCGTAGCTTGCAATGCATAAGGCATTAGCTCTGAAACGGGTGTGACTAAGTTACTTAGGGTCTATGCGATAGACGTTCAGTGGTCGCTCGACCTTCGATGCACCATTGTTGAACAAGCTTACTCGATCGACTTGTGCTGCTGGCAAGTACAATCTGCCCTGGTTGTCGAATGCGGGTGCATCTACCCAGTGTAGGCGAGCGTCCTTTGCAATGGTCTGAATGGTGCCGTCAGTGGTGATTCGCTTGACGCTATCTTCAGCTAAGTCGCTGAAGTAGAAATTGCCCTTACTGTCAATGACGGTCCCACCAACCGGTGGCAGATCTCGCCAAAACTCGACATGTTTGTTGAGCTCAACATCAGGCAGGTTGGAATCATTCAGCCAGCGCGTTTCAATCTTGTGCCAAGGGCCTGCCAACGGAGCGAAGTAGAGCCACTTCCCGTCTGGAGAAACCTCAAGAGGATCGGAATGAACCCTCAATGCTGTCCCATCTGGCGCTTTGACTACCTTCCCGCTCAGAATAATGTCGCGGTTCTCGGGCGCGCGTACAGCAGGACTGGTAGTTAAGACGCGCCGGGCTTTGTTGGTTTCGAAGTCCAAGACAACAATGCCAGGAACACCGGCGTCCGTCAGGTAGGCATGCCTGCCATTGAGACGGATATCGTCGATGTAGCTATGTTCTTCAGCGATGCTGCTGTCGAATGGGATGACCTTGATCACTTCGCCGCTTTTTAGGTCAACGATCACGACCTTTGCCCCTCCTGGAATGACTTTGCCGCCGAAGTCAGTTACGCCTGCATCTACAATCCACAGCCGACTATTGTCATCGACGCGCATGGCATTAACATTGACGAAGCGCTCTTCGGCTGGAATGGTTGCGTCATCGCTGTTCCATCGCTTATTTGGAAAGGGATGGGGCTGGCCAGCTTGGTCTAGCTTCGATACGGATGGCCCCGCTGAACCAGTCCATTTTGGACCCGATACATATAGGTTTCCGGCACTATCCACTGCTACTGCATTCCATACAGCATTCGCCGATTGGGCTACCACGTGAAGGGTTGGTGGAACCTCGGCGTGTGATACACCGATAAAGCCTGCCATCAGAGCTGTTAGTAAAAATCGTTTAGGGAAAATCATTCCAATTTCCTGATTTGAAGGGCTGGGCAATGATCATTTTTCCCATTGCGCTGAAAAACCTCGTCATCACGTAAACAGTTTCGTCACGGTGAAGAAAATCAAGCGAATCGATGATCTGCAGAACTTCGTATTGACGGCAGCGCCGGGTAGTCTATCCGCCGCTGCGCGCCTGCTCGACATCTCGCGCCTCGGCGAGCGCTACTTGCCGAACCCGCGGCAAACCTTGAAAGCACTTGACAATGGCGAGGTAGCGCTGACCCAGGGCAGTGGCGAGATCGCTGACACTATTCGTTTGTCAATACCATCGAGCATCGGCAGAAATGTGTTATCCCCATGGTTTGACGTGTCGCGAACATGTGGAGGGCTTACATGTGGAGAGGCATGGAGCAACGTCGGAGTTGCGGTGAGCGCACCAGCTGAGAGGTGTAGCGCAACGAAGTGAGAAGCCGGTTAAGGTTCCCTTCGTCAGCGACAGTTTTAATTCTCAGAAACAGTCGCTCACGACAGTAGCGATATCACCAGATCTGCAATATTGATAGGTACGAATGCTACCGTTAGCAGCGCATAGGCCTTTCGCATGCTGGCTGCAAACACACACAGCGGGATAACGATCATGAGCAGGTCAAAGCCGCCCCAAAGTGCCACCGGTGAAACACCGAACAATAAAATGTTAACGATGAATCCAAGCAGGTAGTAGCCCGACAGGAACAGCAGCGCGTATCGGCCATCCTGTTCGAAATACCCACGAAGCCCTTCGAGTTCGTCTTCGCTTCGGCTGGGCAATACCAGAGCCGATGACACGAACAGCGAAAGTGCCAGTAGTACCAGCAGCATAAATTCCAGAAACGAAAAGGTCGCCCTTACTTGCGGTAGCGCATTGACCGCCCACCAGAAGTCCATCTGTGTGGTGAAAAGCATGATCGCCCAAACAACGGCAACCCAATCCGGGGCAGCATAGCGACGAATCCGAAAGACGGTCAGCGCCCCCAGCAGCAAGCGCGTGGCGGATAAACCCAAAATCATCGATAAGACAGTGGCGACGATTGGGAAATTGCTCATGTTGCCTCCTTATAAGCCAGCGCACTGAAAAGCGTAGCGGGGCAACGGCGTTTTTCGAAGCTATCTTTCTTACTCGCTATCCACGCACCCGCCCTACCCTGGCTAATGTGCCCTGTGGCATGGCAGCCAATGGCGGCAACGCTGGGCACGATACTTCACCAGCTTGCAGCATCGCGCCCACCGGCTGGTACGTACACTCAGGTCACAGGGCGCAACCACGAAGCCAACATCTGTGGGTGTTTCTCGAACCATGCACGCGCCGCTTCGTCAGGGCTCACGCCGCGGCGGTTTACGGCATAGTCGAGCTCGGCCACGATGGTGTTGTCCAGTCGGATGTTGTCGAGCACCTCCAACTGTGCAGCACTGAAACCCGATAGCCGGTCATCCCGTGCAAGCAATACGGCCCGGTCAACACTGCCCAGCAAACCCTTGGGATCCTTGAGCTCGCGGATCCGATAACTGTGATGCAGGAATTGCGGGTGCCAGAGCGGTACTATCCCCCACTTGCCCTCACGCACCAGTTGCTCAAAGGCGGCGACGCATTGTTCCTGGGTCCCGGTACGGAAACTATACCCAGCGCCCACCAGATCATAGTCGACCATCATTTTCAGGGAAAAGCGGGTAATACCGGCACCCGCCCCTATACCTTGAATCTGTTTGTGCATGCGTGCGCTGACATTGGGGTCAAGCAGATCCTCCACCGACGCGACCATCGATTCCGGTACATAATCGGGAACCCCCCATAATGCATAGGGAGTGTAATGCAGCCCCAGTTCTCGGGTCGCTACCTGTTCCTCCACCTTTGCCTTGTAAAGTCCATGACTTGATGGTATCCACGCTGACGCGAGCATGTCGATCGCGCCCTCTCGCAGACGCTCGAAGTTGCGCTCGTGAGGCGCGCTGGAACGCTCCACCACGTAGCCCATGCGTTGCAACACCATGGCCACGACCGCTGCTGTGGCATGGTGAAATGACAAATCGGTTACGCCGAGCCTGACCATTTTTACCCCTCTCTCTTGCATGTGCCCACGCGCCAATGCCGCTGGCAGCAACGCCACAGTGGCGAGGGCCTGGATGAATTGTCTGCGCTTGACAGGTCGCATTGCCTGCCCCTCAGGGATGGGGCGCAACAGTAGAAGAAACCGGGTCAAGGAAGATCAGTTGCAAGGGCTCCGCCAACAGCTGGTCGGCCTGCTCAGCAAAACGCTGGAAGTGTGCGGTGGCCAGATGCGTGTCGAATGCCTGCTGGTCGTCGAACGCTTCGCGCATGTAGAACGTCCCGGGCTCGTCGCAGCGTTCGAACAGCATGTAGTCGCGGTTGCCGGACTCCGCTCGGGTTGGCTCAATCAAGGCCAGCAAGGCCGCTTTCAGTGCCGGTGCTTGGCCTCGCCTGGCCTTGAGGATGGCAAGGGAAACAAGGGGGTGATGCTGCTGGTTCATACCGTAATCCTGGTAGGTTGTCGAAGGCAGGCACGGTGAGCCATGCCTTGAGGTGTGTGTCAGTGTCTCCGGGCTGCTCACCCGGATTAACCTAGACTGCACATCAGCACTTTCATGGCTGAAGTGAAAATACCGATCAAATCTGTTTCGAGCGCCGCTTGCTCGCATAGCGCTAGAGCAATTTGGGCTCGCTGGTCATCCACAAGTGCTCAATGGGTCGGTGCCGGCGCCGCATCGATCTTCAGACGCATCAAGGCATAGGGTTTCTGCCGCAGGTCCCGGCCGCCCTGGAACAACGCCTGCCGATGGAGTTGGTTGGCGATGAAATACAGGTAGCCGTCGGGGCCGATCGACAGGGTGTCGGGCCAGAGCAGGCGCGGATCATGCACCAAGGTCTGCCAGCGGCCGTCTGGCCAGCGCTTGCGGATGGCGTTGTGCTCGTAGTCGCCGGCATAGACGGCGCCCTCGGCGTCGGCCTCCATGCCGTCGGAGGCGCCCTTTTCACCCAGATCCTTCACGGCTGCAGCGAGCCGAGCTTCGCTGATGGCAGGATCTCGCAACAAGGCAGTAGACACGGCATACAGGTGCCGGCTCGAAAGCGGCGTGAAATAGAGCGTCTGGCCATCGGCCGACAAGGCGATGCCATCGGACGCCACCGACAAAGGTTTCGAGGTGCCATCTGGCTGGCCGGCCATCACCGCTGTTCCCTCGACCACCGGGATGAAACCTGGTGCTACTGAGGTCGAGGTGGCGCCACTGAGGCGCCGTGTGGCACGCCCGCTGGCGATGTCCATCACGATGATTGCACCTGGACCGTGCAGCGAGGAGTCGGTTACATAGACCGTTCCCTCGGCACCGTGGCGAAAGTCGAAACGCATATCATTGACGTAGGTACTGGGCAACATCACGTTATCCGGGAACACTAGCCGTTTGACGATACGGTTGCTTGCCAGGTCGACGGCGATCAGCTTTGCGCCTCCGGGGCGTGGCGCCTGAAATCCCGGCGCCGCGGTGTCCAGTAGCCAGACACGGCCGCGGCCGTCGGCCACCACGCTCTGCACGCTGATCAACCCTTTTCCGGGGTCCTTTGGGTCCTCCTGATTCACTGCCAGGTCCGGAAAGGGCCGGACCTGGCCGTTGCGAAGCTCGCCGACGGTGAAAGGGACATTGTCCCCCCAGCGTGGATAGTTGACGAAGATGCGCCCGGTCTCGGTGACGGTGACGCCTGTCGGCATGGCGTCACGGAACGCGTGAACCTGTTCGAGCTTGCCGAAAGCCCGCTCTGCTGGCGCGTGCGGAGAAAGGGCGGTGGCCTCGATGACCTGGGCGGAAGATGCACCTGCTGTCAGCATGGTGCAGAGAAATACCGTTGGTTTAAGCATAGATGCTCCTCGCGGACCGTATCGACAGGTCCGCCGTTGTCTGTCAGATGAGTTTCAGAAACCTTCCAGGACAATCTTGCCGCGCGCCTTGCCGCTTTCCACCATCGCGTGGGCACGGCGCATGTTGGCAGCATTAATGGCACCGAAATGCTCGCCCAGGGTGGTGCGCAAGATGCCCTGGTCGATCAGACCGGCCACCCGCTCGAGCAAATCGTGCTGGCGCACCATGTCTTCGGTCTCGTACAGCGAGCGGGTGAACATCAGTTCCCAGTGCAGCGACAGAGACTTGCGCTTGAGCGGCATGACATCCAGGGTCTGCGGGTCGTCGATAACTCCCAAGCGACCTTGTGGCCGCAGCACCTCGACCAGTTGCGCGAAGTGTTGCTCGGTATGAGTGAGGCTGGCGACATGACTGACCGACTCGATCCCCAGGGCCTGCAGTTGCCCTTGCAGCGGCGCGCTGTGATCGATGACGTGATGGGCGCCCAGTTCGCGCACCCAGTCGGCGGTCTCGGAGCGGGAGGCCGTGCCGATGACTGTCAGGCGGGTCAGTTGCCGGGCCAGTTGCACCAGCATCGAGCCGACACCGCCGGCGGCGCCGACGATCAGCAGGGCATCGCCCTCCCCGCCACCTTCGACCAAGCCTAAGCGGTCGAACAGCAGTTCCCAGGCGGTGATGGCCGTCAGCGGCAGCGCTGCCGCCTGCGCCGCATCCAGGCTGCGCGGTTGGTGCCCGACGATGCGTTCGTCGACCAGGTGATATTCGCTGTAGCTGCCGGGCCTGGCGATGGAGCCGGCGTAGAACACCTGGTCGCCTGGCTTGAACAGGGTCACCTGAGTGCCGACTTCACGGACAATACCGGCCGCGTCCCAGCCGAGTATTTTCGGCTCAGACGTGAAGGTTCCGGCACGCACTTTGGTGTCGACGGGGTTGACCGACACGGCCTTGACCTCCACCAGAAGATCTCTAGGCCCAGGGCTTGGCCTGGGCATGTAGATGTCCTGAAGAGACGCCGGGTCTTCGATGGGCAAGCCATGGTGGATAAAGGTGATCGCTTTCATAGGCACTCGCTGCTGGATATGGTTTGATTCGTGAACCCAGTCTGGCGTGTCCGGCCCTTTGGAAAAACCGGCTTTGCCCGTGAACACTTTCATTGCAGGAGTAATAATGATCCGTCTCGACGATCTGGGCATCTTCGTTCGCAGCGCCGCGCTGGGCAGTTTTACCGCAGCGGCCCACGAGGCCGACCTGCTGCCCGGCCAGGCGGCCGAGGCGGTCAAGCGCCTGGAACGTGAGCTGGATGTGCGGCTGTTTGCCCGCACCACGCGCAGCTTGCGCCTGACAGCCGAGGGCGAGCAGTACCTGCCCTCTGCCCTCGCTGCTCTGGAAGCGCTCAGGCACGGGCGGGATAACCTGCGTCGGGAAAGCGCCCAGCTCAGCGGAACATTGCAGGTGGCCGCGCCCTCCGACCTGGGACGCAACGTGCTGCTGCCCTGGCTCACGGCGTTTCGCCGCGAACACCCGCAGTTGAACTTGCGCCTGTTTCTCTCTGACCAAGTCGCCGATCTGTTCCGCGAGCCCGTGGATATCGCCATCCGCTACGGCCTTAACGCCGACGCCAACTATATCGCCCTGCCACTGGCACCTTGGAACCGCAAGGTGCTAGTGGCCTCGCCCGAGTACTTGGCGCGGCAAGGTCCGCTGCTCGCTCCCGAGGACTTGCGCGAGCATCAGTGCCTGCTGTACATGCAGCAAGGCCGAGTCTACGACAAATGGCAATTGGGAACGGAGACCGTCCAGGTGCGTGGAGCCCTACTCTGCGACGATGCCGATATCGCCCGGCGCTGGGCCGTGGCCGGCGAAGGAGTCACCTACAAATCTTGGCTGGATGTCAGCGATGATGTGTTGGCGGGACGGCTTGTCGTGCTGCTGCAGGATCACCCCGGACCGGCCATGCCGCTGAGTCTGGTATGCCCGCACCGCAAGCAGTTGTCGCCTGCGGTGAGGCAGTTGCACGCCTGGCTGTCCAGCCGCTTCGCCGTACTAGAGCGCGATTGATCAGCCGCGACTGATCAGCGGGAGGCGGGTGAAGCGCCCCTCAGTGCGGCGTCTCGAGCAGGTCCGGTCGATACCCGCCACGTCGACGGGAGTAGATCCACAAGGTGGCAAAGGCGATGACCAACGAGCCCGGCAACCCTGCGACCAGCATCAAGGCGCTGGAAGTCGTGTAGCGGTCCATCAACGAGCCGATTACCGGCACGGCCACCATGACCGAGAGCATGCCGGCGCCCCCCATCAGATTGATCAGCAGTGCCCCACCCCTGGGCAGCAACTCGCTGGTGATTGCGAGCATGGTGGGCCAGAAGAAGGTCTTGCCGATACCGAACACCGTGACGCACAGCAACGCTGCTGCGCCGGCCCAGTACCCCGGCAGGGCACCCTGCCCCGATATTCCCAGCCCCAGCAAGCCAGACATTGCCAATACAGCGCTGAACGTAAGCACGGCAAAGGGGGAAAAACGCGAGAAGACCCAGCTTGACGCGTACTGGCGCAGGATGAACATCAAGCCTGCGGTATAGACCAGCAGCAAGATGCTGTTGCTGCCCAACTCAGGCAGCAGATCGACCATGATTTTTGCAAACCATTGGTCCGGCGCCAGTTCGGTTGCCGCCGTCACCCACATCAACAGCATGAGCACGATGAACAGTGGGCGCTTTACCTGGGCAAACATGACACTGCTCGATACCCTGGCACTGACCCGTTCGGTACTGGGATAGCGCAAGGGAATGACCAGCATCAGATAGCCAAGTACCGGCACGGCCACCACCGCCAGCTTGGCCTGCCACGGCAGTTCGAGCAGCCCCAGGGCCCAGGCGGTCAAGCCACCGACGATCAGGCCCATCGGCCACCACGCATGGAGCCGAGTGAGCATGCGGCGCTTGTCATGCTTGAACAGCGTCGCGACCAGCGGGTTGGTCACGCCCTCGACAATGCCCTGGGCAATGCCGGTGAGCAGGAAACCAAGATAAAGCACCGTGGTCCCCGTGGCCGCGAACACATCGTCGATTGGTTGACCGCCGTGGTTGGCCGGAGCCAGCAGGATCAGGGCGATCCCCAGCAGGTAGCCCAGCCCAGAGACGATGTGCAGGCATTTCATGCCAATCCAGTCAACGATCAAGGCACAGGCAATGATACCCAGGGTGAAGCCCCAGAAAACCGACGAGATGGTCAAGCCGATCATCGCATTGGATAACTGGTAATCGTCGCCGATCGAATGCAGGACGTCCGCACGGATGGAAAAAATCATCGAGGTCACCAGCAGCGACAGGCAACTGGCGAAGAACAGCTTGTTGGCCTGGATCATGTTCGTGGCTCCTGCTCACTGGGCATCGATTTCAGCGAACAGGTACACCAGGCAGAAGCCGTCCATGGGCATCACCGGGTTGGACCAGATCATGCGTGTGTGCCGGGCTCGCTCGTTGAACAGCTCCACCAACAGGTCCGACGCACCATCCAGCGCTTTGGGATGATCGTGGAAGTCCTCGGCCACATTGAGCACGCCTTCGAGCCTGTAGATCTGACGGATCCGGCTCAATTCACCCACCGCATCCTTGAGCTGGGCGATCGCGTTCAATGCCGCCAAGCGGCAGGCCGCATAGCCTTGGTCGAGGTCGAGATCGCGTCCCAGGCGGCCACGGTACTGCAGTTGCCCATCGATCCAGGGAAACTGCCCGGACGTCATCAGCGTATTGCCGACGATGCTCCAGGGTACGTAGTTGCCCAGTGCCGGAGCAGGGCTGGGCAAGGTCAGGCCGGCAGCTTGCAGGCGCGATTCAGGCGTGTCGAGCATGTTCATGGTGAGGTCCTTGTGCTGTTGTTATTGTCAAGCGCGCGCAAGGCGCGCCTGGACGCTATACCGGGGAAAACGCAAGCAGAGGCAGGTAGCCGCAGATCCTTGTCGAACCAACGGCTGTCAACTTGGGTTGGCGGGGTGAGGCGAGTCAATTTCAAGGTGCGGCATGCTCTGGCCAACGATTCGGCTACCCGGCACGTAGTCGAAGATCATCTCGATGGTTATGCCGTTGGGGTCCTCAAGAAACAGTTGGTGTTCGCCGATTTGCGGTATGACACGTTCACGAAACGCAATACCCATAGATTGCAATCGCACCTGGACTTGCTCCAGTCCCTCGCAACGCAGCGACACATGATCGAGCGAACCCGATCCATACCCGCCTGGCTTGTCACCGAGGTACATCTGCAGCTCCTTTGGGTCGCCCTGGACACTGGCGATGTGCAGCAGCGGCTGGTCGCCGGCATACATCCAGTAACCAGGGAACTGGAAACCCGGCCGGGGCCCAGGCACCAAACCGATCACATGCTCAAAGAACTCTGCAGTTTCGACCCAGAGTGGGGTACGGATGGTGAAATGATCGAGTTTGTGGACACTCATGAAATTCTCCGGATAGGGTAATGCCAAATAAGCTAGCCGTCGCAACACGCGGCTAATTGCGCTAGACGACCGGTGGGAAACCGGCAAGGCGCTTGACGAGTCTGGCGTGCCTTGCGCCCGTGATTAATCGGCCCTGCCCATTAACACTTTCATCGCCTACGTGAAAATGCACCGCCTCGACGCCCGGGCCACCTTGGTTCAACACTCCAGGTTATCGATAAGCCGGGTAGTCGCTGTAACCCACCTCGTCACCGCCGAACAGCCGGCTGCCATCGAACTCGGCCAGGGGCCAGTCATGCTGCAGTCGCGCGGGAAAATCCGGATTGGCGACAAAAGGACGGCCGAAGGCAACCAAGTCCACCAGGCCTGCGTCGAGCAGCGCCTGGCCGCGCGCCAGGGTATAGCGCCCGGCCACGATGATCGCTGCGCTGAAATCGCGGCGCAGTTGATGCCGGAAGGGTTCGGGAATCTGCGGTGCATCGTCCCAATCCGCCTCGGCCAGGTGCAGATAGGCGACACCCAAGGTATCGAGCGCTTGAGCGGCCTGGAGGATGGTCGGGATCACGTCCGGGCAGTTCATGCCACGTGCCGTGATGTAGGGGGCCAGGCGTACGCCGGTGCGTTGCGCGCCGATCTCCCCGGCGACCGCACGGGTGACGTCGATCAGGAATCGGATACGGTTCTCACGGCTGCCGCCGTACTTGTCATCGCGCAGGTTCGAGGTGGTGCGCAGGAACTGGTCGATCAGGTAGCCGTTGCCAGCGTGGATCTCCACCCCATCAAATCCGGCTTCGCGCGCATGCCGGGCGGCCAGACGGTAGTCTTCGATCACCGCCTGGATATCCTCCTGGCTCAAGGCGCGAGGCTCGCTGACATCGACCATCCGCCCTACCCCGTCATCACCGGCCACCCATACCTGCGCGTCGGCACGCAGCGCCGAGGGCGCCACCGGCTGGCCATCGGCGTGGAAGCTAGCGTGGGACATCCGGCCTACATGCCACAACTGCAGGAACATGCGCCCACCCTTGGCATGCACGGCGTCGGTGACTTGCCGCCAGCCTGCCACTTGCTCGGCGCTGTAGATGCCCGGGGTGAAGCTGTAGCCCTTGCCCTGGGGGCTGATCTGCGTCGCCTCGCTGATGATCAGACCGGCGCTGGCGCGTTGGGCGTAATAATGCGCCATCATCGCATTGGCCACGTCTCCAGGCCGGGTGCTGCGTGAACGGGTCATCGGCGCCATGACGATGCGGTTGGGCAGCGTGAGGGGGCCGAGTTCATAGGATGTGAAGAGTTGCAGAGGGCTGGACATGGGAGGCTCCTGGTCAGACGGTGGCTTGGCGTTTGTGCTGGTAGTCATGGGCAACACCTCGTCGTGCGCTTTGGGTGCCTGCATCATCATTTATTGGAAATGTGCGATAAATATGGCCTTTGGCACATGACTTATAAGGAACGCTTACAAATGCACGGGTTGGCTGAGTTGAAAGTGCTAGTCAAAGCTGCCGAAGCCGGCAGCCTCTCGGCTGCGGCGCGTGAGCTGGATATCAGCCCCGCCGCAGCCAGCCTCACGCTCAAGCGCCTGGAGTCCCGCCTTGGGGTTCGCCTGTTCGCCCGCTCGACGCGCCAGCAACGCCTGACGGCGGAGGGTGAGCGTTATCTCGAAGCGGCACGGCTTGCGCTGGCGGCACTGGACGAAGGTGAGCGGGCTATTCGCGGGGCCGGGCGGGGTCTGGCCGGCGTATTGCAACTGGCGGCACCTTCGGACTTCGGCCGCAGTGTGCTGCTGGGTTGGCTGGATGATTTGCATGCCTTGCACCCCCACTTGCAGTTGCACCTGTTGCTCAACGACCGCCCTAACAACCTGTTCGGCGAACCGGTGGATGTCGCGTTGCGGTTTGGCGTCCCGGTCGATTCAACTCTGGTGGCCTTGCCGGTGCTGGAGGCGCATCATCGGGTCGCCTGCGCCAGCCCCACCTATCTTGCTCGCCAGGGGAAGCCTGAATCACCTCAGGCACTGGCCGAACACTCGGCGATCATCTACCAGCGTCAGGGGCGTCCCTACGATGTCTGGCGATTCAGTCGTGGTGACGAAGTCTGCGAGGTCAAGGTCCGCGGCAACTATCGCAGCGACGATGGCGAGGTTGCCAGGCGCTGGGCGCTTGCCGGGCACGGGATCGTGTATAAGGCCTGGCTCGATGTCGCTACGGATGTGCGCGCCGGCAGGCTGTGCGCCTTGTTCACCGACTGGCAGGGAGAACCCGCGCCGGTATATCTGATGTGTCCCCACAGGGTTCAGGTCAGTGAGCGGGTCAGGGTCCTTCAAGCCTTTCTACGCGAACGCTGCGCATCGTTGGCCGGGACGCAGGACATTCGCGCCATCTGAATGGTAGGCTGCCTGTCGCTCAAGTCCGAACAGGCGCCGTCACCATGCCCTCCGCCCAAACTGCAAAGCCATACACCCTGCTGGCCATCGATGACGATCCGCAATCGCTGGTGATCCTGTCGAAGATCCTCACGGCCGAGTACGAGGTTCTCCTTGCCAAGAGCAGCGCACGAGGGCTGGAGCTGGCCAGGAACAGCCAGCCCGACCTGATCATCCTCGATATCACCATGCCGGAGATGGACGGTTTCCAGGTGCTCGGCGAACTGCGCAAGCACCCCGCCACTGCCGGCATCCCGGTGATATTCCTGACTTCCCGCACCAGCGTCGAGGATGAGCGCCTAGGGCTGCTGCTCGGCGCATCGGACTACATCACCAAGCCCATTTCCCCACCGGTCGTGCTGGCCAGGGTCGCTATCCACCTGGGGTATCGCGACAAACTGCTGCACCCATGCCAACCCGTTGGCGGCTCGGCCGCGGGCAGCGACATGCGCGAAGGCTTCATCGCCGCCCTGGCCATGCAATTGAGGCATAACCCACAGGTGCACCTGGACGCACTGCTCGACAGCTTCGCTGCGGTACTCGCCCATGCCCTCGACGAGCCCGACCTGAAGGCGTTGCGTTCGGCGGCCTGCCTGGCTTTGCTCGGCCTCGGCCAGGCGCACAATTCCTTGCCCCAGGCACTGGGTACTAGCCGTTTACTGATCGAGGAGATCATCGAGCACACCAATGCGGAGGACCCGGTGCTGAACCTGGCATGGGACCTCAGCCAGGCCGATGGCCTGCTGGGGGGGCACGCGTCAACCACACTGGACGAGCACGCCCCACTGTTCGCCCGCTTGTTCGCGCTCACGCTGACGTACCATCTGACGCTACTGCAGCCAGCGGTGAGTGTGGCGCTTCGGCACGATCTGGCCCTGGGTGCCATGTTTTCGCACCCTGCGGCCTACAACCTGCCCAGCGACACCGAGCATCTGTGCTCGACCCTGCTGGGCATCGCTCATGCTCGCCTGGACAGTTGAGCGAGCGCCCCGACCATGGCCAACCTGGAAGATCTCGAGCTGTTTGTCCTCATCGCCGAGCTGCAAGGGCTTTCCCCTGCGGCACGTGCCATGTCCATCACGCCGGCGGCGGCCAGCCTGGCGCTCAAGCGCCTTGAAAACCGTTTGGGAGTAAGGCTGTTCACACGTTCCACGCGCCTGATGAAGCTGACCAGAGAGGGGGCGCGCTACCTGGATAGCGCGCAACATGCCTTGAAGATTCTTGCTCAAGGCCAGCGCGCGCTCTCCCAGGATGACGGTCAGCTGGAGCTGTCAGTGTCCTCCGACCTTGGGCGCCACCTGCTGCTTGACCTTTTGCTGCATCAGAAGAAACAGCAACCTGGGCTGCAGATCCGTCTCTCGCTCGATGACAAGGAAGAAGACCTGTTCACAGGGCGCTTCGATGCCGCGCTGCGTTTCGGCCGCAGCCTGGCACTGGATCTGGTCGAGCTGCCGATACTCAAACAGCACCACTTCATCGCCTGTGCGTCACCGGCCTATCTTGCATGCCACGACGCACCGCAACGCCCTGAGCAGTTGAGCACGCATGACTGCATTGTCAACCATGCTCTGGGCAAGACCGAATCGCACTGGCGCTTCCATGATGCTGCGGAGGTTGTGCATGTACGGGTCCAAGGGATGTTCTGTTGCGACGATGGTGACCTGGCGAGGCGTTGGGCGCTGGCAGGCCAAGGCGTCTGCTACCTTCCCTTGCTCAACGTTGCGCAGGACTTGCAGGCCGGACAGCTTCTGCCGTTGTTGCCAGGCTGGAGGGGGGATCTGGCCCCGTTAAGCCTGGTCGTTTCCCATCGCTCGCGAATCACCTCCTCATTGCGACATCTGCATGCCTTGTTGGTCGAGGCCTGCAACGAACGGATCAGTCGTTGCCATGCAGCCCTTGAGGCCTGGCCACCCTGCTGACCTGTCACCCTGCTGACCTGTCACCCTGCTTGCTTGCCGGTGAATAGCTAGGGTCAAGCCCGAATCGCGCTCAGCAGTCGGTAGGCATAGGCAAAGTCCAGGCGATATATGGCTTCACGAACCTCCAGCAGTTGCCCGGACCTGTCCGCCTTGCAAAGCGTTTCGACCAGATCGAGCGCCTGGGCGTTATTCTGCAGCAGCAAGCTCGCCAATCGCTCCATGGCGGGTTGCAAGGAGGCGGGAGCAGCCCCTTCACCTTTGGGCGGCAGTTGCGGGCCAAGCGCGGGTATCGACGCCAGGCTCGCCAACAAGGCTTGCAGGCAGGTGTTCAGCGCCAGCACAAGCGCAAGGGTGTCTTCACCACGTTCAGCACCTTGCTCGAGCCTGGCTGCCGCGGCCTGAACGGCCATGGCGCCGATGTGGCCCGCACTGCCGCGCAAACCATGGGCCAATGCAGCCAGGGATGGCTTGTCATGGCTTTCGTGGGCTGACCATAGCTGCGTAGGCAACGCCTGGTAGTCACGCAGGAACATGCGCAACAGCCGTTGCTGCAAGGCCGGGTCATGGCCCGCCACCGCGAGGCCCTGCGCCAGGTCGACTCCCGCCGGCGCTTGCGCCAAGCACACGACGCTTGCACTTGCATCGGCTGGCCTCGCGCCACGGCCGATCCAGCGACCCAGGGTGCGATAGAACATCTCAACTTCCAAGGGTTTCACGACGCAATCGTTCATCCCCGCAGACAGGACTCTGGCCTGAACCTCGCTGGGCAGATTGGCCGTCACCGCGATGATTGGCAAACAATCAAGACGCAGTTGCTGGCGAATCCGGGCAGTGGCCTGGTAGCCGTCCATGACGGGCATCTGGCAGTCCATGAGCACGGCGTCGAATGCCGGGTCCCGAGCCAGGATCGCCACAGCCTCCTCACCGTTGCCCGCGATCACCACCTGAGCGCCTGCACGTAGCAGCAGGTCGGTGAAGACTTCCTGATTGAGGGTGTTGTCTTCCACCACCAGTATGCGTGCGGCCAACAGCGATCGTGCCGCCTCTGCAGATCCATTCCCGCGTGGCGGCTCGTCCAGTGAGGCCGGTGGGATGCGCAAGCAGACGTTGAAGCGGAACGCACTGCCCTGCCCTTGGCGGCTGTGCACCTCGATAGTGCCGCCCATCATTTGCACGATACGTTTGCAGATCGCCAGCCCCAGGCCCGTCCCGCCGTAACGCCGACTGATGGAAGCATCGGCCTGGACAAACGCATCGAACAGGCGGGCGCTTTGCTCCGGGGTCATACCCACGCCGGTATCGCGCACGGTGAACTCAAGCTCGATGCTGTCCTGCCACTGCCGCAGAAGATTGGCGTCGATGGTCACCAGCCCCGACTCGGTGAACTTGAACGCATTGTCCAGCAGGTTGATGAAGACCTGCTGCAAACGATGCGAATCGCCGATGAACGCCCCTCTCAGGGCCTGTGGGATATCTGTACGCAATTCAATCGATTTTTGCTCGAACCGCGAGCTCACCAGCCCCACTACTTCTTCAAGCAGATCGCAAAGATTGAAGGTCACCTGTTCCAGCGCAAGTTTCCCGGATTCGATCCGGGACAGGTCCAGCATCCCGTTGACCAGCGTGACCAGGTGCTTGGCCGCTCGGTCCATCTTCTCGATATAACGACGTTGCCCGGGCCCCAGTGGCATGTCGAGCACCAGGTGGGCCATGCCGATGACCGCGTTAAGCGGTGTTCGAATCTCGTGGGACATGTTGTCGAGGAATGCCGACTTGGCCTGGATGGCCTGTTCGGCCTGCCGTAGGGAGTGCTGCAGCAAAGCCTCGGATGCCTTGCGTTCACTGATGTCGAATATCACACCGTCCAGATACTGGGGGAACCCGTCCTGCCTGATGATCTGCCCTTTGTCATACAGCCAGCGGATGGCGCCATCGGTCGCAATGATGCGGTACTCGAGGACATAATCCGGGCTTTCCAGGCTCCGATCGAACACGACCAGGTCGTCGGGATGGACCAGGTCGCGCAAGGGGCGCCCGGCCATGAACACTTGAGCCGAGACGCCACAGATCGCTTCGATGGCGTCACTCACGAACAGCATCCTGCGCTCCCGATCTGGGAGGCTGCGAAACACCGCCCCCGGGATGTTGCCAATCATCGAACTGAGTTTGGTCTGGCTCTCGACGATGGCCTGCTGTACGTCAACCATCGCACTGATGTCCTGCAGCACGCCAGTTACCCGCGTCGCTGCGCCGTGGGCATCACGCTCCATGACCTTGCCGATGTCCAGCACCCACAGCCATTGCCCGCTTTTGTTGAGCATGCGGTACTCGGCACGATACTCGTCGGTGTGGTTGTCGACATGGGCATACAGCTTGGCCAACACCTGCGCGCGGTCATCCGGATGCACCAGCCCGGCCCAGCGCTCGAGCCCATTGCCGAGGGTCTGGTCCAGTTCACCTTTGCAGTAGCCGAGAATACGCAGCCAGACATCGTTGTTGACGATGATGCCGAGGCTCACATGCCAGTCCCACAAGCCCAACGCGCCACTTTGCAATGCAAGGTCCAGTCGCTGTTCGCTCTGCTCGATCCGCTGCGCATCGCGCTGGTGTTGACGTGCGTCGGACATGCGCCGCAGGGCGGCCCACATCAGCAGCATCAGCAAAAGCGCGCTTGCGCCTGAAACCAGCAGCACCTGGCCATCGGTCAGCACCTGATTCAGGTTGCTCAGGGTCACCACCGACCAGGGCCCTCCCGAGTCGCTCCAGTCGAAACTGTTCCGGGCCACGGCATAACGCTGGCCCTCGACCTCCACCACCGGGCGTCCCATCTCGAATGGCAAAGGTTCCGGCACCCCGCCGGGAAAGGCATGATCGCTGAACTGCCGGCGAATATCGCAGGAGAACGCTGCCAGCGTCCACGGGTGATCGGCCTTGAGTACGAACTGCGGCGCATTGGAGCCCAGCACGATGCCGTCGGGAGACATCACCAGCACCAGGTCATTGCTGCGTGGCTTGTTGAAGCCAGCCTCGAGTGTGCGGGCATCGAACCGCGCCACCAATACTCCAATGACCCGGTCATGCTTGTTCTGCGACTCATAGACAGGCGCGGCCATGTAGAACATACGCTGCCCAGTGGTGCTGCTGATAGCGCCATAGACACTGCGTCCACCCTGCAGCGCTGTTCTGAAGTAGGGCCTGAATCCGACGTCAAGCCCCACCACGGGCCGCTCCAGGCTGTCGTAGGCGGCAACGATCACGCCTTGGCGGTTGGCAACGAAGGCATGGTCGGCCCCTACCACAATGGCAAGAGTCTTCAATGGCATGGCGGCCACTTGGCGCGCGTGCGCTACGGGCTGGTCGATCACCGCTTTCAGCGCGGTGTTGTGCCGCCCCAGCATCGACAGCGCGCCAATCGCGAAACCATCGACATTCCAGTCGCCAAGGTCGATGGCGCGCTCCTGGTTCTGTTGCATCACCTCGGCTACGAACCGGCCTTCGACCTGATTGCGGTAAAAGACGCCGATGCCCATGCCAGCCACGATGGCGACGATCAGGCACCCCGACAGGCACGCCCGCCGGTGACGGTCGAAACAGTTCACAATCATAGTGTGCGCCCTCCCTGCACCGCCGGCCTGGCGCCGCTGTTCAGCGGCGCGCCAGGCTGTGGGGGAATTCCGGTGGCAGGAAATCCCGATCCGGATCGTAATCGGCTTTGAGATAATCGCAAAGTGCCTTCAGGTCTTCAGGAGCCAAGGTGCCGACGGACTGCTTGAGGCGTAACGTGTCGAGGATATAGTCGTATCGGCTGTTATTGTACTCACGTACTGCGTTGTACAACTGACGCTGGGCCTCCAGCACATCGACGATGTTGCGGGTACCGACCTGTAAACCCATTTGTGAAGCCAGCACCGCGCCCTGGTTGGAGATTATCGACTGGCGGCGCGCCTGGACCTGCTCGACGCCGCTGTTGAGGCTGCGGTGGAGATTGCGGGTCTGCTCCACCACCTGGCGTTGCAGGTGATCGTTGAGAAACTCGCGCTGGCTGAGGCGCTGGCTGGCTTCGCGCACTTGCGAGCGGGTCTGCCCGCCGCTGAACAACGGTATGTTCAGTTGCAGGTTGATCGAACGCTGTTCGACCCCGCCGCCATAGCTGCCACCGCGCAGCTCGCTGTTGCCATAACCCAGGTTGTCGTTGTCACCGGTCTGGTAGCGCAGCACCGCGTCCAGGGTCGGCAGGTGCCCGGCCTTGCGCGCGCTCAGCGTGTGCTGGGCGGCGTCCCGTGCCTGCTGGCTGGCCTGCAGCGACAAGTTCTGGCGCATGGCGGTGTCGACCCAGGTCCGGGCGTCATTGGGGCTTGGCAGGGTCAACGGCATGTCGTGGCGCATGCCCTGGATCGCCGTGTAGCGTTGGTGGGTCAGGGTGTCGAGGGCCTCGAAGGCATCCTCCAGGCGCTTTTGCGCGACGATGCGGGTTGCCCGGGCGCTGTCGTGGCCAGCCTGGGCCTGCAGCACATCGGTGCGGTCCGACAGGCCAAGCTGCAAGCCTTTGCCGGCACGGTCCAGCTGGCGCAGGAAGGCGGCCTCTTCGGCTTTGCTCGCGGCCAGGCCATCCTGGGCCTTGAGCAGGCCAAAATAGGCCTCGGCGCTGTCGAGCATCAGCTTCTGTTCGGTGGCGGACAGTTCCAGCAGCGCCTGGTCGCTCTGGGCATGGGCGGCCTTGAGGCTGAACCAGCGATCGGCGCGGAACACGGGTTGGTTGAGCGTGAGCTGGTAACTGGTGCCACTGCGTCGGGTGGCTTGCGCAGGTTGGTTCAGGTGCGTGCTGTTGTTGTTCAGTTCGGCACCGGCCGAGAGGGTTGGCAGCAGGCCGGCGCGCGCCTGCGGCACTGCTTCGGCGCGGGCGGCCTGGTCGGCGCGGGCCGCGGCCAGTTCGCTGTTGTTCTGGGCGGCATCGAGGTAGACCTGCCAGAGATCGCTGGTGGCAGCGCTGGCGGGTGTCATGGGCATTGCGAGGGCAAACAGCAGGCCAGCGGCGGCCCGCCGAATCGGATTGATTGGCGTACGCATGGGTATGGAATTCCGCAGGGAAAACAGGAAGAGGCTGGCGGGGCACTGCCCCGCCAGCCGACCGTAACGGCGTCAAGCCAACGGCGAGGTCAACAGTGGTCGCTCGGCCTGGCGTGCCGGCGTGCCGGTGCTACTGGCCACCCCCGCGTCCGGGAACGTGGCCATGGCCCCGCTCAGCTTCGCCAGTTGCCCTGCGCTGTCCTGTACAACCGCAACAGCAGCGGTCTCGAAGGTGACTTCCTTGATCCAGCGATCACGGTCGTAACTCCCCGAAATGCCGCGCAGGCGGTACTGCTGGTATGGCACCCCTTGAGTGTTGATCGCCACACGCATGACGTCCTGCTGGCCGCTCCAATTCAAGTCGCCAGACACTTCGATCCAGTCGTTGCCTGAGCGCAAGGCTTCGACACGGTAGGTACCGCTGCGGGTGCTGTCCGCCTGGCCTTCCTGGGCCACGCTGTTCTGTGTATGCAGGGTGAGCGCGGTCATTACCACCTTGTGCTTCAGGTCGAAGCGCAGGTAACTGGCCTTGGCTTCCATGTCTGGCGTATGCGCGCCGGATTCGAATTGCACATCCGCCACCTTATTGGCCTGATCACCGAAGCCCAGGTTGCTGGCCGCTCGCCAGGCGAATGCTTCGCCAGCCTGGTCGAAGCCATCGACCAGGTTGCCTGGTGCGCTTCGGCCGAACCAGCTTTGCTCGGCAGGTATCTCACCATCGGCGCGCTCAATGGCGCCCTGCTCCCAAAGCGCCAATGCCCCATCCCGCTCGCCGCTGCCGATCTGCTGGTAGGTCAAGGTGTTGCCGTTGGCCCCCAGCATCTGGCCAGGCTGGAAGGTATAACGGAAGTTGTCGCGCAACTGCGAACCGTGGACGGACGCCAACGCCTGCTCAACCGTTGCATAGACAGGCAAGCCAATGCTGCGTTGCTGCTGATTAAAACTGGCCAGGTCATAGGGTTGATCGCCCAGTTGATAGACGTTGCCATCACCGTCCACACGCAGGTACTGCCTGGAGTAGAACTGCGACGAGCTGCGCGAGGAGAACTGCGACAGGTTGCCACTGCTGCTCACCTTGATGCGTTCGCCACGGTTACCGGTTTCATAGCGCGAGTGCTCGCTGTTGCCGGCGATCACATCCTCACCATCGACACCGGCGGCCACCAGCCGTCCAAGCAGAGCATCATCGGCAATCCCCGCCTTGAGCAGGCTATCGACACGACGGTAATCGAGCGAGTGGATCGCGACCATGCGCTGGGCCAATTGCTCGGCACGCAACGGCAAGTAGCCTTTGTGCATCAGCGCAGCTTGCAGTACCTGGGCATCTTCAACACGCTCTGGGCGGAAGTAGAACTTGGCACGGTTGTCGGACCCTATACCGTTGCTATTGCGAATGGCTTGGAGCTCATTGTCCAGATAATTGCGGTCGTCGCCACGCAAGGCCAAGGCAAAGTTCAACAGCATGTCCCTGCCCGGCCAGCCTGCTGACTGGGTTTTGAGGTAGACGGCTGCTTCATCCAGCGAAAGACCATAGTTGAACGCCCGGGCGATGAAAGTCCCGTCAACCTGCAACTTCTCAAGGTTGACGGCGTACTCGGCGTGCGCCGGGTTGAGGATCCAATTGCGACCGGACAGTACATAGTCAACAATGAAGGAGGCCGACAACTGCCCTTGCCCACGCAGGTGGAGGTCAACAACCTTCTCCAGGTTTGCGCGCGTCAGAACGTCCCACATGCCTAGCTCGCCAACGATGGTCTCCGACACCCCCTTGACTCGCAAATACTTTTTAGCCTGCTCAGACATCACGCCCCAATTGTCGCCATCGCTATTGAAAATGGCACGAATCTGCGCATCGGTAGCGACACCGTTGAGCACCTTGGGCGTTTGTGACAAGTAGCTCCTCACGAAGTTGCTCAAGCCGCGTGTCGCACTGAGCGTTGGGCGTGCGAAACCTGCCGAGTCTCTTGACGTACCACCTTCGCCCAAATCGTACTTCTTGAGCAGCAGTGGAATGCCGTTGTTTGGCGCATACACATCAATATAACGATTCTCCCTGAATCGAAGCACCAGTTCACCCGAGGATAAGTCCAGTTGTGTGGAGCTTATCGCTGGCGCGTGGAACCCACCGAAGTCAATCCGCTCGATAACAGGGCTCGCGCTTCTTGTACTTTTCGAAAAACTACTGAAACCCAGGCGGCGTTCGCTATCAATCACCACTTGGAATCCTTCGTTCGACAAACCACCGGTACCAAACAACATTTGCTCGCCGTGTGGGGCGGGCAGGACCCGAACATAGACACTGAAGTCCTGCGTACCAGGCAACGTCGTGAAGGATTCGGCACGGGTGCCAGCCTCAAGGTTCACGAGCGCCTGAATATCTTCGCGTGAAGTGACAGCGTTGTTGATAAATGCCATCCGATCCGCCACAGGAACATTCAATTCCTGGAGCAAAGCCAGCTCGGCGCTTCGGTAGTTAGGCGGGAATACGACATTCGCATGCATTTGCATACGGTTTTGCGAAGCGTCAAACCAACTGAATTTCACACTCTGTGGATTGCGGTAGTAATCGCGCAAAATCAGGCTTTGCCCATCTTTGACAAGCGTCAGATCATAACCCTGCCCACCCACTGCAGACAGATACTCACCTAATGGCCTCTCGAGCGCGACCACCTGGCTGTTGGCCGGTGCGAACGGGGAAACTCGCAGGCCATGGATACCGATGCCCAATACCGCATTGGCAGTTTGCGGCATGTGAATGAAATAGCCACTCTGTGCATCCACCTCTGGCAGGCTGTACCGCTGGCCCTGCAGCTCCAACTGCAGATGGCGAGCTCGGCTGTCGGCGACGTAGTTTTTCAACACAATCGTCTTGCTCGGCGTCCCGTACCCACCCTCTACTCGCCGATGCGCCGCAGCGGCTGTATCAAAGACCAGCAACTGAAGATCGTCGCCAACCACGCTCAAACCCAATCTATCAAGGCTGATATTCCCCTGAAGCTCGAGGATGTCGAGTTTGCTGTCCCCAGACATGTTGTCCAACGTCACCAAGGTGGTCGACGCTACATCGATCCGATAACGGTCGCTTCCACTCCCCCCCGCCAGGTTGCTCGCCTGCGCCGCATCAAGTGTTTCAGCGCGCTCATCGCCAATGTGTTGGTCGACCGCTACCTTCAGATCAAACGTTTTCAGGTCGTAGCGGATTCTTGGCACCGCATCGGAAGGCAGGGTGAAATATTGGCGGACCCGTAAGTGCGGCGTCTGCATCAAACCGCTGGAGCTCAGCCGATTGGCATAATACAGCACCAGATCGTCACCCACCCGGACCTGTTTGAGTTGAATTTCAGGCCGGCCCTTCATCAGCCCGCTGGGCGGCATGACGAGGGAAATCTGAGGATTCGCCAACGCGTCAACTTCGTAGCTCTCTGTGCTGGTGAGCAAGTTCAAGCGGGTGATGGATGCCACTTTGTGCGTCTTGACCAGGCTGGCCATTGCCTTGTCAATGTCTGCATCAGCCTGGTGACTGTCTACTGCAGTCAGAGGCTGATCACCCCCTTCCTGAATCGCTGGCAGAGCGATTTCCACAAGCCGGGATTTGCCAGTGTCATCATTATTTTGCAGCCAGAGTTTAAGTAACTGCCGGTCTTTGGCATCTTGATAATTCTCGATACTGAGTTGCAATGGTTTTTCTTTATCGTTGGAGCGAATTGTCAGCATGTCATCGATGATGCTGAAACTCAGAGACGTCAAAGGCGCCTCAAGCATGAACTGCATCAGCTGGTTGGTATGCAACGCCGCTCGAAAATGACCTGCCCCGGCTTTCAGCGCATAAGTGTTGACCGCATGGTCGTTGCTCAGTCGCTGGATTGCGCGTTGTGGGTCGGCGCCGAAAACAAAGGTCTTGGCCATGGTTTCAAGGGAACGCCACTGGTCGTCGATCAGGCCCAACCCAGGCAGCGAGAAGCTGTACTTGTTGATATCCAGCAGTTGCAAAACCTTGCCGTTGTCCACCGAGCCGTCCGCGTTGTACAGCCCCAGGATAGTGAGAACACCCTTGCCATCATTCAGCTCGATGGCCCGGCCATTGCGCCGCAGGCTGATCTGGTTGTAGCGCGACGAAAGGCTGACTTGAAGTGTCTGCGACGCCTGCAACTCACCTTTTGAATTGCGGGCGCCCTGCAGGCTGATTGACGCGTTGACCGCGCTCCACAGCGCAGTATCGTTGCTGGTGCTGACGATACGGTTGCCCTTGTTGACGGAGTAGACATTGCCCTCACCGGCCCCGCCTTCGATCGCTACCTGCGTGCCCGCCACGTCGAAGAACTCCTGACGGGTGGAACCTCGCACGTCAGCCTTGTGCGCGCCACGCAGCACATAGCTCTCAACGCCGCTCACCCGCACTTGGCTGTCGACGGCCTGCGTCACTGCAGGACGAGTGGACCCAGAGTGGTTGGTCAACCCGTCACGCAGCACACGCGTGCCCCGATAACTCAATGTCATCGACCCATCGGTATTGCTCGCCAGGCCGACATCCATGCCCTGAGCATCGAACATTAGGCTGTCGTTCTCGTTAAGCCCCTGTTGCAATTGCAGTGCATCCAGGCTCCCAGCGTCGATCTGGCGAAGGCGCGTGCCCGCGTCCAGGTTGAACGCATCGGACAGCCGCCCACCTGTCGCCATATCCAGTGCCTGGCCTGCCAAGTTGAAGAGGTTGCGCTTATCCTGGCTGCCCACCGCGCGGAAGTCCGAGTGCTGGTTGCCCATCTCCATCCACACCTGACCACCGTCGTTGGGCAGCTGTGTAGCGACCCGATTCATCTCACCGTAGGCCACCTGCTGCTGCAAGGCGTAGTAGAAATCCCCGCCCGACTTTAGCGTACCGTGGGCCACTTTGTTGTCGCGGTCGCGGAAGTTCAGATAGCCATACTGGTCCTTGGCGAACAGATCGGAAAGGTAGAGCTTGGTCTTCTCCCAATCGCTGTTGAGGGTATTGCGCAACTCGTTTGCGGCACCGACAGCTTGCTTCTCGACCCTTGCGCGCTTGAGCGCGTCGGTCTCGACACCGACCCAGGCCGCGAAGAACTGGGCGACCTGATCAGCGGTGCTGGCGAAATAGTCACCGAACTCGGCGAGCTGCATGGCCCCCTGCACGACCCCGTTGATGATGAAGCCGGCGGCCGCAATCGCCACCCCGATCGGTCCTGCCGACGCGGCCAGCGTGCCCAGCACCGAAGCGGCCACCGCGCTGCTCAGCGAGGCAGCGATTGACACGCCGGTCAGTGCCAGGCTGACGGCTGTGGTCACGGTAGTGATCACCGTGTTGGCCACCAGGCTCTTGTACTCGTAGCTGCCCATGTCGCCGTTGCCCGACCAGAACGACTGCCATTGCAGGCCGATGCCGGCAAACGTCACGGGCGCCAACGTGGCATCCAGCACACCGCCCCTGATCACGGTCGCCGCCTTGGAGAACGAACTTACCGCCCCCAAGGCCTTGCCCGCCGCAGAGACGGCCTTGGCGATTGCGGCGCTCAAGGGCGACATGGCCACGCCACCAATTAGCCCGGTCAGGTTGAGCCCTTTGTCCGTTGCGCTCATGTGCTGCCAATTGCCAATCAGGTCACGCACGGAGTTGAGTGTTTCGAACACATCCAGCGCGGTGCCGAAGCGGTCAGCCGCTACCGCCGCCCTGCTCGGCTTGCTGGTACGCTGCGCATCGACTGTGTCGGCGAGATCTCGGACCCGCATGTCTGCGGAGCTCTCCAGTGCGCGCTTGACGGCCAGGTGCTGCTCCGGCGCGAGCTTGAGCATTGCAGACGCCAGGCGTACACGGTCCAAGCCGCTTGCACTTTCGACAAAACGCTCGAAGCCCGCACGGTTGACATTGATCGACGCGCCACTTCTACCCAGCAATCCACGCTCAAGCATGAACGAAGTGGCCTGCTGCTCTGTCCATCTCGCGGCCTGCAGCACTACCTCGGTGTCATGCCCAGGAGCTACGCGCTTTTCCGCTGCATCCAGCGCCATCGACTGCAGGATCTGATCCCCCGATACGCCTGGGTTCTGCGTCTGTAGTTGCTTGAACCGCTCAAGGTCAAAACCGCCCACGTCTCGCGCCAGTTCGTAGAGGTTCTGGACCTTGCGCCGCTCATCCGCACTGAGGCTGCCAGCCTGTGCCAGCCACTGGGCGCGCTCGCCAAGACGTGAACCCAATGCAGCCTGCGCTGCCTTGGCGATTTCCACCTCCAGCTGAGGGCCGGAATAGTACCTCAGCACGTTGATGTACTTGAGCGCCTCCTGCGGGACGTCCTCGGTGTTGAACAAGGCGACATTGCTACCGCGGCTGCGCTCCACCAACGTGCTGACCAAGCGCGACAGCTCGACCAGTTCGGGCTGCAAAGGCACCTTTGCCATTTCATAGTTGAACCGTATCGGGTCGAATGTCAGTTTCTGGTCCGCACGCAGCTTGCCTCCCTGGCTTGCCAGTAACCCGGCGGTGAGCGGCTTGCCATCTACCAGCAACCCCATGTCATGCAGCAGCACGGCTGACAATGAACCCTGCACGACCGGAATCGCCTGACCGAAGGTTCCCTTGGACGGGCCATCGAACAGCACATCACCGGCGCCCAACAGTTGCTGGCGATTACCTGCGCGCAGGCGCTCGACATGGCTGTCAGGGTCGAGGTGGCTCACCGCACGACCACGGTCGATATCGGCATCCAGTCTGTTATCGAGCATCGCCGTCAACAGCCGGTCACCTTCGATGGCCACACCGCTTTGCGATCCAGCATTGCGCTGTTGCTCGTCAAGCATGGTTCGAATCATTTGCTCCGCGCCAAGGCTTTCCAGTTCCGCGCTGCTTTGATAACGCTTGGCCAAACCCTCCAGCGCGTCCTGCAATTGGGCGACTTCCAATGGGTTTTCGAGCAGCGAACGCAGCTTGGCCTGATCGAGGCGCTCATCGGCACCTGGGTAAAGCCTGCTCAGCGCATACTCTTGTGCTGCGCCGAGCTGTTCTAGCTTGATCCGGCCTTGCCCGAGATCGTCAAGCAGCGCAACCACATCGATACCGTCGCGCCCTACCAGCACACTGGCGGGAACGTGCTCTACGGTGTCGATCACGCCCTCGCGTTCAGACCACTTCAGTACCATCTTGTCAGTGGCGGCGCTGTGTATCCACTCACCACCAGCATCCATTGTGAACTTTCGGCCTTCACTGTCCACCGCGACACTGGCGCTGCGCACGGACACTTCCAACTCGGGTGTACGCAACGCTTCCACCAGCTGACGACCAAAGCCCTGCTGTTGCTCGGCATCCTCCAGGGAACAGCCGACAAGGCTGATGCGCGTTGGCACCGAGCCAATACTGTACTGATCGAACAACGTTTGCTGAAGCTGATCCAGATGCCCCGCCCACTGTTGTGCATCGAGCCCTCCGAGGGTTCGTGCCTGTGCAGGCCCACGCCCATGGCCGACGATCTGCCAGCGCACTTTTTCGTTACTACCTAGGGTCTCGAACAGTGCGGGATCACCGTAGATCACGCGCATTTGTCCAGAAGCATCGAGTTGCACCACCACGCTCTGGTCTGGATGCTTGCCCGCCAGGTGAGCAGCAGCCCGAGCGACGACAGGGTCGCTTTCGCTCTGAATGATGATCTGGGCTGAATACTGGCTTTCCCCTCCTTCTGGATTGCCTTGCACCGAAGGGGGGGACCAGCTGTCGACATCCTGATTCTTGAGCGGGCCCACGCCTTGCTCGTTCTGCGCCAGAACAGTGAATGCACGCTGAACCGCGCTTACTTCGCTCGGGCGTACAACCCATGCGCCATCAGCCCCCTTGGCCGCCAATACCCTGGGGGTATCTCCAACACTTCGGCTGGCAATCAACTGTGTACCGTGCAAGGAAAGTTGTGCAGGGACATTCTCCGGTGCGAATTCGCCCAGCAACAGAGATTGCAAGGTTGCCAGCTGTGACTGTTGCTCCAGCTTCTCGGCCAGCGTGCTCGCCGGGCTGAAACGCACCTCTGTCTCGGCACCGGTCTGGAACTTGAGGGTGACCTTGCCGTGGGGGGTGTCGTTGACGACTTCGACATCCCAGATTCGTCGAAGCGAATCGAATGGCAACAATTGCCTCATTTGATCGGAGTAGCGCTCCAGGAAGTCGCCCTTGAATGGGAGCTCAAGCAGGTACTTTTGCGCTTTGTTCGGTGGGAACTCGAAGGCTTCGGGGAGACTATTGGCATGCCATTTGTCCAGCAATGCCTGAATCCGGACATAGGACTCCCCTTGGCGCTTGCCAAAGACGGCTGCCGCTGCAACAAGTTCCTGACGCGTCCAGACCAACTGCGTGCCGAGTTCGTTCACTCTGGCCGCCGCCACACGGGAAGCTGCATCCATCCCATCCATGGCCCTGAGCTCAAGGATTTTCCTGTCTGTCTGCGCCAACAGCTGGTGCATGGCATCGTTGCGACCTGAAGTCGGGTGTTGCTCGATGTAGCGCTTTACCTCGTGGCGCAGGTTTACCAGGTCACTCATCGGCGTCCCTTCAACCCAACGCCTATGCTTGTAAGCCAGCAACTCCTGATAGACCGGCTCTGTCAGGAACTGCTGATTCGCCTGTAAATGGACACTGCTCGCGGTCAATGGCGAGCCTATCTCGTCGAGTGGCAAGTCTCGATACTCGGCGACAGGTTCGTGAAGAATTCTGATTTCGCCAATTGCTCCGTTTTTTTGCAAGGCTCGCAGCACAGGCAACTCGGCGTTCCAGAAGTAGCTGTTGTAGCGCAAGCCACCCTCGGACATGACATAGACTGTACCGCCCAAATCAGCAGTGCTTGCCGCATACACCGAACTGAGGAAGCCAGCCATACTGGCGGTGCCTTGTTGGGTGGCCTGTTTTACTTTGGGATTGGCACGGCTACCTGGGGCACTCGCATAGTCTGAAAGTGCCGAGCGGAGGTGGTGGACAAAACTCAGCCCCGAGATATCGAAATCGATGGCGACCGAAGGTTTGCCCTCACGGCGCATCGCCTCGTTGAGTACCGCTTGATAATCTTTGAAATTGTCGGACCAAAATGTGAGTGCCCGGTCTGTACGTCCCTTGGGCTTGAAGGAGAACCCCAGCGAGTCGAGATAAGTGATCAGCTCGGCGCGCTTGTTGAAGTCCTGTCGAATGATGCCCTCGACCGCGAGTGTAGCGATTTTCTGCGTTTGGCTGTCGGTCAATGCCCCACTGCGTGGCACGATCATCCGCTGAGCCGTCATCTCAGCGAGAATATCGTCGATCTGATAGTACAGATCATCCGCCATCGCCTTGAGGTCCAAGGCGTCGAGTTCATGCTTGCTCATCCGCTCGAAACCAGGTGTCAGCGTCTCCCCGCTGGTAGGCATTTCACGGGTGATACGCTCATATACCTGAGCAACCAGCTCGGTCCGTTGACGCAGGGATGCATAGGGGGAAACGGGGCCGGGGCCCGCCAGTGCTTCCAAAGTATCGAAGAACGCCGAGTTATTCTGCTGTGCGACCCGAGCGTTAAGAATACTCTTAAAATCCTTGGACGTATAAACCATGATGGTCATCCTATTTTTTATGAAGGCAGGCCCTGCGTTTCAACCAGGCCTGTGCCGATAGGCGTTGGACTAATAATGCGTGGTGTTCGCGTGCGTTCTCCTTGTCGTTTTCAACTCTCCACTTGCAGTGCCCATTGCCGGGCATAGATCCCACCCAGTGCGAGCAACTGTTCATGACTGCCCTGCTCCACCACCTGTCCCTGATCGATCACCAGGATCCGGTCGGCATGGCGCAGGGTATTGAGGCGATGGGCGACACTGATCACTGTGCGCCCTTGGGTGATGCGCTTGAGGTTGGCCATCACCGCCGCTTCGGACGCGTAGTCCAGTGCGCTGGTCGCCTCGTCCAGCAGCAGGATCCCGGGATTGCTGATCAGCGCCCGGGCCAGGGCGATGCGTTGGCGTTGCCCGCCTGAGAGCTGGCCGCCGCGCTCACCCACCTGGGTCTCGTAGCCATGGGCCAGGGCCTGGATAAAGCCATCGGCCCCGGCCAGTGCCGCGGCCTCCTGCACTTGGGCATCGCTGGCCTGCGGGCAGCACAGGCGGATGTTCTCGGCGATGGAGCCGGCGAACAGCACGCTCTCCTGCAGCACCACACTCATGTTTCGGCGCAGCGCCACCGGGTCGGCGATGGCCAGGTCGATACCATCGACCATCACCCGACCGTGCTGGGGGATGTACAGGCGCTGCAGCAGCCGGGTCAGGGTCGACTTGCCGGAGCCGGAAGGCCCGGTGATACCGACGAACTCGCCCGGCTCAATCTGCACGCTGAGGTTGCGCAGGACTTCCTGGCCATCTTCGTGGTAGCGGAACCGCACGCCCTGGAAGCTCAAGCTGCCGGCTAGTGCCGGCACCGAGGCCAGCCCACCGCTGCCGTTCTCGCACTCTGTATCAAGGATATCGCCCAACCGACGCAGTGAAATCAGGGTGTGCTGGAAGTCCTGCCAGACTTGGGCCAGGCGCAAAATCGGCTCGACCACATGGCCGGCCAGCATGTTGAAGGCCACCAGCTGGCCGGGGCTGAGCTGGCCATCCATCACCAGGGTCACGCCCCACCACAGCAGCAGTGCTGCGGTGAGCTTCTGAATCAGGCCAATGCCCTGCCCCGCGCAGATGCCCACCAGCCGCGTCGAGAACGCGGCGCGCACATAGCCCGCCAGCTGGCGCTGCCACTGCTGCTGGAAACCCTCTTCGGTGGCGCTGGTCTTGATGGTCTCGATGCCGGTCACCGCTTCGGTCAGGAACGCGGTGTTGTCCGCGCCCTGTTCGTACTCGCGCAAGGCACGCTTGCGCAGCAACGGCCCCACGCACAACCAGAACAGGAAGTACAAGGCCAGCGAGCCGACCACCACCCAGGTCAGGGTCGGCGCATAGCGGTACATCACCGCGATGAACAGGCCGCAGAACGCCAGGTCCAGCACCAGGGTCAGCGCAGAGCCTGTGAGGAACTGGCGGATCTGCTGCATCTCGCCGACCCGGGCGATGATCTCGCCGGTCTGGCGCTGCTGGAAGTAACCCTGGGGCAGCTGGATCAGGTGCTGGTACAGCCGCGCCGACAGCTCGGCGTTGACCTTGCTCGCCAGGTTGGAGAACAGCCAGCTGCGCGCAAAGCCATACAGGGGCTCGAACAACGCCAGGGCCAGCAACGCCATCCCCAGCACCTGCAGGCTCGACAGCCCGCGGCTGACCAGCACCCGGTCGATGATGTTCTCGAACAGCATCGGGGTGACCAGCGCCGTCAGTTGCAGCATCAGCGACACCAGCAGCACGCTGCGGAACTGGCGGATGTGCTTGAGGATCGAGGGCAGGAACCAGGCAATGCCGAAGCGCGGGGCCTGCAGTGCGGCGTGCCGGTCCGCCAGGAGCAGGACCGAACCCCGCCAGAGTTCGCCCAAGGCCTCCGTGGCCAGGGTCTGGCAACGGTCTTCCAATGGCCAGTACAGTGTGACCTGATTGTCGGCCAGGTCATCGAGTACCGCCCAGCCGTGCACGGTTTTCAGCAGCGCCGGCCGTGGCAGGTTGTCCAGGCGCGTGACCGTGCTCTGCGTCAGGCGGGCACGCAGGCCGATCCAGCCGGCGCAGCGGCACAGGTCGATCGGCGTCGCCATGCCCTCCACTCGACCCAGGCGGTGGTGCAACTGGGCAACGTCTACCGCCACGTCGAATCGTCGCGCAGCCCACACCAGCGCATTCAGGCCTGTGTCCAGCAACTGCGGTGACGGTGTTGGCTCATGGCTGAACAGTTCACTCATGCTCAGCGCTCCCGCAAGGCTTCGGACTGGTACTGCTGGATCGGGCTGAGCAGGTAGTCGATAACCCTGCGGTCACCGGTGCGGATTTCTGCGGTCACACTCATGCCGGCCTGCAGCGGCATCCATTGCTCGTCCACCGCGATACTGGTGCGCTGCAGACGGATTCGCGTGGGAAACACCAGGCCCTGCTGTTCATCCTTGATGGCGTCCCGAGAAACATGGACTACCTCGCCTTGCAAGGTGCCGTAGCGGGTGTAGGGAAACGCGTCGACCTTCACCTCGACGGCCTGTCCGGCCTTGACGAAGCCCACATCCTTGTTGAGCACCATCACCTCGGCATCCAGCTCGTTGCCGTCCGGCACCACCACCAGCAGCTGCTGCGCTGGCTGCACGGCACCACCCAGGGTATGCACCGACAATTGCTGGACCACGCCATCCACAGGCGCCAGCAGCGTCTGCTGGCGTTGGCGGTCTCGCCCTCGCACCAGTTGCTCTTGCAGCACGGCGATGTCCTGGCGGCTGCTGTTGACCACGTCGTGCTGTTCACGCTGGGTTTTTGCCAGGTAGCTGTCGCGCTGCTCGACGCGGTTGCGCGCTTCGGCCTTGAGCACGTTCAACTCCGCGTGCTGCTGGGCCAGTGAACGCTCCACGTCCAGCTGTTCCTTCTCCTGCTCGAGCAACTCGACCCTGGGCATCAGGTCTTCGGCCGCCATGGCCCGACGCGCTTCCAGGCGGCGTCGCACATTGCTCGCAAGCTTGGTCAGGGAGGAAATTTCCACGGCGCGGGCGCGCTGGTTGGCCTGGTTGATGCTGATCTCGGCCTCGAGGCTGTCGAGGTTGGCGTCAATTTCGCGGGCAGTGCTTTGCAGCTGGGCGCGGGCGGCAGCCACTTGCTCGGCGGGCAGGTCGGCCGGCGGTCGGTAGCTGGTCAGGGGATCGTGGCTGAGTAGCGCTTCGGCCCTGGCCAGTTCGAGGCGCTTGAAGTTCAGTTGTGCCTGCAGTTCGCGCAGTTCGGCATCGACGCCGATCGGGTTGAGGGCCACCAGCGGCGCACCTGCGCGCACCCGCTGGCCTTCACGGACGAAGATCGCGCTGACCTCCCCCGCCTGGTGGGCCTGGACCACTTTGGTGTAGCTGGACACGATCAAGCGGCCCGTACTGCTGGCATGGATATCCAGAAAACCCAGCACCGCCCACATCAGGGCGATCACCACCGTTCCAATCAGCAGCCAAGCGGTACCCCGCGCCCATGGCGCTGGAGGGCGCTCGACGATCTCCAGGTATCCCGGCTGGAACTCATATTCGTCCCGAGTCCGCCTGGTACCCGCCAAAGCGTTGCGCAGTCGGCCAGGCAAACCCGCCAGGTACCGGCTCATGCCTGCGTCTCCTGTTGCATCGCTTGCTGCATCGCCCACAACCGTGCGTAGCAACCACCGTTGGCTAGCAACTGCGCGTGGCTGCCCGACTCGCTGATTTGCCCCCGCTCCAGGGCGACGATGCGCTGGCAGTCACGCACCGCGCTGAGTCGATGGGCGATGACGATCACCGTCCGCCCCTCGGCGATCTGCGCCATGTTGTCCTGGATCAATGCCTGGGATTCATCGTCCAGTGCGCTGGTGGCCTCGTCGAAGATCAGGATCCTCGGATCGCCCATCAAGGCCCGGGCGATGGCGATGCGTTGACGCTGCCCTCCGGACAAGGAACCACCTGCCTCGGCCAGAACGGTGTCGTAGCCCAGCGGCAGTTGCAGGATGAAGTCGTGGGCGCCGGCCAGACGCGCCACGTCGATAACCCGCTCCAGGGAGGCGGTGGGGTGACGCAGGGCGATGTTCTGCCGCACGCTGCGGTTGAACAGGTAGTTTTCCTGCAGGACCACGCCGACCTGGCTGCGCAGCCAGGCAGGATCGAGTTGTTCGAGAGGCTGCCCGTCGATCAGGATGCGTCCGGCGTCCGGGACGTAGAGCTTTTGCAAAAGGCGGGTAAAGGTGCTCTTGCCTGAGCCGGATGGCCCGACGATCCCCAGGGTCTGCCCCGCCTCGATGTGCAGGTCCAGGCCATCGAGCACCAGGTCCAGGTCAGGGCGGTAGCGGAAGGCCAGTTGTTCGATACGTACCTCGCCGCGCAACGCGGCTGACGGCCGTTGCTGGCCCTGGGTCTGCTCCATCGGCAGGTTGAGCATATCGCCCAGCTTGTCGACCGAGACGCGGACCTGCACGAACTGCTGCCAGACATCAATGAGCTTGGCCAGCGGCTGGCTGACATGGGACAGCATCATGTTGAACGCGATCAGTTGGCCGAGCGTCAGTTCCAGGGCAATGACCATGTGCGCCCCCCAGCAGATCACCGCCACCGCAGTGACTTTTTGCAGCATGGTCACGCATTGGCTGATGGCGCTCCCCAGGCTCTGGCTGGCGAACCCAGCCTCGACCATCTCGGCGGTTTGCGCCTCCCAGCGCCGCTGCATGCGCGGCTCCACAGCCAGGCTTTTGATGGTCTCGCTGCTGCTGACGGTCTCGTTGAGAAACGCGGTGTTGCGGGCGGTGGTCTGGAACTGGCGCTCGATACGCTTTTCAAGTGGGCCGGCGCTGGCCCAGGCCAAGGCGACATACAATGGCAGGGTCGCCAGCACCACCAAGGTCAACGGCCAGGAGATCCATGCCATCACCGCGAAGAACACAACCGTGAAGGCGACATCGACACACAGCGTGAGCAGCGACCCGGTGAGGAACTCACGGATGCCGTCCAGCTCCTGGACCCTGGCGATGATCGCGCCGACCTGCCGTTGCTTGAAATAGAGCAATGGCAGGCCCAGCAGATGACGGAACAGTTTGACCCCAAGGCCGATGTCGATACGGTTGGCGGTATGCGCCGAAAGGTATTCCCGCAGCCCCTTGAGCACGACTTCGAACACACCGACCACCACCAGCGCGAGCACCAGCACATCCAGCGTCGCCAGCGCACGATGGACCATGACCTTGTCCATGACCGCCTGAAAGAACAAAGGGGTCGCCAAGGCCAGCACTTGGAGCAACAGCGAGCAGAGCAATACCTCGCCCAGGATTCGACGATGGCGCAGCAACTCGGGAATGAACCAGGAAAGGTCGAAACGCAGGCCGCCTTGCCGCAACCGGATGACCTCGCCCGTCCAGGCATGCGCCAACTGTTCACGGCTGAGTATCTCCGGGGTGCTGGAGAGCGGTGACTGGACCAGTGCCTGGGTTGGTGACAAGCGAGCAAGGAGCGCGTAGTCACCGGCGCGGGTACGCCAGGCCAAGGGAAGCATCTGCGGCTTGAGTGCACGCAGATCAAGTCGCCCCAGTCGCAAGTCGACGCCACAAGCGGTTGCATAGCTGTTCACCGACTTGCGCACGCTCTCACGCTCATGCCCATCGGCAGTCAACGACACCCGGTCCTGATGCAGTTGCAGCAACAAGCGACAGCAGCTCAACGCTGACTGAGCTTCGCTGATCCCTAGCGGACTCACCGGCGTCGATCCGATCGTTTCCGAGGCCGCAGTTGATGACGTCATTGGAGCTCTTCCATATCGTTTGAGCAAGCCACCTGCCGTGTGGGGCTGAGTGGGACGAATGGATATTGAGATATGAGATCGAGGGTGATAATCGTGATTGGCGTTAACGGGTGTTAACTAAAAATTGATAATTGACCAGGCCTTGCACGGCCGATGGTGATTCACCCGGAGTCGAAGGAGCTGTTAGCCTTGTTGCTAATCGGAACCGAGATTTTGCGTGCCAGCATGCTTGTCCTCTGCCTCGTAGAGAACAAGTCATAATGGCCTTCACTAACGCAGGCCGATCATCTCCCCACTCACGCTATATTAGGTCTGATAAGCCACAGGTTATCCGAACCTATTGCACCGTTGAGCGAGAAGACATTGACAGAACCGATAGCGATGCCCTCCTCCTCGCCTTTAGTGTTGGCGGAACTGGCCGCCAGCACCCGTGCCGCCGCCGACGCATTCATCGCCGCCGGTACCGCGGCCAACACCGTGCGCAGCTATCAGAGCGCCCTCGCCTATTGGTCCGCCTGGCTACAACTGCGCTACCGGCGCGCACTCGGTGATGGCCCCTTGCCGCCGGAGGTGGCGGTGCAGTTCATTGTCGACCACCTTGCCCGACCCGACGATGCAGGCTGCTGGAGCCACCTGCTGCCAGCGGACCTCGATGCTGCGCTGGTCGCTGCCGGCGTCAAAGGAAAACCAGGCCCGTTGGCGTTCAGCACGGTCAGCCACCGCCTGGCCGTCCTGGCCAAGTGGCATCGCCTGCAGCAGTGGGAAAACCCGGCAGAGAGTCAGGTCGTGAAAACCCTGTTGCGTGAAGCCCGTAAGGCCCAGGCTCGCCACGGCGTCTCTGTGCGCAAGAAAACCGCCGTGGTGTTGGAACCGCTGCAGGCGATGCTTGCTACCTGTACCGATGGTATTCGCGGCCTCCGCGACCGTGCTCTGTTGCTGTTGGCATGGAGTGGCGGCGGACGCAGGCGCTCAGAAGTGATTGGCCTGCAGGTTCAGGACCTCCGTCGCTTGGACGCAGACACTTGGCTCTACGCGTTGGGGGCGACGAAGACTGACACCGGTGGCGAGCGGCGGGAAAAGCCCCTGCAAGGGCCTGCGGCCCACGCACTGCAGGCGTGGCTGGAGGCGGCACCCGCGCAGACCGGACCGCTGTTTCGTCGGCTGTACAGAGGCGGCCGGGTCAGTAGCACCGGACTATCAGGCGATCAGGTGGCGCGTATCGTCAAGCGTCGAGCGCAATTGGCCGGCCTTGAAGGGGATTGGGCAGCGCACAGCCTGCGCTCGGGCTTTGTCACTGAGGCCGGGCGTCAAGGTGTGCCACTGGGAGAGGTGATGGCGATGACCGAGCACCGCAGCATCACTACGGTGATGGGCTATTTCCAGGCAGGATCGCTGCTGGGCAGTCGTGCGACCAAGCTACTTGGCCAGGCCCTCACACCTCAAGCGAGTGCCAGCGCGCCCTCCGATGAATAATTGCCTCGATCAGTGACAACCGTCATCCCGCACAATGCACTGAACTCAAAATACAAAGGCGCTCGCCAGGATTTCGAAACCGAACAAGAACTTTGGCTGGGCGTCGGTATGAACTGAAACGGTGCCGGCAGCATGGGAAATCCGCAGCAACGCATCGGTGCGCCCGTGGCTCATGAGCTTGCGCAGCACCGGCAGTCCGGCAGGCAAGTCGATGATGATTTCATGGACCCGTCCTCGGATGGTCTCACCGAGGTAGTCGCTAAGCGATGGCGTTCTGCCCAGAAAGGGCGTGAAGAAGAAGCGAGAATCCACACGGACAGAAAAACCGTTGCTATGGGCGCAGCGATACCACAGCCGGGAAAGCAACCGATAAAACATTACTTTGAAATAATTGCGTAGGCTACTACGCGTGAAGCCCAACTCACTTAGGCACTCCAGAGCCCCGTCAGACATGCAAATGCGAGTATTTGAAATAGGCAATGTTTCAAATTTCTGCCGAAACAGCATCAGCGTGAGCGCGAACACGCACGATCCCCGTTCGCGGATCCCTAGGGAACTGTTGGCGTTATGCAGGCAATGACGATGGCGCCGAAGTAGCCTCGACTTCCAGAATGACACAAACCGTCGATAGACCACATCCACCTGCCGCGGTTGTGTCAGGCTATCCTCGCCCCCTCTCATGTCTAATGCCACCCGGTATCGTCGTAGGGTCGAGTCTTCTTCGAACGCGTCATAAAAACTGTGAGGTTGAATCAGAACGGGAGGATTTATAGGACCCTCCTCCAACCGCATGGTGTCTAAAATTCCCAGACGCTGAAGACGCGCCAAGGTGCTAAATAGCCGCAAACTATGAGCGGCACGCTGAGCACAGAGACCCGAGCGCAAGCTGTCGAGGATCACTTTCAAGCTGGGCACGGCATAACCGCAGGTAGCACACGGCTGACTGTTCCGATCGGGACAAAAGTCCGCGGCATCAGCACATTGCGCGCACAAAGATTTTAGTTCAATCCGATGCCATGGACACCACCGGACACATCGCAAATGGAAAAAGAGCGAAAGGTAGCCTGAGTCAGCGGCACACAGTGGGCAGTACTGCAATTTATCCATGACACGCGGGGCAAAAAATTGTGCAACGCTGCCAATGAAGTGCGTATTCGCCAGGTAGGGACGCCCGGGCGCATACAATCCCTGAATCGTTGCGCTGGCCACGCTGCCGTGGCGCCACCGATGGTCGCCTTCGCCAGGACTGAAAGCCAGCAACAAAGCGCGTGCCGGTACCCCGTTGATGACCGCAGCTCTTTGCACAGTAGCAAAGGCCGCTTCGAAGGGGGTGGGAAACCCATCAGGAAAGAAATAGCCACGGTTATAATGCATCACAAAAAGCCCGTAGGTTGCTTTTTTGCACTGCTTCACTCACCCAGCGAGGATCAAGCTCCATGGAGGTGCTGTCCTTGGCTGCGAGACTGAGCAATAGATTAAGTATCGACTCACACAGATGCTCCATAGGAATGTTGTTCATATAAGGTCCGGAGGTACTGGACGACAACTCGAGCCAAAGCGGCTCGGTGACACGCGCTAAACGAAATCCTGCCGAGAAGGCCTTGGGTATGAAATGCGCGGTATAGCTCGTCCCGGAACCCGAGGGGAACTCGGAGCCTGTATCATAGGCATTCAATATCACGCCGAGCTCATCCACGCCGCGACAACCAGGGTAAGTCAATACTTCGGTTAAAAACCGCGCCATCAACTGCTGCTCACGTGTCGCCTTAATCATGGTGATTTGTGCGTCAATGTCCGGCTGGGCAAAGGCAATCAGCGTCATGCAGATGCTCTTCGCCTGTAACAGATTGTAGAGATCCGCCAAGTCGAAGTAGTCCACCGGCAATAATCTTTGAACCTCATCAATCACCAAAAGATACTGCCCGGCTTGCTGCCCGACCAACAATGATTCCACATGAGCTACCAAATGATAACGCAAATCCACGCGCTCCTTTGGATGAATATTTTCAGTATAGCAAAGCTCACGACAAAGATTATTAGGATGTCGTGTCTTACGCTTCAGCGCTATATAAAAAGCAACATGACATTCAGGAAACTGTTTTTTTAGCTGCTCGGCCACAAACACGGCGCAACGACTTTTGCCAACCCGTGATTGCCCACGAAACATCACTGCGGAACGCCTCATTGCAACCCGATCAAGGCACAACCGCACCGCCCAATTTAACGCTGGCGTGATGATACGTGCCTGCTTGCTGATTAAGGGATGCGTTATATTCATGCCCCCCCCCGATTATCGGCTTGTCCTGCTGCGGGAAGACCGGGATATTCCTGATCCGGCTGAAGCAAGTAGTCCTTAACTGGCTTCTTCACAGGTACGACGGCGCGTGGCAGTGTCGACAGGCTCGGATCCTCGGCCTGCTTAACCAGCAGCGCCCGGTTGGGTTCGTTGTGGCGAATAAAATAGTCACAGATCTGTTGACTGGGTGGAAGGTCCTCTGTGATAGTCAACGCTCGTTGACCAATCAATGAATTTACCAAACGTCTAATGTACGGAGTATGCCTAAAGGTCGCCCACCAACCGCAGGCGTGGAGTACACCTATTGCTGCACCATTGGGTAGAAAAGCGTTGACAGCGCGATAATCATGCTCGTCAATTTCCACACACAATTTGAGCCCGATCAGATCAAAGTTGGCCGCCAAATGCTCACTGGTATACCTGACCCGATCCAGCATGATGTATGGCCGTCGCCCTTCCGCCAAACTTCCGCGCACCGTCACATACTTAGTAATCAAGTCGACTTTCAGCCGCTCACGGCGTTCAACGGCAATGCGTGGTAGTATGGCGGCTTGACTCATATACTGTCGAATCAAGCCCAACGGCGAAAACATGCCAATACCTTCCGAAGGTTCCGTATTATAATTGGCTAGCGCAACGTCCAATGCTTGGATAAATCGTGTCAGATCCAACTGATACTCAACGGCTTTTTCCTGTGCGCCATCCGCTCTACCATGGCGAGGGTGACTACCGGTTGTCGATGGTAATAAAGCTGTGTGTCGTACCACCTCCGCAAAAAGTCGCTCGATCTTTGCGCGCGTTTCAAAACGCCCGGTTGGGCCCAAATAATGGTGAAAGCCAAAATCCTGCCGAGCTTGAAGCGTAATTTTCTTAGCAATATTGGAAAGATGCGAGTCAACACTAAGCACACTAAACATGACACCGCAACATTCCTCAATCACGCTTGAAGGAAAACCCGCATCGACTTTGTAGGAAAAATTTGTGTTTTCCAGCGTTTGCGCCTTCCACCCTCCCAAACTTGCCCGCACAAGCACTTCGCGAACGTCACTGGCCCCAGGCTGGCTTCGTAAGACCAATTTGTAGGCAAGCACGGCATGGGAATATTGATCAATAGCAGCGAGTAACCACATGCGATCTAACGGAATCGGGAACATCAAGCCATTTACTTGCTCCACCAACAAAACAAAAAAAGCACTGATAAAATGGCCATCCAACTCCACAATGTCGAACGGGCGCTGCGCGGCTAGGTAAGGCCGGTGCCCGGTACCGGTGACAATATGCGCTCTCGCCTCGGAACTGCCATGCGCATTGATGTACGAGCCCGGAACATGGTTACGCAGAGCGAGAATATAACGGCGTATGCTCACGCGTCCCTGATACTTAGTCGTATAAGGCCAACCACGATGATCGGGGGCTATGGCGTGCAAAACCTGCATGAACTTTTTGGTGAGGAACGCTATAGCATTCCTATGATCATCGAGCATCTGTGCAGAGTCTTTAAGAACTGCGACCATCCGCTCTTCAATTTCGGGGTATGTCTCGAGTAACTGCTGAAGGCAGCCTGACATCCCCCCCTGCTGGCCACTGTATTTATTGCCCGATGGTTTGCGCCGTTCGTAGGGTTTGAGATGAATATGGGGAAGCAGCGCTCTTTCGCCAATACACTGGCCTTGGTCATCCAAAGTCAGAAAGCGGGACGCTAATCGATTAACTTCCCAGCCTTTTAGGTGGGTCCTCTGCTCGATTGCGCGCAAAGCGTGACCTTCAATGTACATCTGCACTGCGGTGCGACGCCGACAGAACAGCTGCCAGTGCTCCTCGGGGACTGCCGAGGCTGGTAATCTCGGCCAGTTCCCGGCTTGCACGGTCTGGGGGATCACAACCCGCTTCATGGCCGTTCAACTTTGCAAGACCATGTGGTCTGCAGGTTTGGGGTGAAAGCATCAATGGTTAACTCTACCTGCCCTTTGATTGCCAAACGGCTGAGTCCGCCGACCAACTCCGTCATGTCTAGGTTGGGTAGTATTTGCGCCAAGCTGCCAATGGTACCGGTTCTATTTAGCCCGACGGTTTGAAAAAGAAGCGCTTCCGTTGCGTTGATATCCACACTCCAACGCGTCAACGCCACGAAATTTGCCAATCTTAGCAAGGGCATAACTTGATAATGACGGGCGTCGCGTGTTGACTCATCGAAGAGTCGGTAAAGAGCACCGGCAGCCTGCGCCAACTCCTTCTGAACCTTCAGCTGCTCATGCGCCTCTAGATCATCAATGTATCCCGGCTTCACCTCATGCCACTCGATAAGGCCCTCGACATTAGTCGCAATCGCATCAAGTTTTACCTTGCGCCCGCCTCGCTGGTCTGCATTGAACTCTTCGCCTTGTGGCTTCCAGAAAGCTACTATTGATGGGTCAAACTCAAGATAGATTAGCCAGTGCGCGACTTCACGATGGCTTTCTAGAATCAGGTCATTATTGGATTTCAAACTATAAACATGCCAAATACTGCTGCGTACAGATCCGCGATTACGCATCTGAGCAATCAAGGCATTGCTGGGCGTCGCTTGCTTCGTACTTTTTTTAGACATATCTACACCCTCAACATAGACTTCATGCTTAGGTAGATATGCCAACCCCTCGCGGATGTCTTCTATGACGAATGGGGGCGGATTCCACAATGTGATAATCGCACAGTTGCCCCACACCCATGATGCCTATTGGGAATAAAAGGCACCGCATAGCGTAAGAAAGATAATAAGCCGCTACGAAATCACAAGCATAGAGGAAGCGACGCGATGAAAACGTTATCCATGCCAGGTCTCACACCATCCCTATTTGACCGTCAAACAATTGATTATATACGCGATTTCCAAAATTACTATGAAGGTGGCCTTCCCTGTACAGCTGAAGAGTTGTGCCTCTATCTGCTGCATAGCTTCCGAGGTACCCCTACCAAAATCGGTCGGATCCTAACAGCGTTCTCTCGCTATCATCGAACACTCGGACTTGCAGATCCTACCCAATGCCCCTCCGTGTTAAGGCTCTGCAGAGAGTTCGAGAAAGTAACATGCTTACAAGCACCTATATCTTCACAAACGACTCCTACATTTCATTGTGTCTCCGAACTGACTAAAATGTTAAAAGGCGAGATCGCTCGCCACCGACACGAGCTCAAAAAAGCCCGCGCCCTTCTGAACCATGACAGAGCACACCTGATACATCATAAACTCCTCAAATCAGTGCGTAATCGAGCGATATTGCTCGTTTCTTACTGGTACGGATTGGAGATGAATGAGACTTGCGCACTGAGCCTGGAGGACGTGGTGGTGACGCCAAAAAGAATACAGATAACAGTTCGCCCAACCCCAAAGACCCATAAGTCGCCTCCCCAGCTTTTGACTATGGGTTATTTACCTCAGCTATGTCCAGTGCGAGCAACTCACGCTTGGTTAGGACTTTGCAAAATTAGCGAGGGACTCCTGTTCCCAGACATTAGAGCGGGCGAACTACTAGCTGACACGCCCGCAACTAACCTACAAAATTATTTTAGGTCCCGAGCAAAGCGCATTACACCTGATGCGTTAAAAGGACCGATTGTGTGGAGAAACGGATTACTGGCTTTTCTGCTGGATTGTGGATGGTCAGCAGCGGACATCACGCAGTGCTTACCCCAGTATCGGAGAAAGCACATTCGGCATCTTCAAAAGGAGTTCCAAAAACAAGGACGCAATCGACAGGACTTACCAATAGATAGGGTCCTGACGACCATCTTGAGCCATTACACCCGATCAGCAGAAAGCTATATATCCTCAAGAACCTAAAACAGCAATCCTTATTGCGTAACTGCAAGCTTATTCGCCAATTTTTAGTAACAACGCTCCAGCTCAACTAAACCCTCACCTCGAAAGCACCAAGTAAATATTAAAATCCGCGAGCTGACAGGAACGCAAACCATTGAAATGCCGAGATTATCGACTAGCCAGAAATTGGAAGATTTAGTTAAGATGACTCCTCAGTAGCGAATGGACAGGGCGATCGCCTCGCTCGGCGTCTGGTGTTTTTCCAGCAGCCCCAGCACGTCCTTCTTCAACTGCTCCTGCCTGTCGATCAGCGCCAGGTCGCGGAACTTGTAGTCCAGGTCGGCATAGCTTTCCGATACGCCGGCATTGAGGTGGTTCTTGCCGAAGGTGTGCACGATGTGCTTGGACTTCCAGATGTCGTACTGGCTGAACACCTGGTCCCGCGGCAGGTGCCTGGCAACCGAGAACGGCACCCGGGTCAGCAGGCAGTAGTTCATCTTGTACTTGTGGAACTGGTAGTGCTCCAGGGAGTGGACGAACGACACGTACCAGATATAGGTGGCGATCACTTCGATGTTGAAGTCCCTGTCGCCGGACTGGCACGGCAGGTTGACGTAACGGCACAGCTCGGCAACCCAGTTGTTGATGTAGGGCTCGGAGCCGTCACGCAGCAGGTCGTCGTAGCTGGCCGAGACGAACTTCAGCACCGCCGCGTAGTAGTCGCGGTACTGGGCATTGAGCGCGTGCTGGCCATTGAGGTACTGGTCGAACGGTATGGCGAACCTGATCTCGAATTTCTGGGTCAGCGCCTGGTCCTCGGTCTGGCGTTTGTTGTACATGTTCAGGGCGTTTTCATAACCGACCTTGTAGAAGGTCTGCGCCGAGTAGTAGCCGATGCAGCTATAGAGGAACTTGTCGGCGATGCCGGTGGTTTCGCGCAGCGACAGCGGCGACTCCTTGAACTGGTGATTGAGCATCAGGATATAGGCGGTGTGCGGGTCCATCAGTTTGTGGAAATTGCAATCCTTGGGCACCAGGTTGAACAGGAATGCCGCGCCCATTTCGGCGAAGAACAGATGGTGGTGCAGGTGCGCGCCAAGGATGAAGAACACCATGGTGTTGGACATGAAGTACACCTTGGCCAGGTCCCAGTCCGGCTCGCCCGGGCCGACGCTGAAGCCGTCGCGCAGGGTGATGCGCATGCTGTCGGCGGCAAAATCCTCGGCGATGGCGATGCTGGCCACGTCGAACACCGAGCTGGACAGGCGGATCTCACGGGTGAAGCCACGCATGTCGAAGGTCGACACGCCATCGACCGTCTGCAGGTAGTGGGTGATCTGCGACGACATCAGGAACACCCGCAGGTCCTCGTCCGAGATGGCCGTCGGCTGTGGGAACTGACCCAGCGGTACCTTGTAGTAGTCGCGGTTGGCCTTGATGATCGACTGGATGTAGTTGTGGTAGACCTTGTCCTTTCTCCAGCGGTAGACCAGCTCGGCGGGCAGCTTCTTGGGGATGTAGCCCATGTGGTAGTCGGTGCCCGGGATCGGCGTGCTTTCCATCGAGATGGAATCGCGGTTGTAGTGGCGATAGCCGAAGTAACGAGGCAGCAGCCATTTCAGCTGAACCCACTTCCAGGCCAGGAAGCTGGTGCCGAGATTGACCGCGTACAACGCCAGCAGCAGCGGTACGAACTTCACGTAGTACAGGCCCACGTACACATGCTTCAACGGCTCGGCGCGGGTCTTGCTCATCAGTATGATCACGGGGCTGACGGTGATGAAAAACGCCAGCAGGATGACTTCCAGCATGCTTCAAACTCCTTGTTCGATCGCTTTGTTCTTGTTGCGGCTTGCGCCGTAGCTGTACAGGCAGGCGCCTGTAAAAATCACGTTGACGATGCTCCAGGCGAGCGCCGCGTCAGGGCTGTACCAGCCCGTCAGGTCGAAGGCCGGCAGGTTCATCAGGGGTGTGTCGCCGGCCAGCGTGCGCACGAACAGGTAGAAACCGAAGGTGTAGGCACGGGCCTGGAAGTACAGGTCCGAGCGGCGCAGCAGCAAGGCGTAGGCCACCGGCGCCAGCAACAGCGGCAGGGCGTAGCCGAAGGTGGTGATCCGCGCCGAGTACAGGAAACACAGGTTCCAGGTGGTGTAGAGGTAGGGCCAGTAGGCCGGGACATGCACCACGAAATCACTGTGTCGCCCGGAAACCTCCCAATGCTTGCGCGAGTACGGCAGGCAGACGATCAGCCCCACGGCGGCGACGATGTTGAGGATGTTGCCGGTCTGCCAGTCGATCACCGAGGCCTCGATGATGTTCAGCACGATCACCAGGTAGATCAGCTTGTAGATGAAGCCTTCGATCCTTGGCTTGTAGCGGGCATAGGCCAGGAAACACATGGGCAGCAGCACGCTGATGGTCTTGATGCGCATGAACAGGTTGGCGTTGGGCACCAGCAGCGCCGGCAGCGACAGCACGAAGAAGGTCAGGCCCACCAGGCGGTAGCGCCTGAACAGCTCGGCGACCAGCAGGAAGGCGGCGAAGAAGGCCAGCATCAACAGCAATGTGTTCGGCATGAGGGGTTTCCCTACTCGTTCATGGATCGATGTGCGGCGTGAACGCCGGGCACGGCAAAGCCTGCCGCGCACGCCCGGGCCAGAGGCCGGGGACGGTGGAGCAATGGACAGGCGTTGCAGGTATCAGGTGACTGGCAAGAGGGCCGCAATGCGGCCTGGCTCAGGCCTTGCCGAGGACGTGGGCTTCAGCTTCCAGCCATTTCCTCACGGCTTCGGGCATCGCCGCGGTGGTGGGCTGCACCTTGAGCTTCTCGGCGATCACCGCGTTGGCGACCAGGCCCTTGCGGCCAACCCAGGCGCCTTTGGAGTAGCCAGTCACGACCACGTCGCCTGCGCTGTTGAAGAAGCTGTACTGGAAGTAAGTCCAGTTCTCGTCGAGGCAGCAGATGCTGAATTCAGCTGTGTACTTCTCGAACATTGAAAGTTGCTTCTTGTAGACGACCAAGTTGCCGCCGAGCATCGGCTTCCAGCCCAACTTGAAGGCTGGAATGAGGATTTTCGCGCGCAGACAAAGTTCCAGCATGAACAAATCGGCGATGGTCATGTAACGGCCATTGTTCATGTGCTTGTTGATGTCGATATCGTTCGGCCAGACCCGCAACGTGCGGTGCAGCGTGTCGGTCAGGGCCATGGGCGGCTTGAAGAAACCACGCAGAACAGCCAGCAACAGGCGGATGTAAAGGTTCATCCGGTTATCCCTCCCTAGGATTTTTTATTATCGTTCCCTGTTCAACCAACCGTTGATTAATCGGTTGGCTGCAAGCGGCGCATTGCAGGCCTGCTTGTTTGCCTCTCAGCGGTGGCGAAACTAACAGCTTTCACCGGGAGCAACCAGAGGCCAACACCTTAATTACTCTAAAAACGCCAACTGAATAACCGGTCACGTTCGGACTTTATATTCAATTGATGCTGAAACGTTTGTTCTTTTATTGGAAAACTATTCGTCGCGGTGCTCCGCTAGTCCATGTGCTTGCACAATGCCTGGCGTAATGCCTCGGGCACTGCAACCGGCTGCTTGCTCTCAGGGCAGACGCACACCTGGGTCATGCTGGCGCGAAAGCAGACCTCGCCACCGGCGCCGCGCGCCTCGACGGCAAAACTGAACGAAGTGGTACCCGGCTCGCCACTGCTGACCTGCACGCTGATCAGATCATCCCAAGCCATGGGTGCCAGGAACTCGATGGACAGGGCCCGCGCCGGCGGCATCACGCCCATGGCGAACAACCTGCGCAGGCCTTCGCCGCCCAGGCAGTGGGAGAGAAACTCGTGGACCGCCTCGATGACGAAATAGGAGATACGCGGTGTATAGACGATCCCGGCGGGGTCGCAGTCGCCGAACAGGATCTTGCGGGTGGTGACAAAAGGCATGGCGTTGGGTGCTCCGTGCTAGGAATGCCTGGCAGGCCATACTAACGCACACGGTAAAACGGCTGGCACCTTGACTTACCCCCGCACTGCCCGCCAAGTACATTTTCCAACCCTGATCCCTTATGATGCTGAATGGTTTCTCCAGCCTCAGGATGCCCAATGCTGACCGCCCTGCTGTTCGACCTCGATGGGACCCTCACCGATACCGACACCTTGCACCTGCAAGCCTTCCGCAAGCTGCTGTTCGACCATGACGGTCGCGAGCTGACGCAGGAGCAGTTCAACACTCAGGTCAGCGGCCGCGCCAACGGCCTGTTGTTCGCCGAACTGTTCCCACAGGCCGATGCCGCCAGCCGCCAGGCCTTGGCCGAGCGCAAGGAAGCACTGTTCCGTGAGCTGTCACCGACACTGGCGCCGATGCCCGGCCTGCTGCGCCTGCTGGACCACGCCGAACGACAGGGAATCGGCATGTGCGTGGTGACCAACGCGCCGCGCCTGAACGCCGAACACATGCTCGGGGCCATGAGCCTGGGCGCACGTTTCGAGCATGTGCTGGTAGCGGACGAACTGGCCCGACCCAAGCCCGATCCCCTGCCCTACCTCACCGGGCTGCAGCGCCTGGGAGCCAAGGCCGGGCAGGCGCTGGCGTTCGAGGATTCGCTGCCGGGGGTCAAGGCCGCCGTCGATGCCGGAATCTTCACCGTGGGGCTGGCGACCACCCAGCCTGCCGAACGGCTGATGGAGGCTGGGGCTAGCCTGGTGATCGAGACGTATGATGATCCGCGGTTGTGGGATCTGATCGAACGGATGCAGCGACAGTGTGATTGATCGGAAAATCCCTCATATCACGACCTTGCTCCAACGCCCCGCCAGGAACAGGTAGTCGACCCAGAACACCTGGTGCAGCAGGACGATCCCCCAGAACACCACCTGGTAGGAGACCTTCCGGGTCTTGTGCCGAAACAGCTGCTGCGCCACCAGCGCGCCCGGCCAGCCGCCCAGCAGCTCACTGGCGTGCAGCACCTTCTCGGGGGTACGCCAAGCCTGGCTGCGGGCTTGCTGTTTGTCCTGCCAGTACAACAACAGGCTGACCAGGCTCGCCGCCAGGTACATTGCCAAGGGCAGCCATGTTCGGCCGCCCAGGCCCATTTGCACACCGCCGAAAAGCGGCAACAGGCATAGTACCACCAGCATCAGCATTTTCAGGCGTAAATGGCGTATGCCCGCCTCGCCCGTGGGCGCGTTATGCCTGCGCGCCATGTCAGCCGTGCGCCGTCGACCAATCGACCCAGCCGAATTCCCAGGTCGCCAGGATCAGCAGGCCGAAGGCGATCCGGTACCAGGCAAACACCGCATAGCTGTGGTTGGCGATGAACTTGAGCAGCCCGCGCACAGCGATCATGGCGAAAATGAACGACACCACGAAACCGAGCGCGAACACCGGCAAGTCACCCGGCTGGAACAACTCACGGTACTTGTACCCCGAATACACTGCCGCACCGACCATGGTGGGCATCGCCAGGAAGAACGAGAACTCGGTGGCCGCCTTGCGCGACAGGCCGAACAACAGGCCACCGATAATGGTCGAGCCCGACCGAGAGGTGCCGGGGATCATTGCCAGGCACTGGACGAAACCGATCTTCAGCGCATGGCTCCAGCGCATCTCGTCGACATGGTCGACCTCCACGCGGTGCTGGCGACGCTCGGCCCACAGCATGATCACCCCGCCCACCACCAGCGCGGCGGCGACGGTAACGGGGTTGAACAGGTACTCGTGGATCAGGTCGGCGAACAGCACGCCCAACACCACCGCCGGGAAGAACGCGATCAGCAGGTTGGCGGTGAAGCGCCGCGCCGGCACCTGCGTGGGCAGGCCCAGTACCACGTCGAGGATCTTGCGCCGGAACTCCCACACCACCGCCAGGATGGCCCCCAGCTGAATGATGATGTTGAACGCCATGGCGCGTTCGCCGCCAAAGCCGATCACGTCGGCAACGATGATCTGGTGCCCGGTGCTCGAAATGGGCAGGAACTCCGTCAGCCCCTCGACCACGCCCAAGATGATTGCCTGCAAGGCACTCCAAAAATCCATCCTTCCCCCAAGTGCGACGCTGCGCATGGCAGGCCGCTTGTTTTGATTGACTCAATGATGCCGCACGCGGCGCGTGCTTTTTACAGTGACTGTAGCTGCCAAGGCCAGCTGAAAAACGCGGTTGCCTAAAGGTTTCATCTGACGCGGCCGAAATCCTAGCAGAGCCTGTGTTTCAAGGCTTGCGTTAGCTGCTACACGGGATGTCAAGAAAGACTCATTAGCCGTTGGTCGAGTGGGGGCCGGCGGCAAAGCATGCTTGGATGCCCTGGATAAAAAGAACAAAGACTGGAGTAACGCATCATGAAGACCCTGAGGTCGATGTCGATCAGCCGCCGTCTGTGGCTGATCCTGCTGGTGGCCGTGGCCATGCTGCTGGTGCTGGGCCTGCTGATGCTGCGCCAGCTCCACGGCGACCTGTACCAGGCCAAGGCCGAAAAGACCCGCCACGTGGTGCAGACCGCCGCCGGCATCCTGACGTATTACCAGGGCCTGGAGGCCGCCGGCACGCTCACCCGCGAAGCCGCGCAGCAACAAGCCCTGCAAGTGGTGCGCGGCCTGCGCTACGACCAGAACGACTATTTCTGGATCAACGACCTGCACCCGAAGATGATCATGCACCCGGCCAACCCCAAGCTCGATGGCCAGGACCTCTCGGCCATCCGCGACCCGGATGGCTTTGCCGTGTTCAACGAAATGGTCGCCCTGGCCCGCAGCCAGGGCGCGGGGCCGGTCGACTATCGCTGGCCCAAACCGGGCGCCAGCGAACCGGTGGAGAAAACGTCCTATATCCAGTTGTTCAAGCCCTGGGGCTGGATCATCGGCTCGGGGGTGTACATCGACGACGTGCAGGCCGAGTTCGCCCGCCAGCTGCGTGACGCCTCGCTGTTGGGCCTGGGCATTGCCCTGCTGATGGCCCTGCTGGTGATGCTGATCGCCCGCAGCATCGCCCGTCCGCTGCAGGAAGCCGTGCAGGCCATGGGCAACATCGCCAGCGGCGAAAGCGACCTGACCCGACGCCTGGACACCCATGGGCGTGATGAAATCACTCACCTGGGCGAGCACTTCAACCGCTTCAACGGCAAGTTGCAGGGCGTAATCGGCCAGTTGCAGGGCGCCGCCCATGCCCTGGCCGAGTCGGCCGGCCATGTCGGCGACAACGCAGGCGCGGCCCAGGCCCGCAGCACCCAGCAATCGCTGCAAATGGACCAGGTGGCCACCGCCATCAACGAGGTTTCCTACGCTGTGCACGACGTGGCCAAGCACGCCGAACAGGCCTCCAGCGAGATGCGCAACGCCCAGACCCAGGTCGGCCACGGCCAGCAGGCGATCCACGGCAGCCTGCAGCAGATCGACCGGCTCTCGGCGACCATCGAGCAGGCGGTGCAGGTGATCCGCGAACTGGCCAGCCACAGTACGAAGATCGGAGGTGTTCTCGAGGTGATCCGCTCGATCGCCGAACAGACCAACCTGCTGGCGCTCAACGCCGCCATCGAGGCCGCTCGCGCCGGTGAACAGGGCCGTGGTTTCGCCGTGGTCGCCGACGAGGTGCGCCTGCTGGCCCAGCGCACCGCCCAGTCGACCGCCGAGATCCAGACCATGATCGAGCATCTGCAAGGGCAGTCGGAGGCCGCGGTACGAGCCATCGACACCAGCAGCGAAGCTTCGCGCCAGACCGTTGAGCAGGCCCGCGAGGCCGGCAGCAGCCTGGATGCCATCAGCCAGGCGCTGGGCAACCTGGGCGCGCTCAACGCCTCGATCGCCAGCGCCACCCTGCAGCAGTCCCATGTGGTCGAGGAAATCAACCGCAACGTCACCGAAACAGCCGACCTATCGCAGCAGACCGCCGAGGCGGCGCGCCAGTCCAGCGACGCCGGGGTGGCCCTGGCGCGGCTGAGCGAAGAGCTGGAGCAACTGTTGCGCCAGTTCAGGGTCTAGCGGCGGCAAGCGGCGGGCTGATACGTCCGCCCGCTGCTTGAAGCGTCCCGCTCGAAGCGGTTAGCATCCCGCCTTTCCCCGCCCAAGGATCGCCGATGTCCGGCCTCGAACTCTTCGCCGCCGCGCTCGGCGTCATCGCCGTCTGGCTCACCGTCAAGCAGAACCCCTGGTGCTGGCCGATCGGCCTGGTGATGGTGGTGCTGTACAGCTGGATCTTCTACGAGGTGAAACTGTACTCGGACATGCTCCTGCAACTGGTCTACGCGGTGCTGCAGCTGTACGGCTGGTGGCAGTGGACCCGGCCGGACCGCATCGAGGACGCCCGCCAGGTGACCCGCCTGGCCCCTGCGCCAATGCTCAAAGGCCTGGCGGCCGGCCTGCTGGCCAGCCTGCTGCTGGGCGCGGGCATGGCGCACTGGACCGACGCCGCCCAGCCCTGGCTGGACGCCGCCCTCACAGGTTTCAGCCTGGTGGCGCAGCTGTGGATGGCGCAGAAGCGTCTGCAATGCTGGGCGTTGTGGGTGGTGGTGGACGTGATCTTCGTCGGCCTGTTCCTGTACAAGGGCCTGTACCTCACCGCCGCGCTCTATGCCCTGTTCACCCTGATCGCCGTGCGCGGCTGGCTGGAGTGGCGCCGCGATCCGGCGCTGGCGGCGGCATGAAGGTCCTGGTGCTGTGCGGCCCGGAGTCCAGCGGCAAGAGCTGGCTGAGCGGCGAGATCCAGGCGCATTTCGGCGGCGTGCTGGTAGGGGAATATGTCCGCCACTTCATGGACTGTGAGCAACGTGACACCTGCTACGCCGACATCCCCGCCATCGCCCGCGGTCAGCTGGCTTGGGAAGACCAGGGCCGAGAGCAAGCGCCGGAACTGCTGATTCTCGATACTCACCTGCTCAGCAACATCCTCTGGAGCCGGGCACTGTTTGGCGACTGCCCTGCCTGGATCGAGGAGGCACTGAAGGCGCGCCACTACGACCTGCACCTGCTGCTACGCCCCGAAGGCGTCGAATGGGTCGGTGATGGACAACGCTGCCAACCACGACTGGAAGAACGCCAGGCGTTTTTCGACGACAGCCTGGCCTGGTTGCAAGGTCACCGGCAGAATCTACAGGTCATCGACGGTGACTGGCCGCAACGTAGCGCCAAGGTGCTGAGCTCGGTGCAACGCTTGCTTGACGGAAAAGCACCGGTTTTCCCCACTGAATGTTAAGCCGCTGATACACATCGAACGGCCATAGCCCCCGGATTTGCGCGTAATCCCACCGTTTCGGGGGCAGTGTCACACCGTTGATACACCTGCGGCGAATTCCCCTCGAAGCCCAGTATTGCAGGGTTTGACCCTCTCCTCACCCGAGATCTGTCTCAGCCCTGATACAACAATTCTCTGACGCACCAGCACTTCCCACCCAAGATCCTGATTCTTAAGCAATAACCAAAACCGGCACAGCTTCTGCTCTTCTTCTGGCAACGCGGCCCCTGGCCCAAACGCCGAAGAAGGAATTGCCATCGTGGGGAAACCAGAAAAAGGCAAGATCTGTCACCTCCTGCTGCTTGGCTGCGCTTTGGGATCCAGCTTCAGCCTGCCCGCCCAGGCAGACAACGGCATCGTCGTCATCACTCGCGAGGTGCAGACCCGCAGTGCGATCCGCGCGCCCATGATCCCCGACCCGAATCCAGTCACCGTCAACACTAACCCGTCCGCGCACATTCTCAGGCAGACCAGTGAGCTGAGCGATGGCGACTTCGCCGGCATCACCAGCGGTGCAGGGATCAACTCGCTGATCACCCAGCAGACCAATACCATCGGCGCCAACATCGGCAACCAGACCCAGTTGCCCAACATCGCCGGCGGACGTGGCTCGGGCTCGGGCGGCAACGGTATCGCCAACATGGTCAATTCGAACGTCCAGCAAGGCCTGGGCGCGCTGAAAGTGCTCGGCGGAGGCCAATGACATGAGGCATTCGCTGCTGATTCTGGCCACGCTGTGCAGTGCTTCGGCCTTCGCCCAATCCCCCGTGACCAACACCGCCACTATCGACAGTTCCGGCGCGCAATACCAAGGCAACCTGGGCGTCAACCAGGCGGCCGGCGACCAGCAACAGCAGGTCAATGCACGGGCCATCGCCATTGGCCACGATGCCAACGCCAGCACACAGATCCGTCAGCGCCTGCGCACTCACGTCGACCCTGCGCTGGATGCGCAGTCCAGCATTCAGGGCACGGCGTTCAGTCACGGCAATGGCATCCTCGGTGTCAACCAGAGCGCCGGCGCCAGCAACCAGCAAGCCAACGCACTGCGCATCAGCGTCAGTGCCCAACCGCAAAGCATCGACGACAGCGTCCTTCTGCAACAGAACGTGGCGCTGGTCAACAGCTCGGATCCAACTGCCCAGACTCCCGGCCATCGCCAGGTCAGCACCAGCGACCAGGCATTCACCGGTAGCCGTGGCGTGGTGCAGTTGAATCAGAGTGCAGGGGTGGGAAACCGAACGGCCAACACCCTGAGCATCCGGGTCGCGGATTGACCCAAACAGGTAACAACAACACTTAACCTAAAATAAAGTACGGAGAACCACCATGAAACCCTCGATGGCACTCAAGCCTCTGGTTTTCGCAATTGCTGCGATCATGGCTGTGGCTGTACAAGCTGGGCAGAATGATCCGCGTGGCCATGGACACAATAATGGCCACGGCCACAACAACGGTCATCACACCCCTCCTCCTACCAAGATCCCGGTGTATGCCACCGCCAATGCCTGGGACAAGCAAAGCAGCACCAACAACCGCATCAACAATGAAGGCACCGTGAACGAAGCCGAAATGAGCAGCTCGGCTTCCGGCACCAGCGGCAACGTCGGTGTCAACGTGGCAGCCGGCGCCGGCAACCAGCAGGACAACGCCGCCGCCATCGCCAATGCCGGTGCCGACTCGAGCCTGGACAACAGCTTCGTGTTCGGCTCCGCCTCGGCCACCGCCGACGTGCGTCAGTACAGCAACAACAACAAGGTCAACAACTACGGTGTCACCAACTCCGGCGTCATGAGCGGCTCGGGCAACAACGGCAGCGGCAACATGGGCATCAACATTGCCGGTGGCGACCTGAACCAGCAGAAAAACACCATGGCCATTGCCAACTCCAATGCGCCACTGGGTAACGCCACCGCTACAGCCTCCGCCGACCAGAACGGCCCAGGCCTGGTCGTGAACAACAGCGCCGACCGCACCTATCGGGTCGATACGCTGACCTTGACCACCACCAGAAGCGGCAGCGCCTCGTACGACAAGGACTCCAGCTACAGCAAGGACAGCAGCGCCTCGTCGAGCTGGGATGCTGCAGGTTCGAACAGCTGGAATGCCAGTGGTTCCAACAGCTCCAGCGCCAGTGGTTCGCGCAGCCATGAATCGAGCTCTTCGGCAAGCGGTTCTCTGAACGCTTCGCTGGATGCCTCGGCCAATGGCAGCGTGACCCATACCCAGGACTTCGGTCGCCACGAACGCAGCCGCACCGACTCGTTCGATGCTTCGCTGAGCGCTTCGATCGACGCGTCGTATGACAAGTCGCACGAGAAGTCTTCCAGCTCCTCGTACGAAAAAGCCCGCGACTCTGCGTTCGAGAAAGCCTACGACTCCTCTTATGAGAAGTCGGGCAGCGCCTCCAACGAATCGTCCAAATCCGGCTCGAAGAGCTACAGCGAATCCAGCTCGTACGACCTGAGCAACACCGTGTCCTTCCAGGTGCTGACGCCTACCGGCTGGGCCAACCCTGTGACCAACACCGCCACCCTGAGTGGCTCGGTGAATGGCGGCAGCGGCAACCTCGGCGTGAACGTGGCAGCCGGTGTGGGCAACCAGCAAAGCAACTCGCTGGCCATCTCCAACACCTCGTTCTGACAGCTGTGACCTTGAGGCCCCCTTCGGGGGGCCTTTCCTCAACAGGATCGGGGGGCACGACCATGCGTATGATCGCCTTGGCGTTTTTGCTGTGCATGGCCAGTTACAGCGAAGCGGCGCAGATGCCGCTTTCGGTTTTGCCGGGGGGCGCGGTGATCTACAAGCCCATCCAGAGCATTCGCGAGCGCAAGTTCGCCGACCTGGTGCAACAGAAGACCGATTTCAGTTGCGGCGCCGCGGCGCTGGCAACCATCCTGCGCCAGGCCTACTGGCTGGACGTGGACGAACACACGATCATCGAGGGCATGCTGGCCCACGCCGACCAGGACCTGGTCAAGGTCCAGGGTTTCTCGATGCTCGACATGAAACGCTACGTGGAAAGCCTCGGCATGCGAGCCCGCGGCTACCGGGTCGCCGCCGACACCCTGAGCAGCGTGCGCATCCCCGTGGTGGTGCTGATGGACATCCGTGGCTACAAGCACTTCGTGGTCCTGCAACGGGTCGACAAGGGCTGGGTCTACATCGGCGACCCGGTGCTCGGCCACAAACGCTACAAGGTCGAAGACTTCCTCAAGGGCTGGAACGGCATCATCTTCGCCGTGATCGGCCAGGGCTACGACAAGACCAATGCCTTGCTCGACCCGCCCCTGCCACTGAGCGCCAAGGATCGCATCAATTCCTTCACCCCGGTCAAGGACGCCGAACTGATGGACTTCGGCTTCATTCGCAGCGACTTCTTCTAACGATAATCGAGCGCAACGCGTCGGGAGCATCCCATGAAGACTGCAGCCTGGCTTACCCTGATCTGCCTGGCCACCGCCTTGCCCATCCAGGCAGAGACGTTCAAGCCCATTGAACTGAAGGATCAGGAGTTGGCGAACCTGCGCGGTCGCTATGTGTTGCCAGGGCGCATCATCAGCTTCGGCGTGGTGATGACCAGCACTTGGCAGAACGCCAACGGCGATGTCATCGGCGCCAGGACCTCGATGCAGGTGCAACAGTCGACCATCAAGCCGCAGTTCTATGTGTCCATGATCGACGAGAAAGGCACCGGCTCGTCCAGCGCCAAGGGCACCGGCACCATTACCGGTGGCGCAGGCCTGAACACCACCGTCGGCGTAACTCAGGTCGTGCGCGCGGCCGGGGACAACAACACGGCCAACAACAACGTCGACATCAGCGTCACCAAGGCCAACCAGGTGCCCGAAACGCCGCAGCAAGGCCAACTGCTTGCCGCCGGTTCCACACTGGTCGGCAGCAACGCTGCCGGCTCCCTGAGCGTCTCTGCGAGCGGAACGGGCGTGCAGCTGAACGTGGTGGCCAACAACAACCAGGGCAGCACCCTGCAGCAGATCGCCCAAGGCGGCTTGATGCAAAACGCCACGCTGCTCGGCAGCGGCAACCAGGTCAGCAACCTCACCTCGCTGAACGTCGTGCTGCGCGACCATGTGCCCGCCGCCGCGCTGAACGGCAATCTTGACCAGCTCAAAGGTCTTCGCGCACTCGGATACTGATCTACGCTGAGTCTCATCTTTGTAGTCAGAAGGGACGGCTAACCCATGCAACGATCGTTGACGTTCAGAGCTGTAGTTTGTTTGAGTACATTGGCCCCTGCGACAATGCTTTACGCAGCTCCGGACCCTCAGGTCGAGGCACTGAAGCAAGAACTGCGCGAGCTGAAACAACGTTACGAAGCCCAGCAGAATGCCTTGATGGTGCTTGAGCAGCGCGTCCGTCAAGTCGAGGAAACCCCGGCGGCACCCCCGCCCAAGCGACTGACCAAGTCACCCTCGACACCGGCCAAAGGCGCGCAGACCGTGGCTTCCGGTGCTCCGGGGAGCAGTGGCAGCTCCTACGGCCAGTCGCTCAAGGATGATTCGGAACCTGCGCAAAGCGTTTCCAACCTGTATGACGAGGCCAGTGGATTCTTCGGTGGCGGCAAGTTCAGCGTCGAGACCGGGATTACCTACACGCACTACGATACCCGTGCGCTGACGCTCAATGGTTTCCTCGCCCTCGACTCGATCTTCCTCGGCAACATCAACCTCGACCGGATCAAGGCGGACAACTGGACCCTGGACCTGACCGCCCGCTACAACATGGATCAACGCTGGCAGTTCGATATTAACGTACCCATCGTTTATCGCGAATCGACCTATTCCTCCGGCGGCGCCGGTGGTGCCGGGCCGGTCACCTCCGATGCAACGGTCACCCGCGACCCGACCATCGGCGACGTCAACGTTGGCGTGGCCTACAAGTTCCTCGACGAGTCGGAGAACCTGCCCGACGCAGTCGTCACCCTGCGGGTCAAAGCCCCTACCGGCAAGGACCCCTATGGCATCAAGCTGGTCGAAGACCCCACCAACAACAACCTGTCGGTGCCCGAGAGCCTGCCGACCGGCAACGGCGTCTGGGCGATCACGCCGGGTATCTCGCTGGTCAAGACCTTCGACCCGGCCGTGCTGTTCGCCAGCCTGTCCTACACCTACAACATGCAGGATTCGTTCAGCGACATCAGCCCCCAGGTCAACAGCAAGGTCAAAGGTGACGTGAAACTGGGTGACTCCTGGCAGATCGGCGGCGGTATCGCCTTTGCCCTGAACGAACGGATGAGCATGTCGTTCTCGGTCACCGACCAGTTTGCCCGCAAGAGCAAGATCAAGCCCGATGGCGGCGACTGGCAGTCGATCACCAACAGCGACTACAACGCCGCCAACTTCAACGTCGGCCTGACCTTCGCCGCCACCGACAACCTGACCATCGTCCCCAACCTGTCCATCGGACTGACCGAGGATGCACCGGACTTTTCGTTCAGCCTGAAATTCCCCTACTACTTCTGAGCCACCAACCGGGCCCGATCCAGGGCCCGGGATTTGGTTACCGGTTTTGTAGCGTCCAACTTTCCCGGCATCGGCCTGTTATCATCGCGCACAGTTTTGTGACGATTTAATGGCAATAAGGAAAGTTTCGTGAACAACCTGCTCGGTCACCCTCGCGCCCGCCTTGCCACGCTGGCAATCCTGGTGCTGGTGATTCCGCTGACCGCGCGCGCCCTGCTGGGCTGGTCCAACGTCTTCGGTTACCTGTCCGACCTGGCCATCGGCAGCCTACTGTTGCTGCTCGTCCACCGCCGCCCCTGGTGGCTGGCCCTGCCGCTGCTGTTGACCTGGGGTGGCCTGTGGGTGGCCTGCGCCGAGCTGGTCAGCGCCGTCGGCCGGCTGCCCACGGTCGACGACCTGACCTATCTGGTCGACCCGCAGTTCATGGAGAACTCCACCGCTGGCGCCCTGGCCCATGCCTGGCTGCCCGCCCTGCTGGTCGCCGGTCTTGTCGCCTGGCTGGCGAGCATAGGGCGATCGCCTGTCGGCGCACCCTTGCCACGGCGACTCTGGGCCTTGCCCCTGGCGTTGTTCGGGCTGCACTGGGGCGGCCAGCAACTGGCCCCCTCGGACGCCGACCAATGGCGTCAGTACGGTCTCACCCACCAGGCGCTGTCGGCGGCGGTGGGCAAGCTCCAGCACCAGGCCTTGAGCGGCCTGGGCCATGTGCCGGCGGTCACGGCGCTGCCCACTGCCGGCCTGACCCAATCCGACCTCAATGGCGCCAAGCTGCTCGACGCCCCGGGCAAGGCGCGCAACCTGCTGATCATCACCGTAGAGGGCATCCCCGGCGCCTACCTGCGCCCCAACCGCGAGGCACTCGGCAGCCGCTTCCAGCAGGAGCTGATGCCGCGGCTCAGCCAGTGGGCCGAGCGCGGCATGAACACCCCTGACTATGTGCTGCACACCCACCAGACCATTCGCGGGCTCTATGCGATGCTCTGCGGCGACTACGACAAGCTGGCCAACGGCACGCCCAAGGGCGTCGAACTGCTGACCCAGCAGCAGCGCAACCAGGCGTGCCTGCCGGCCCAACTGCGCGAGGCTGGTTTCGCCACCCATTACCTGCAGGGCGCCGGGTTGCGCTTCATGGCCAAGGACCGAATCATGCCGCATATCGGCTTCGACGCGGTGCATGGCCAAGAGTGGTTCGCCAACGACAACTACCTGGAATTCCCCTGGGGCAAGGACGACCGCGCCTTCTTCGAAGGTGCGCTCGACTATGTCGGCGAGCTGCGCAAGCAACCACAACCCTGGATGCTCACCCTGCTCACGGTCGGCACTCACCAGCCCTACTCGGCGCCTGATGCCTATCTGCAACGCTTCGATACGCCCAAGCAGGCCGCAGTGGCCTACCTTGACGATGCACTGGGCGGCTTCCTCGACAGCCTCGAGAAACAGGGCGTGCTGCAAGACACCCTGGTGATCGTCACCTCGGACGAGTCGCACGGCATCGATGGCGTGCGCCTGGCCTCGGCCTGGGGCTTCAACCTCACACTGGCGCCGGAGCAGGCCCAGCTACCCAGGCTCAAGCAGGGCACCTACGGCCACATTGACCTGAGCACCTCCCTGCTCGACTATTTCGCCCTGCCGATTCCGGCAGCCCTGGGCGGACGCTCGCTGTACCGCGATTACGACAGCGGCCGCGAGATGATCTCCTACACCAACGGCATGCTGCGCTACCACGACGGTCAAGGCACCTTCAGCGAGTGCGACTTCCAGCAACGTTGCAGGCGCTATGCCAGCAGTGGATTCATTGCCGACCTGGCTAAGTTCCTCGGCCGTGGCGACGACAGCCTAGGGCCGCAACTCAATCTGCTGGCCGCCAACCTCGACCAGTCGCTGCTGCAGACCCCGCTCAACCTGCGCTACCAGTTCGGTGGGCCCTCGCCCATCGCCTTAGCTGAGCGCATCAAGGATGACTGGGCGGACAACCTGATCGGCGCGCAATACCTGGAGATGCCCGAGGGGTCGCGTACCCGTGTGCGACTGAAGGTGCGGGCGCTGGATCCCCGGCATGCGGCGTATATCCGCCTCAAGGCCAAGGAACTGGAGCAGGACGTGCAGCTCGGGCTGCCCGAAGAGATCCGCGTGACGGCTGATGAACCGTTGGAAATGGCGTTCGACTTCGACAACCCAACCGTGCGCAAGGCGTTTTCCTTCCATCTGCTGGGGTATGGCAGGGGCGAGGTGGAAGTCAGCGATTTCAGCGTGATTACCGCGCTGCCAGATGAGCCGGAGATGGTGGATGAGCTGGCGGACGGGCATCTTGCCCAGTCGAGCTGAGGTCAGCTAGCGAATCTGGTGCTTGTGCAACAGCCGATAGAACGTTGGCCTGGAAACGCCCAACACCTTGGCCGCGATGCTCAGGTTGTCGCTGTGCCGGTTCAGCACATCGCACAGCGCCTGTCGCTCAGCCCGATGCTTGTAGTCCTCCAGCGTGCCCAGCGGCTGGTCCTGCTCCTGCAGCTCCTGCAGGCCCAGGTCCTGCGCCTCGATCTGCCGGCCCTCGGCCAGCACCAGGCCGCGGCGCACCCGGTTGGCCAGCTCACGAACATTGCCGGGCCAATCGTGGCGCCCCATGGCCGCCAAGGCGCCCTCGCTGAACGAGCGCGGCCGGCGCCCCGTCTCGGCGCTGTAGAACTGGGAAAAATGGCTGGCCAGCATCGACAGGTCGCCATGCCGGTCACGTAGCGGCGCGGTCACCACCTGCAGGACATTGAGCCGGTAGTACAGGTCCTCGCGAAAGCGTGCCAGCGCAATGGCCTTCTCCAAGTCCACGTGCGTCGCCGCCAATACCCTGACGTCCACCGCGATGGGCTGATTGCCCCCTACCCGCTCGATGTGCTTCTCCTGTAGAAATCGCAGGAGATTGGCCTGCAGCTCCAACGGCAGGTCACCGATCTCATCAAGGAACAGGGTGCCACCATTGGCCGCCTCGATACGCCCTACCTTGCGCTGGTGCGCCCCGGTGAACGCGCCTTTTTCATGGCCGAACAACTCGGACTGGATCAGGTGCTCGGGGATGGCGCCGCAGTTGATGGCGATGAACGGTTTGTCGCGCCGTTGCGATTGTCGATGCAAGGTACGCGCCACCAACTCCTTACCCGTGCCGCTTTCACCCCGGATCAACACCGGCGATTCGGTCGGCGCCAGCTTGCCCAGCAACTTGCGCAGCTCACGGATCGGACGGCTCTCTCCAAGCAGTTCGTGTTCGGGCTCGTCCACCCGCACCGTGCCCTTGCCGCGCAGCCGCGCCATGCCGAAGGCGCGGCCCAGGGTAACCTGCACTCGCGAGACGTCGAATGGCAGGGTGTGGAAATCGAAAAACCACTCGCAGACGAAATCGCCGACATTCTGCAGGCGCAATTCTTCGGCGCTGAGCACGGCGATCCATTCGGTGTTGCTGCGCTTGATCAGGTCCTTGACCGCCTCGGGGTGCAGCAGGTGCGAGGCTTGCAGTCGTACCAGGCCCACATCGCAGGGCTGCTCCATCGCAGCCTCGAGCGTGCAACTTCGCACATCCCAGCCGACGCTGCGCAGGCCCGGCAAGAGGCGGTGGCAATCATCGCAGGGGTCGACGATCAGCAAGCGGCGCAGGGATGCGGTATCGGGCATGACCTTTCCTTGGCGCCAGATTTTGGTTTTTTAACTATAAACAGTCAGTTGCGACGCCCGAATTAACAGTAGCAATGAACTTGACGCTCCCCACTACCGTTGGTCAGCCCGGTAAGAACTGCGCATGCCACGCCGGGAATTTTCCAACTCGATTACCGTCATAGGCGCGATGGACAGGTAGGGAAACATCGCCGATTTAAAAAATTTTCAACGGTCATGTGACTTGAACCCTGACCTGGAGCATCAGTACGAATAACCCCGCGCTGTACACTTTTGTGGAATAACACCGCGGCACTTTATTTCGCTGTTTGGGACCATGAGAGAGACCGAACCATGAACGCCCCGCTCCGTGTCAACGAAGCACTGCTGATCGCCGACCACGCCTTCGAACCCTTCCAGTGCGTAGCCTGGGATGCCCCTAACGGTACTGGTGAACTGAGCCTGGCAGTGATCGACCGGACCAGCACCCGTATCGGCAGCAAGCAAGTGTCCTCGCGCGTCTATTCCGACCCCGCGCAATGGGCCAGCCTGATCGAGGAAGTGCGCGCCGAACTGTCCGGCAAAGGTTACGACCTGCAACCCTGGTCGATGCCGAAGTAAAAGAGCACGGTACTGCAAGTGCGTGGCCACCACGCACTTGTGCAAGTTTCCCCACATTCGGGGATAACTTGGTCAATTGCGACATCCTGTCGCAGTTACATCCTTATTTGATCACCGCGAACTGCTCGATATGCCGATAGTCGGCCTGCAGTTGTTCGGCAAGTTGGCGTGCCCGGCCAATGCGCACCGCCGCTGTTTCCATATCCACCAGCAATGTGCTGCAAGGTAGCGGTTGCAACGCCGCACCCTGTTGCAGGCGGCCATCAGTCAACACCAGGCAGCGCTGGGTTTCATGGGGAAAGCGCTTGCGCCGGGCCAACAACCACTGACGTGCCTCCTCCAGTGCCGCCGGCAACGGTGTACCACCGCCCGCCCCCAGCGCCTGCAACCAGGGCTGTAACGCCGCCGAGGCTTTCAGGCCATGGCGTTGCCATTGCGGTCGGTTGCCACTGGCTGTCAGCAAGGCCAGCCGTGCACGCTGACGGTAGGCCTCATCGAACAACCCGGCCAGCAGCCCCTTGGCCTGGGCCAGTGCCTGATTGCGCCGGGTCGACGCCGAGGCATCGACGATCACCAGCCACAATTCCGGCGCCAGGGCTTGGCGCTGCTGCCAACACAGGTCGCGGCGCTGGCGTGGCCGGCCCTTGAGCAAAGTCGCCAACCAGGCGATACGTCCGCTATCGCTGGTGCGCGGGCGGCCCCGGGAAGACCCCGTCAAATGGCCGACGCGAGGCCTGGCATCCGCCACCCGATCATGGCGCGAGCGGATGCTCAGGGCTTTTTTGCCCAGTTCGGCACCTCGCGCCGAGCCCCCGTGGCCACCGGCTGGGCAGGCAATGCCCCCCAGTCGCCCTGACCGCCCGGCGCCTCCTGCGCACTCGCCTGCCCGCCAGCCGACGTGGCCTGGGGTGGCGGCGCCTCGGTGCGGCGCCGATGACGCAGGGCAAACTCGGCAACCGCCTGCACATCCACCTCCTCGATCACCGCGTTACCCCGCCAGGCGGCATGGGCCCGCGCTGCGCGCAACCAGACCAGGTCGGCGCGCAGGCCGTCCACGCCAGCGGCGAAGCAGCGTTCGGTAATCCAGGCCAGGGCCTGGTCGTCCAGGGCGATCGATGCCAAGCGCTCACGCGCCGACCGACAGCGCTCGCGCAACGCCGCCTGCTGCTCGGCCCACAGTTCGCAGAACGCCTGCGGATCGCTGTCGAAGGCCAGCCGGCGCCGAATGATCTGCTGACGCGCCTGCGGCGCTGGCAAACCTTCCAGGGCCACGTTGAGGCCAAAACGGTCGAGCAACTGCGGACGCAGCTCGCCCTCCTCCGGGTTCATGGTGCCGATCAGCACGAAGCGGGCGGCATGCCGATGGGAAATGCCGTCGCGCTCGATGCGGTTGGTGCCGCTGGCGGCCACATCCAGCAGCAGGTCCACCAAGGGATCGGGCAACAGGTTGACTTCATCGACGTACAACACCCCACCGTCAGCATGGGCCAGCACGCCCGGCGAGAACCGTGCCTGGCCCTGGCCGAGGGCGGCATCCAGGTCGAGGGTGCCAACCAGGCGCTCCTCGGTGGCTCCCAGCGGCAGGGTCACGAACGGACCGTCGCCAAGCAGATCGGCCAAGCCCCGGGCCAGGGTGCTCTTGGCCATGCCACGCGGGCCTTCGATCAGCACGCCGCCGATCTTCGGGTCGATGGCGGTCAGGCACAGGGCCAGCTTGAGGTCGTCGGCGCCAACCACGGCGGCCAGGGGGAATTGCACGGGTTCACTCATGTTCAGCTGTCTTCCTCGCCGGCGAGCAACTGCTGCTCGAGGCTTTCACGATAGTCGCCCGGCTCCTGCCACAACCCGCGCTGCTGGGCTTCCAGCAGGCGTTCGGTGAGGTCGCGCAGGGCTTCGGGGTTGTGCTCGCGCATGAAATCGCGGGTGGTCGGGTCGAGCACATAGGCATCGGCCAGCCCTTGGTAATGATGATCGTCGATCAGGTGGGTGGTGGCGTCGAAGGCGAACAGGTTGTCGACCGTGGCCGCCAGCTCGAACGCGCCTTTATAGCCGTGACGCTTGGCACCGTCGATCCACTTGGGGTTGAGCGCCCGGGCACGGATCACCCGGTTGAGTTCTTCCTTGAGGGTGCGCACCCGGGGCCGGTCGGCCTGGCTGTGGTCGCCGTGGTAGCTGGCCCGCGAGGTGCCGGCCAGGGTTTCGGCAGCCGCCAGCATGCCGCCTTGAAACTGGTAGTAATCGTTGGAGTCAAGCAGGTCGTGCTCGTGGTTGTCCTGGTTCTGCAGCACCGCCTGGACCTGGGCCAGGCGCTGGACGAACGCGGCGCGGGCCGGGGTGCCTTCGTCAGCGACGCCGTAGGCGTAGCCACCATGGTTGAGGTAGACCTCGGCCAGATCGTCGCGACTGTGCCACAGGCGACCATCGATAGCGTTCTGCACACCCGCCCCATAAGCGCCAGGTTTGGCACCAAACACCCGCCAACCGGCCTGTCGCGCTGCCTGCTCGGCCTCGACTCCGGCCTTGAGCAGCGCTTGGCGCTCGGCGCGCACCCGCGCGGCCAGTGGATTCTGGTCGTCCGGTTCGTCCAGCGCCGCCACCGCCTGCACGGCGGCGTCGAACAGGCGGATCAGGTTGCCGAAGGCATCGCGGAAAAAGCCCGATACCCGCAGCGTCACGTCCACCCGCGGCCGGTCGAGCAGGCTCAGCGGCAGGATCTCGAAGTCATCGACCCGTTGGCTGCCGGTGGCCCACACCGGGCGCACGCCCATCAGCGCCATGGCCTGGGCGATATCGTCGCCGCCGGTGCGCATGGTCGCCGTGCCCCACACCGACAGGCCCAACTGACGCAGGTGATCGCCGTGATCCTGCAGATGGCGCTCAAGGATCAGGTTGGCCGAGGCGAACCCCAGGCGCCAGGCCGTGGCGGTGGGCAGGTTGCGCACATCGACGGTATAGAAGTTGCGCCCGGTGGGCAGCACGTCCAGGCGGCCGCGGCTGGGCGCGCCGCTGGGCCCGGCCGGGACGAAACGCCCGGCCAGGGCCGCCAGCAGGCCATCGATCTCGGCGCCGCCGCAGGCATCGAGGTCGGGCGCGACCTGCTCGATGAGCGTGCGCAGCACCGCGCGCACCGCCTCCCATTGCGCCTCGTCCGGCAGCGCCACCGTGCCCATCTGGGCCTGCTCGATCAATGACAACGCCAGCAACTCCAGGCGCTCGCGAGTATCGCCACAGGTTCGCCAGAGGCTGGCGTCGAGTTGCGTCAGCAGGTCCGGGCGCGGCCCTTCCCAGGCCTGCCCCAGGTCGCAATCCAGCGGATCGAAGCCCAGCGCCAACGCCTTGGCCAGCTCGCGGATCAGGCTGGCGTTACCGCCCCTGCCATCGCCCCGCGCCACCCGCAGCAACGCCAGCAGCGTATCGCTGCGCAAACGCCCCTGCGGCGACTGGCCGAACACGTGCAGGCCGTCGCGGATCTGCGATTCCTTCAGGTCGCACAGGTAGGTGTCCAGCCGCGGCAGCCAGACCGCCGCGTCCTCCATCTGGCCTTCGAGCTGCAGTTCGCGGTCGATATGGTGGGTCTTGACCAGTTCGAGGATGTCACGTTGCAGCTCGCGGGCACGACGTGGGTCGAGCAACTGCGCCTCGTAGTATTCATCGGCCAGTTGCTCCAGGTGGCGCAGCGGGCCGTAGGTCTCGGCACGGGTCAACGGCGGCATCAGGTGGTCGATGATGACCGCCTGGGTGCGGCGCTTGGCCTGGGCGCCCTCGCCCGGGTCGTTGACGATGAATGGGTAGATGTTGGGCAACGGGCCGAGCAAGGCATCCGGCCAGCATTCGGCGGACAGGCCCACGCCCTTGCCCGGCAGCCATTCCAGGTTGCCATGCTTGCCCACATGAATCACCGCGTCGGCGGCATAGCCGTTGCGCAGCCAGAAGTGAAACGCCAGGTAGCCATGGGGCGGCACCAGGTCCGGGTCGTGGTATACGGCGCTGTGGTCCACCTGGTAGCCCCGCGCCGGCTGGATGCCGACGAAGGTCAGGCCGTAGCGCAGGCCGGCAACCATCATGCGCCCACTGCGGAACATCGGGTCCTGCTCGGGCGGCCCCCAGCGCTCCAGCACGGCGCGTTGGTTGGTCTCGGGCAAGGCGGCAAAGGCGCGCTGGTAATCGGCCAGGGCCAGGCTCTGGGCGCAGGGGCGCTGGTCGAGATGGTCGAGGTCGTTGGTGACCCCGCCGAGCAACTGGTGAATCAGCTCAGTGCCGGTTTCAGGCAGGCCAGCCACTGGGTAACCCTGCGCCTGCAGGGCCTCAAGGATATTGAGCGCCGCGCCCGGCGTGTCCAGGCCGACGCCATTGCCGATGCGCCCGTCGCGGGTCGGGTAGTTGGCCAGCACCAGGGCCACGCGCTTTTCCTGGTTGTCCAGGCGCGCCAGGGTCACCCAGCGCCGTGCCAGTTCGGCGACGAAGTCCATGCGTTCGGGGTGGGCCCGGTAGCAGACCACATCGGACTGGCTGCGCTCGCTGCGCCAGGCCAGGTCCTTGAAACTCACCGGCCGGGTGATGATACGCCCGTCCAATTCCGGCAAGGCGATGTGCATCGCCAGGTCGCGGGCGCCCAGGCCCTGCTCGCTCTGCTCCCAGCCAGGTTGGTTGTCCTGGGCGCAGATCGCCTGCAGCACCGGCACATCGCGGCGCAGCGGACGCAGGTTGGGTTGCTCGGGGCTGGACAGGGCGAAGCCTGTGGTGTTGATCACCACCTCGGCCTGCACCTCGTCGAGCCAGGCCTCGACCTGGTCCAGGCAGGCGCGTTCCTTTAGGCTGGCCACGGCAATGGGCAATGGATTCAGCCCGCAGGCCTGCAGGCGCTGGCAGAACACATCGATGAACGCCGTGTTGGCCGCCTGCAGGTGCGAACGGTAGAACAGCAACGGCGCCACCGGATGCTCCGGATTCCACTCGGCGTACCAGTCCTCCAGGCGCGCCGTGGCCTTGGCCGGGTGATAGACCGCCGTGCGCGGCAAGGGCTGCGGCTCATCCCACGGGTAATCACAACCCAGCCATTGGCTGGCCAGGCAGTTGAACAGGTTAACGGCGTTGGCCTTGCCGCCCTGGCGCAGGAAGTGCCAGAGGCGCTCGGCCTGTTCGCCGCGGACCGTGCCCAGGTCGGTAAGCTCAGGATCGGGGCGGTCGTCGCCGGGCACCAGGATCAGCTCGACCCCACGCTCCGCCAGTTCGACCAGTTGCTCGACACCATAGCGCCAGTAGCCGACGCCGCCATGCAGCGACACCAGGATCACCTTGGCATGGCGCAGCACCTGGTCGACATACACGTCGACCGAGGCATGGTTCTGCACCTGCATCGGGTTGGCCAGGCGCACGCTGGGAAAGTGCGCCGGCAGCTGCTCGGCGGTTTCGGCGAGCAGCGCCAGGTGTGAATCACCGCTGCAGAGGATCACCAGGTCGGCGGGGGTCTGGCCGAGGTCGGCGATGCTGTCGTCCGGCACGAAGCCGCCGGGTTGGGTCCGCAGCAGGTGCATGGTTCAGGCGCCCAGGGCCTGGCGCAGGCGCGCTTCCAGCTGTGCGGCGTCCAGCGCCTGGCCGATCAGCACCAGGCGGGTGATCCGTGGTTCATCGCTACGCCAGGCGCGATCGAAATGCTTGTCGAAGCGGGTGCCCACCCCCTGGATCAGCAGACGCATCGGCTTGCCGGGAATCGCGGCGAAGCCCTTGGCGCGCAGGATGCCGAACTCGGTGACCAGCTGGGTCAGGGCGTCGAGCAGCAGGCTCTCGTCGGACTCGGGCAGATCGATGGAGATCGAGTCGAAGGCGTCGTGGTCATGGTCGTCATGGTCATCGCCGTCGTGATGCGAGTCGTGATGGGTACGGCGACCATCGATATGCACCTCGGACTCGGCGCCCACGCCCAGCAGCACTTCCAGCGGCAGACGGCCACTGCTGGCCTCGATCACCTTGACCGCTGGCGGCAGCTCCTCGGCCACCTCGGCACGGACCTTGGCCAGGCCCTCGGCGTCGATCAGGTCGGCCTTGTTCAGCACCACCAGGTCGGCACTGGCCAGCTGGTCGGCGAACAGCTCGTGCAGCGGCGACTCGTGGTCGAGGTTGGGGTCGAGCTTGCGCTGGGCATCGACCTGCTCCGGGTAGGCGGCAAAGGTGCCGGCGGCCACGGCCGGGCTGTCGACCACGGTGATCACCGCGTCGACGGTGCAGGCGTTGCGGATTTCCGGCCATTGGAAGGCCTGTACCAGCGGTTTGGGCAAGGCCAGGCCGCTGGTCTCGATAAGGATGTGGTCGAGGTCGCCGCGACGGGCCACCAGCTCGCGCATCACCGGGAAGAACTCTTCCTGCACGGTGCAGCACAGACAACCGTTGGCCAGCTCATAGACGCGGCCGTTGGCCTCTTCCTCGGTGCAGCCGATGCTGCACTGCTTGAGGATCTCGCCGTCGATGCCCAGCTCGCCGAATTCGTTGACGATCACCGCGATGCGGCGGCCCTGGGCGTTGTCGAGCATATGGCGCAGCAAGGTGGTCTTGCCCGAGCCGAGGAAGCCGGTAACGATGGTGACGGGAAGCTTGGCCAGTGTTTTCATGTCGCGATGCCCTTGGCAGCAATGGCGCGGGCATGCAGGACGACAGCCACGGCCCTGCCGGCCTGGCGCGTTCGCCACCGGATCACCCCGCCCGGTTGAAAGTCGAAAACGTCACGAGGCAGGTCTCCTGGCTCGCACCGCTGCGGCTCGCTGGCCGGTGGGCCGGCGCCTTCCCGCGCGCCTGCGCAGTGGCTGTGCCGAACCCTTCAGTGCTTACAGTTGCGGGGGCAGCCGCGGCTTGTACCGCGTTCCCGTCTTAGCTCGGGCCAACGCCCGAGAACCTCGCAGCGGCAAGGCTACGCAGTGCCTGCCTGGCGGTCAACCGCCATGGCGATTGACGCGGGCCCGGCCCCGTGATTTGCTAGCGCATTGCGTTCAGGTGCCCCCGACGGGGGTGAAACGGGAAACCGGTGCGTCGCGCCTCCATTGCTAAGGAGCCGACAAGGCCGGTGCTGCCCCCGCAACGGTAAGCGAGAGAAGCGTCCGAACCACTGTGCCAACAGTAAGGCATGGGAAGGTGACGCCCCACGGAGTCCTGCTCCACCTCGCCAGCCCGGAGACCGGCCTGACACGTGCTCACAGTACACCCCGCGGTGGGCGGGCGTCGTCGTATCACCTGGGCCAATCGTGCCCGGGGTCGTCGCGCATGTCCGTTGCCACAACAAAAGCAGCAGAGGAACGCGTCATGCCCATCACCAGCGCCAAACACAGTATCGCCACCCCCGTCAGCCTCAGCCAGCGACTGATCGTCGCGGTCGGCGCCAGCCTGCTGGGCCTGTGCCTGGTGTACTTCGCCGGTTTCTCGCACATCGAGGCAGTGCACAACGCTGCCCACGATACCCGCCACAGCGCCGCCTTCCCTTGCCACTGAGTAAACCCGCATGATTACGCGCATCGCCCGTACCGCGGGCTTCAGCGGCCTGCTCGCGGCCCTGCTGCTGACCCTGCTGCAAAGCTTCTGGGTCACCCCACTGATTCTCCAGGCGGAAACCTACGAGTCCGCCGCCCCGGTCGCCGAACACCATGAACACGGCGACGCCACCGCGCCCCACGAGCATGAGCACAGCGCCGAAGCCTGGTCGCCGGAAGACGGCTGGCAGCGCGTGCTGTCCACCACCGGTGGCAACCTGGTGGTCGCCGTCGGTTTCGCCCTGATCCTGGTCGCTCTCTACGGCCTGCGTGAACCGAACCGCGTGGCCACCGGCGCGCTGTGGGGCCTGGCCGGCTTTGCCGTGTTCTGCCTGGCGCCGACCCTGGGCCTGCCACCGGAACTGCCCGGCACCGCCGCCGCCGACCTCGGTCAGCGCCAGACCTGGTGGATCGGCACCGCAGCGGCCACCGCCGCCGGCCTGGCGTTGTTGGTGTTCGCCCGGCACTGGCTGCTCAAGGCGCTGGGTGCCGCTCTGCTGGTGATCCCGCACCTGATCGGCGCGCCACAGCCGGCCGTGCATGAAAGCCTGGCGCCGCAAGCCCTCGAGACCCAGTTCAAGATCGCTTCCTGGCTGACCAACGCCGCGTTCTGGCTGGCCCTGGGCCTGCTCAGCGCCTGGCTGTACCGTCGCTCCAGCCAGGCCTGATGCGCGATCTGCCTGCTCAGCCGGCGTTGTACGCCGGCTTTGGCTGTCGCCGCGGCTGCCCGGTCGAGACCCTTGCGGTATTGCTGCGCCAGACCCTCACCCGCAACGCCCTGCCCCTCTCGGCCCTGCGCGGCATTGCCAGCATCGAGCCCAAGGCCCGCGAGCCCGGCCTGCTGGCACTGGCCGAACGCCTGGGGCTGCCGTACATCTGTTTCGATGCCGCGCATCTACTGGTTTTCGAAGCGCAGCTCAGCCAGCGTTCGCCCACGGCGTACGCGCAGACCGGCTGCTGGGGCGTCGCCGAAAGCGCCGCACTGGCCCTGGCCGGCGATAACGGCCGCCTGCACGTGCCGAGGCAGGTCCTCGGCAGCGCTACCCTGGCCCTGGCCATCGGCGGATAATCCGCCACTCTTCTATACAAGGAACCCCCATGACGGTCTATTTCATCGGCGCCGGCCCCGGCGATCCCGAGCTGATCACGGTCAAGGGCCAGCGCCTGATCCGCCAGTGCCCAGTGATCGTCTATGCCGGCTCCCTGGTCCCCGCCGCCGTGCTGGAAGGTCACCAGGCGCACACGGTAATCAACAGCGCCGAACTGCACCTGGAGCAGATCGTCGAGGCGATGCGCCAGGCTCACGCCAACGGCGAGGACGTGGCGCGCGTGCACAGCGGCGACCCCAGCCTTTATGGCGCCATCGGCGAACAGATCCGCCACTTGCGCGAACTGGATATCGACTACCAGATCGTCCCCGGCGTCACCGCCACCGCCGCCAGTGCCGCGCTGCTCGGCTGCGAGCTGACCTTGCCCGATGTGGCGCAGACCGTGATCCTCACCCGCTTTGGCGACCGTTCGCCAATGCCGGCCGGTGAGCAACTGGCCGACCTGGCCCGCCACGGCAGTACCCTGGCCATCCATCTGGGGGTGCGCCACCTGGCCCGCATCGTCCAGGAGCTGCTGCCACACTATGGCGTCGACTGCCCGATAGCGGTGGTCCATCGCGCCACCTGGCCGGACCAGGACTGGGTCAAGGGCACGCTGGCCGATATCTGCGAGCGCGTTGCCGCCAAGGATTTTCGGCGTACCGCGCTGATCCTGGTCGGTCATGTGCTGGGAGACGCGCCATTCGCCGACTCGGCCCTGTACCGCGCTGGTCACGCCCACCTTTACCGTCCAGGCACGTGAAGCGATTGCCGACCGGGGCGCGGCGTAGCACACTGGTTTTTCCAACTGGAAGGAAACCAAGACCATGCTCGAATTGCGCCCCAACTGCGAATGCTGCGACGCCGACCTGCCGGCCGAAAGCCCAGATGCGCTGATCTGCTCGTTCGAGTGCACCTTCTGCCGAGCCTGCAACGACCGGCACTTCCACCACCGCTGCCCGAACTGCGGCGGCCAGCTGGTTGCCCGCCCCTCCCGCGCCGGCAAGGTGCTGGACAACAATCCCGCCTCGACACAGCGTGTGCACAAGCCGCACGCGCCCTGCGCCTGAACCTCGTTTGTAGGACTTTTCTACAGGTTTGTGCAGGTTTTTCAACACACCTATACTCGCCTATTACCAAGGCTCCTGAATATCCGTAAGGTGCGCGCTGCCCAGCAAGTCCGCTGCTCAGCGCCTTTGATCATAGGCTGGAAGCGGGCTGCACTTTGACAGGAGCTACCTGAATGACATCCGTGCTGTTGGTCGATGACCACCACATTGTTCGACTCGCCGTACGCATGCTGCTCGAACGCGAACGCTTCACCGTCGTGGGGGAAACCGGTAAAGGCAAGGAGGCTGCTCGCCTGGCCGAGCAGACCAAGGCGGACGTGGTCATCCTCGACATCGGCCTGCCGGACCTCGACGGCATGGAGGTGATCAAGCGGCTCAAGCTGATCGACCCACCGCCCCGGATCATGGCCCTCACCGGCCAGCCCGCCGACCTCTACGTGCGGCGCTGCATGGACGCTGGCATCTCGGCCTTCGTCAACAAGGACGAAGACCTCGATGCCCTGGTCTTCGCCCTCAAGGCACTGGTCAAGGGTTACTCGACCTTCCCGCAGATGGCGGTCAACAGCAACACCCTGGAAAGCGAGACCGAGCGCCTGGCACTGCTGTCCAACCGGGAAATGGAAGTGCTGCGCCGGCTCAGCGCCGGCCAGAGCAACAAGCTGATCGGCGAGCAGATGAACCTCAGCGCCAAGACCATCAGCACCTACCGCGGCCGGATCATGGAGAAGCTCAAGGTCGAGTCGCTGGTAGAAATGGTGGACCTCGCCAAACGCAACAACGTGGCCTGAACCATGACTAAGGGGGCATCACTGTGCCTGCTGCTGGTCGCGTTGCTGTCGCCATCCGCACTGAGCGAGGTGCACAGCGAGCCCCGCCACCTGCTTGCCCGTGCCCTGAGCGCGGCGCCACCGCTGGCGTTGGCAGCGACCGACCGACAGTGGCTGAACCAACGCAAGCGCCTGGTGCTGGGCAGCTCGCGCCCGGACTATCCACCCTTCGACATCAACATCAGCCAGGCTGACTACGAAGGCCTCAGCGCCGACTATGCCGGCCTGATCGGCGAACAGCTCGGGCTACCCATCGAGGTGCGACGCTATGCCAGCCGCGCCCAGGCGCTCGATGCCTTGCGTGCCGGCGAGATCGACCTGCTGGGCAGCTCCAATGCCTTCGAGGCCAACGATGCTGACCTTACGCTGAGCCTGCCCTATGCCGACGACTTGCCGGTTATCGTGTCCCGGCAGAACCGAAGCCTGCGCGTAGAGGACAAGCTTGAGGGTCTGCGCCTGGCCATGGTCGACCATTACCTGCCCATTCGCACAGTGCAGCAACTCTACCCCCACGCTCAGCTCAGCCTCTACCGCTCCACGCTCGCCGGTGTGACCGCGGTGGCGCTGGGGCAAGCCGATGTCTACCTGGGTGATGCCATCAGCGCCGACTACGTGATCGCCAAGGGCTTCCAGGAAAGGGTCAAGGTCGATCATTTCGTCCAGATGCCGGCCAGCACTTTCGCGTTTGCCCTGGCTCGAGACAACCCGCGCTTGCTGCAACTGGTCGACCTCGCCCTCGGCCGCATCTCCGACAGCGAACGGCTGAACATCCTTCGGCGCTGGACGGGCGGCAGCACCAGCTTCCTGCTCGACCGCCGCCTCGACGCCCTGACCCACGAAGAACGCGAGTGGATCGCCCGGCACCGGCAGGTCAAGGTGATGATCAACACCACCCTCGCCCCCCTGAGTTTCACCGACGCCCAGCAGCAAGCACGGGGGATTGCCCTGGATTTGCTGGAGCGCATCGGCCTGCGCACCGGCCTGCAATTCCAGATCGTCGAGTCGGAGTCATTCGAGGACATGGTCGAGCAAGTCGCCCAAGGCAAGGTGGACATGATCGGCGCTATCGGCTACGGCGTGCATCGTGCCCAACGCCTGCGCTACACACGCCCCTACATGATCAGCCCGCGAGTGCTGGTCACCCGCCAGAATGCACCGCCACTAGACACCAAGCAGCCGCTGCAGGGGTTGCGCGTGGCACTGCTGCGCGGCTCGCCATTGCTCGACGACCTGGAACGCCAGGTCGTCGGCCTGCGTACCGTGGAGGTCGAAAATCCCTTGCAGCTCATGGAGGCGGTGGCCAACGGTGATGCCGACGTCGCCATCAACTCGCACGTCAATGCCGCCTACTTCATCAACCAGGCTTTCAGTGGCCGCCTCAAAATCGCCGGGTTACTGGGCGATGAACCCGCCTTGGCGACCTTCGCCGTCAGCCCCGCGCTGCCACAACTGCAGGCGATCCTCGACAAGGCGTTGCTGAGTATCCCACCTGATGAGCTGGAACAACTGGTCAATCGCTGGCGCACCAACGCAGTGGCCAGTGACAGCCCCTGGCGCAATTACCGCACGCTGGCGCTGCAGGTCCTGGTGCTGGCCACGCTGCTGCTGGCCGGCGTGGTGTTCTGGAACAGCTACCTGCGTAAACTGATCCAGCAACGCAGCGAGGCCCAGCGTGCCCTGCAAGAACAGCTTACGCTCAGCCGCGGGCTGCTCGAACAGCTGCGTCAGGCCAAGGACGACGCCGAGCAGGCCAGCCGGGCAAAAAGCACCTTTTTGGCGGTCATGAGCCATGAGATCCGCACACCGATGAACGCCGTCATCGGGCTGCTCGAAATGGCCCTGGAGGACAGCCGCCACGGCCACAGCGACCGCCAGGCGCTGGAGGCGGCCCACGATTCAGCGATCGGCCTGCTCGAACTGATCGGCGATGTACTGGACATCTCACGCATCGAGGCCGGCCACATGACCTTGCAACCGGTGGCCACCGACCTGGTCGAGATCGTGCGCACCACCCTGAGGGTCTTCGAAGGCAACGCCCGTCTCAAGGGGCTCAACCTGCGTGCTGTACTGCCCGATACCTGCGCCTGGGCGCTTGCCGATCCGTTGCGCCTCAAGCAGGTACTGTCGAACCTGCTGAGCAATGCGATCAAGTTTACCGACCAGGGCCAGGTCGATGTGTCATTGGTGGTGACCCCGCTCGACGGCGACCTGCAGCACGTCACGCTGCAGATCAAGGACAGCGGTGTAGGCATCAGCTCCAGCGACCAGACACGGCTGTTCACCACCTTCTCCCAGGTCGATGGCCGCCAGGCGCGCCAAGGCGCAGGGCTGGGACTGGTGATCAGCCGCGAGCTGTGCGAGCTCATGGGCGGCGAGCTGCGCTTGCACAGCATCGAAGGCCTGGGGACCCAGGTCGATGTCCACCTCACCCTGCCCGCTGCCGAACCCGCCACCCGGGAGTCGCTCGACCGCGCCTCGATCGAAACCGGCAGCGGCCCCCTGCGCGTCCTGGTGGTCGACGATTATCCGGCCAACCTGCTGCTACTCGACAAGCAACTGCGTTCGCTGGGCCACCAGGTGACTCTCGCCGATCACGGCAAGACGGCGCTGGCACTCTGGCAAGTCGGTCGTTTCGACGTGGTGATCACCGATTGCAGCATGCCGGTCATGGATGGCCATACGCTGGCCCGCAGCATCCGTGCCGAGGAACGCGAGGCTCGATCACCGGCCTGTCGCATCATCGGCGTCACCGCCAACGCCCAGGCCGAAGAGCGTCAACGCTGCCTGGACAGCGGCATGGACGAATGCCTGTTCAAACCGATCGGCCTGCAGGCGCTCAGGGCATGCCTGCCACTGGCCACCACCCTGCCCGATCAGGTCGACATGATGCCACGGCCCAGCGGCTTCGACCTGGCCGAACTGCGCCACCTCACCCAGGACGACACTCAGTTGACCCGGCGCCTGCTGGAACAACTGGCGCAAAGCAGTGCCGAGGACCTGCAGGCATTGCATGCGCTCGGCGCAGATCCGTCACCCGAGGCCCTGGTGCCCGTTGTCCATCGGGTCAAAGGTGGCGCGAAAATGCTCAAGGTCAGAGGTGTCAGACAGGACTGCGAAGCCTTGGAGCAAGCCATCGCCCTAGGCCTGCCCGTGGATCAATTACTCGCCCGGTTGCGGGCGAGCCTGCAAGGCCTGGAGCTGGAGCTTCGCCAGAGCCTCAGTGCAATTGAAGGGTCGAACTGATCTGACTGATGGCGTCCACCACGTGCCGTGATCCCTGCTGGATCTCCATGATCACCGTGCCGGCCTCGTTGGCCAGCTCCACGCCCAACCCCGTGCGGGTCAGGCTCGACTGCATGCTGGCCACCGCGGTCAGTGACAGGTCGTGATTCTGCCGCACCACCTCGACGATCTCCAGGGTCGCCTTACTGGTGCGCGCCGCCAGGTTGCGTACTTCGTCGGCGACCACGGCGAAGCCTCGGCCATGCTCGCCGGCCCGGGCCGCCTCGATAGCGGCGTTGAGCGCCAGCAGGTTGGTCTGGTCGGCGATGCCGCGGATAGTGAGGACGATCTGCCCGATCACCTCGGACTGCTTGCTCACCGCATCGATGGTGCGGGCGGCGTCGTTCAACTCGGAGGAAATCTGCTCGATCACCTCCACCGCCTGCTGCACCACCTGGGTGCCCTTGCGCGCGCAGGCGTCGGTCTGCATCGAACTGGCATGGGCAGCATCGGCGGCGGTCTGCTGGGTGCTGATCTGCCGGGTGATGTCGCTGGCGAACTTCACCACCTTGTACAACCGGCCCTTGTTGTCGAAGATCGGGTTGTAGGACGCCTCCAGGTACACGGTCTGGCCCTGCTTGTTGATGCGTTCGAAGCGGTGCGAGTGGTACTCGCCGCGGTTGAGCGAGGCCCAGAAGTCGCGGTACTCGGCCGACTCGCGCTCATGGGGCAGGCAGAACAGCCCATGGTGGCGCCCGACTACTTCCTCCAGGCGATAGCCCATGGTATCGAGGAAATTCTGGTTGGCCTTGATTACCCGCCCGGCCGGGGTGAACTCGATTACCGCCATGGAGCGGCCGATGGCCTTGAGCAGGCTTTCGCTCTCATGCTCCTCGATCACATGGCGGGTGATGTCGGAGGCCACCTTGATCACGCTGGTGACCTGCTGGCGCTCGTCGATCACCGGCATGTAGCTCGCCTCCAGCCATACTTCGCGGCCCGCCTTGTCCAGGCGCTCGAAGGTACCGCTGATGGCCTTGCCCTGACCCAGCTCACGCCAGAGTTGCTGATACTCGGCACTCTTGGCGTAGGTCGGGTCACAGAAGATCCGGTGGTGCTTGCCACGGATCTCATCGGCACTGTAGCCCATGGTCTTGCAGAAGTGCTCGTTCGCTTCGAGGATCGTGCCATCCGGCGCGAACTCGATCATCGCCATGGAACGGCTGATCGCCGCCAGCTTCGCCTCCATGCCCGCCAGGGCTTGCCGGGCGCGCTGGATTTCGACCAGATCGGACTTGCGATGGTATTCGAACATGGGCCGGGGCTCCTGTATCCACGGGATGTCCTGAGCATAGATCGGCCCAAGCACCATGCAAGCGATCTGATATCACTTTTGGATTATGCATTTGTACCGTCTGTCTGCCCGATGCCTCAACGCCTACCAGTCGAGCCCGGGCGACCTCCTCCGGCGGAGCCATGCGTCCAAGCGAAGTGTCTTGCCATAGTGATTCAGCGCGGCCTTGAGCCAGGGCAGCGCCGCCGTCACCATACCGACCGTGCCCAGCAGGTCGGTTTCGAAGGCCTGGCGCCATAGCGGCACAACGCCTGCAGGCGCCGGTGATGCGGCGCATGGCGACACGGGCAATGCGCTTGCTGTTCGATCTGGTGACGTGCCGACACACCACAAGGCTCAGCGATCTCCGGCTGAAAGTCTGCGAACCAATCCACCCGGTGCAGGCGGCCCTTCTATAATCCCCAGGTACCCGCAGCGCGATGCTGCCCCTTCAGAGGGATACACATGAAGATCGTGGTCACCAGCATCCTCGTCGACGATCAGGCCAGGGCCCATGCCTTCTACCACCATGTCCTGGGTTTCGAACCCAAGCACGATATCCCCATGGGCAAGCACCGCTGGCTCACACTCACCTCCCCCAACGACCCCAACGGCGTCGAGCTGCTGCTCGAACCCGACGCCCATCCCGCGGCAAAAATCTACAAGGCCGCGCTCAAGCAGGACGGCATTCCCGCCACCTCCTTCGGCGTGCGCGATATCCAGGCCGAGTATGAGCGGCTGTGCAAGGCCGGCGTGCAGTTCACCCAGCCGCCCACGGCCATGGGCCCGGTCACCGTGGCCGTGTTCGACGACACCTGCGGCAACCTGATCCAGATCGCCCAGCGGCATTAGCCGGCAGGCCCGCACCTTATACTCGCGTGGTTTTCCACGTGGACTGCTACATTGCTGAACTAACCCGGCGCAGCCAGAACAAGGACAACCCATGCGCTTCGAATTCAGCGAAGTACTCAACGACCTGATCGACTATTTCCTGCTCGGCGATATCCAGTTGCTCGAACAGTTCAAGGAAGACCACGACCTGCCCGACGACCTCGCCCGCGCCTTCACCCGCGGCGACAGTGGCGACCTGGCGGTGGCGCAGGGGGTAATCCTGCCCCTGGCCGGAATCGACAACCTGCCCTACCGCATCCTGTTCACCCTCGACGAGCCCACGCCGGCACTGCTGGAGCCCGGCAGTCGCCTCAAACATCGGCGCGCAGGGTATGTGCTGCGGATCGAGAACCGTGCGCTGATGCTGTTCACCTGGCGCATCCTGCAGCACTTCACCAACAAGGCCTTGGGCGACCTGCTGGCACGCTACCAGGAGCCGGGGCGACCGATCATCGAGCTGGACAACGGCTGGTACACGGTGGAAGTACTGGCGGGTGCCGTGGTGCGCGATGGATTGTATGAACCGGCGTTCGAGTTCGTGCTCAAGAAGGCGTATGCCAAACCGCAGACCTCGGCGGTGGATGTCGGGTACCGGTATACCTTGCGTGGATACTTCGACTGACCGACAAGCCCGCTCCGCGTATGCGGGGAGCGGGCCAGCAGGCAGTCAGGTGTGGTTGATGTCGCGATCCTTGGTCTCCGGCAGGAAGAAGATCCCCAGCACCGCCGTCATCACCGCGATCACGATCGGGTACCACAGCCCGTAGTAGATATCCCCGGTCGCCGCGACCATGGCGAAAGCCACCGTTGGCAGGAAACCGCCGAACCAGCCGTTACCGATGTGGTACGGCAGCGACATGGAGGTGTAGCGGATCCGCGCCGGGAACAGCTCCACCAGCCAGGCGGCGATCGGGCCATAGACCATGGTCACGTAGATCACCAGGATGCTCAGCAGCAGCAACACCATCGGGTAGTGGATCTTCGCCGGGTCGGCCTTCTCGGGGTAGCCGGCCTCCTTCAGGGCCGCCGTCAGGGTGGCGGTGAAGGCATCGCTTTGGGTTTTCAGGTCCGCCGCGGCCAGGCTGCTGCCCTCGAAACTCGGAATCACCCGCTCACCGATGCGGATCTGCGCAACGCTGCCGGGCTCGGCCTTCTCGTTCTCGTACGGGATCGCCCGCTTGGCCAGCAGGCTCTTGGCGATATCGCAGGAGCTGGTGAACCGGGCCTTGCCCACCGGATCGAACTGGAACGCGCACTGCCCGGGGTCGGCCACCACCACCACCGGGTTCTGCTCCTGGGCGACGAACACGTCCGGGTTGCCGTACTCGGTCAACGCCTTGAAGATCGGGAAGTAGGTCAGCGCGGCGATGATGCAGCCGGCCATGATGATCTTCTTGCGCCCGATGCGGTCGGACAGACTGCCGAAGACAATGAAGAACGGCGTGCCGATCAGCAGCGAGCCGGCAATCAGCAGGTTGGCGGTCTGCGGGTCGATCTTCAGGGTCTGCAGCAGGAAGAACAGCGCGTAGAACTGCCCGGTGTACCACACCACCGCCTGCCCGGCGGTACCGCCGAGCAACGCCATGATCACCACCTTCAGGTTGTCCCAGCGGGCGAACGACTCGGTCAGCGGCGCCTTCGACGCCTTGCCTTCGGCCTTCATCTTCATGAACACCGGCGACTCGTTGAGCTGCAGGCGGATGTACACCGAGATCGCCAGCAGCAGGATCGACAGCAGGAACGGGATGCGCCAGCCCCAGGCCTCGAACGCCTCGGTGCCCAGGGCAGTGCGGCAGGCCAGGATCACCAGCAGCGACAGGAACAGCCCGAGGGTCGCGGTGGTCTGGATCCACGCGGTGAAGAAGCCGCGCTTGCCCTTGGGTGCATGCTCCGCCACATAGGTGGCGGCGCCGCCGTACTCGCCGCCCAGCGCCAACCCCTGCAACAGGCGCAGGGTGATGAGGATCACCGGCGCGGCCACGCCGATGGTCGCGTAGCTGGGCAACAGCCCCACCACGGCGGTGGACAGGCCCATGATCACGATGGTGATGAGGAAGGTGTACTTGCGCCCGATCATGTCGCCCAGGCGGCCGAACACGATGGCGCCGAACGGCCGCACGGCAAAGCCGGCGGCGAAGGCGAGCAAGGCGAAGATGAACGAGGTGGTTTCGTTGACCCCGGCGAAGAAGTGCTTGGCGATGATCGCCGCCAGTGATCCGTAGAGGTAGAAGTCGTACCATTCGAACACGGTACCAAGGGAAGAGGCAAAGATGACTTTGCGCTCCTCCCGGGTGATGCCACGTTGGGGCGCGCTACTGCCCGTGGATGCGCTGTCAAGGACCGCCATGGGTCGCCTCCGTCTGGTTGGGGTAGACCGGAGTGCTCCATCAGATCCCAAAGCACGCACCCAGGCCCAAGGGCATTACAGGCTGCGCGAAACACGACGAGGCATCGGCCCCGAATCGCGGCAAGTCACTTCAAGCATAATCGGCCTTTGAACGATATCCACTCGCATGAGTGCTTATGGACCAATACGGATAGGAAGCCTGGGATGAACGAACGACAGGACAGCGCTTGGCGAGGTCGACTCTGGCTGGCCGATGACCACTGCCTGTTGCTCGGCACGCCGGGCCGAACCAGCGTCCACGCCCATTATGCCCATCAGGTGCTGCTGTCCCTCGAGGGCGAGCTGTGCGTAGAAATCGCCGGCGAAAAGCGCTGCGGCCGTTCGCTGGCCATCGAGTCGCTGCAGCCCCACGCCATCCCCGAGCGTCAGGCGCCCTGCATCACTCTGTTTGCCGAGCCCCTGGCGTTTACCCTGGAAACCTTGCTCGACGTCTGCCAACAGGCGCCGCGTGATATCCCCGGTCTCGCCCAGGCGTTGCGTCAGGCGCCGCGCCGCCCATTGGACCCGCGTCTGGCACGATCCCTTGCGCGGATCCGGGCGTTGGACGAGCAGCGTCTGCCAGCCACGGCACTGGCTCAGGAAGCCGCACTGTCGATCAGCCAACTGGAGCGCCTGTTCAGCGGCAGCCTCGGCCTGTCGGTACGACGCCTGGTGCTGTGGCAGCGTCTGCGCCAAGCCCTGCGCCAGGCGCTGGCCGGTGCCTCCCTGACCGAGGCGGCCATGGCCGCGGGCTTTTCCGACTCGGCGCACCTCTCCCGCAGCCTGCGTCAGCAGTTCGGTATTCGCGCCAGCGACGCCCTGCGCCACCTGCGTTCAGACGCGCTGATCTAGGGCCTGGCGCAGGCCGCGTGGCAGCGGCGCTGGCGGCTGCGCCGTGGCCGCCGGTCGAAACGGCTCACACAGCTGTGCCAGGTAGGTTTGCGGGTAGTCCGGGCGATCGCCGATACCCATGTCGTCATCGGCCAGCCCATAGTCCGGCAGGTGCAGCGCGGTCCCCAGCAGGCGATCCCACAGCGGGAAGAACAGGGCGAAATTGACGTCGCCCAGCCTGCCGTACTTCAGGTGGTGCAGCCGGTGCACGGGCGCCCAGGCGAACAGATGGCGCAGGCCACCGATGCGCATGTCGACATTGCTGTGCTGCAGCAGCAACTGCACCGAGATACTGAAAGCCAGCAGCGCCGCGACATCCTGTGGCAAACCCAGCAGCAACAATGGCACCACACCGCCCAGGGCCTCGGCCAACTGGTGCAGCGGATGCTTCATCAGGCCATTGAAACCGTACAGCCGGGTCACGCTGTGATGCACCGCGTGCAGGCGCCAGAGTAACGCGCTGCGGTGGCTGGCGTAGTGCACAAGGGTGATGCCCAGGTCGGCCAGTGGCAGCGCCAGGAGCAATTGCCACATTACCGGCCAGTGGCTGGGCCACAGGCTGCTGGCCGGCAGCCAGCCGGCAAACAGAGGAATGACGGCGATACTGGCGACATTGAGCGTTTCGTTGACCAGCGCGTGCAGGCCATCGCGTCCGCCCTCCCCGCCGGCCTCGCTCCAGGCGGGCTTGTAGGGGTACAGCGCTTCGCAGGTGAATGACAGCAAGATGGCAACGCCGAGCAGGGGCAACAGCCAGAGGATGTCGGCACCGAGGTTGATCAGCCATACGGCGGTGGCGATGAACCCGAGGAAAAAGCATGGGGCATAGAGGATGCGCATGGAAGGCTCCGAACATGGATGGAGCCCCAGTGTTGCCCGGCAACTGAATCAGGCGCTTGAACGAACGGCGCATCCGCTGCCTCAGGCCAGCAGGCAGCCTGCGATCATTCGCCTTTTCGCGTCGCCAACTGACGGCGCATCTCGTCATTGGCGCCCTGGGCCTGCGCCAGTATCGCTCGCAAGCCCTGCACCTGGGCGTCACGCTGCTGCAGTTGTTCGTCCAGCAACCGGCTCTGGGCCGTTGCCTGGCGCTGCTCGGCGAGCAGGCGCTCATTGTCGCGGTGCAGGCGGGTCACCTCGTCCTGACGAGCGATGGCCCCCTGTTGCAAGGTCTGCAATTGTCCCTGCAACTGTCGCACCTGGGTCTCGTTCCGGCGTTGCTCCTGCTGACGCTGTTCGAGGCTGGCGCGCAGTTGCTCGTCCTTGTCTGCCAAGCGCGCTTGCAATTCGCCCTGGGACTGGCTCAGACCAGCACTGCGCAGTTGTTCGGTTTGCAGGCTGGCCTGGCAGCAGGACAGGCGTTCTGACTCGGCGTGCAGCGCACCACTCAAGCGCTCCACCTGGCGCAACGCGTTGGCCAGGTCACGCTGAGCCAGTTGCAACTCAGCCTGCATCGCCGCGCAACGGGCCTCTGCGGCGGCCTCAGCGGCGTCGATGCGCGCCTGTCCTTCTTCCTGCAATTGCGCCGCCAGTCGCTCGACCAATCGCCCCAGGGGCTCACTTAGCGCCGCCGTGCTGCCTAGCATTTGCGCCGGCTGGCGATCAAGCTCTTTCAGGTAGCGGTGAATGGTGGTCTTGGACCCGGTATTACCCAGTTCGATACGTACCGCATCGATACTAGGGTGTTCACCCCGGGCCATCAGCGCTTGCCGTGCTTGGTAAACAGCTGCCTTGTCGATGCCTATACGCGCCATTGCTCACTCCACCGTTACATACCATGGAATGTACCATGTAATTTCGGTGAATACTGCCTGCTCCACAGTGCCTTTTCAAGCGCGTCGATAGCAATCCGCTTGGATACCCAGCCCTCATAGATGAGATCTATCACCTCATCCAGCCTATCGATTTGACCGCGTCAAATTGCCTCAGCTAACGTGCCGCCCGCTTCGCAGCTACCCCCCTGCTGCCAAACCCCGACCCGCGGCCTGAGCGACCGTCCTTGCGTTCGAGTTGTTGATAATGTCTGTGAATACCCCCTCCCGGATCACCGAGCTGGTCATAGAAGCCGGCACCCGCAAAGCCCATCTGCCCACCCGCACCACCCTGATCCTCGGATTCCTGGCCGGGGCATTCATTTCCCTGGGCTTCCTGCTGGCAATCCACGTCAGCACCATGATCCCCACGCCATGGGCCTCGTTCGGCACCCTGCTGGGCGCCGCGGTGTTCCCCATCGGCCTGATCCTGGTGATCCTGGCCGGAGGTGAACTGCTCACCGGCAACATGATGAGCCTGCCCCTGGCGATGTTTGCCGGGCGTATCCGCCTGTGGGCGGTCGCGCGCAACTGGGCCCTGGTGACCCTGGCGAACTTGCTGGGCGCGCTGTTCGTCGCCTATTGCTTCGGTCATCTGCTCGGGCTGACCGAGGGAGCGTACCTGGGCAAGACCCTGGCGGGCGCGACCAGCAAGGTCAGCGCCGACTTCCTTCATGCCTTCGTCTCCGGCATCGGCTGCAACTGGCTGGTGTGCCTGGCGGTGTGGCTTTCGTACGCCAGCCGTGAAATGAGCGGCAAGATCCTCGGCATCTGGTTCCCGATCATGGCCTTCGTCGCCATCGGTTTCCAGCACGTGGTGGCCAACATGTTCCTGATCCCGGCGGCAATCTTTGCCGGTTACCTGAGCTGGGGACAGTTGCTGGAAAACCTGGCGGCGGTATTCCTGGGCAACGCCGTGGGTGGCGCGATCTTTGTCGGCCTGGCCTACTACGTCTCGTTTGGTGTACCGGCGCAGGAACAGGGCGCGCTGCAGTAACCGACTTCAGCCCTCGCGGCGCCGGCGAAGCGCTGCACGGCCTGGCGACGGATGACTCAGCTGTCCTGGCCCAGCACGTAGCGGTCGAAGTGCTGGATATGCTCATCGAGGTTGTCCTCGAGCATCATCCGGTACTGCTCGCAGAAGTACTTCAGCAGTTCCTCCCGCGCAGCGGCCATTTCCTGTGCGGACTTGAAGCTGCGCGCGGTCATCCAGGCATTGAAGCGACTGGCGGCGAAGGTCAGCGAAGCGCTGACCTTGCCAAGATCCTCAAGCTTTTCGATCTGCTGGTTGGCCAGTTCGATATGCGCGTCGGCGCGGTCGTAGAAAGCCTGGTCGGTGGCTTGTGCCATGGAGATCTACCTATTGGAAAGGTTGAATTCAGGCCGTCTTGGCCTGAACGGTGAACAGGCTGGCACCCAGCGTCATGAACGAGACGCCGAACAGGCGATTCATCAAGCGCGCGCGGCTTGGTGCGGCCAGCTGGTTTTTCAAGGCCTGGGCCAGGGTGACGTAGAAAGCGTGGGACAGCATCGAGCACAGGGCGAAGGTGACTACCAACAGGGCGAGCTGGCCCTCGGCGCCGTGGCCGGTGCGCATGAACTGCGGCAGGAAAGCGGCGAAGAACAGGATCGCTTTCGGATTGGTCAGCGCCACCGTCACGCCATTGAGCAGCAGCCGGCGATTGCTGGCGATAGCCTTGGCCGGCTGCTCCAGCTGGTCGAAGGCGCTGCTGCGGCTCTTCCACTGCTTGATGCCCAGGTAGATCAGGTAGCTCGCGCCCAGCACCTTGAGCAGCAGGAAGGCCGTGGCCGATGACTGCAGAAGCACCCCAAGGCCGGCACTGGTGGCGGTTGAGACCACCAGCAGGCCGAAGGCGTTGCCAAGTGAACCGAGCATCGCCCGCCTCGGCCCGTGGGACAACGAATTGGACAGGGCCATGATGACCCCGGGACCTGGCGACAGGGTCACCAGCATCGAGACAACGACAAAACCGAACCAATCGTGAAGCGACATCCTTGTACATCCTCGGACCGATAGCGTGAGGCGGCGACTGTAACAGGATGCTGCGCCCAGCGGAAAGGCGAAGGACAGGTGTTTCGTGTGTCAGCTCAAGGCTGGGGATCGGCCCGTGGCGTCCCCGCCCCGCTGTTGCGCATCAATGCTACAGGCCACGAAATCCTCCTGACGCAACACCACCAGCGCCACCAGCGACGCCACGCCGGTGCCCACGTAGAAATACCACGGCGCGGTGATATCTCCGGTCACCTTGATCAGCCAGGTGGAGATCAGCGGCGCGCTGCCGCCGAATACCGCCACCGGAATGTTGTAGGCCATGGCGATGCCGGTGGAACGGATGCGCGTCGGCAGCAGCTCGCTCATCAGCGCGTAGGTCGACGAAGCGTACAGCCCGAACAAGATCGCCACCGCCATCAACGGCCAGAACAAGGTGGCCGGGGTGGCGCCGGGCGCGGTCTTGAAGAACCAGTACATGGCCAGGGTCGCCAGTGTACCGATCACCATCAGGAATGGCTTGCGCCCGTAGCGGTCGGTAAAGGCGCCGCCGAATGGCATCACCAGCGCCGCCGACAGGCTGGCGACGAACACGTAGAGCAAGGTGGTGCCGCTGTCGAACTTCAAGGTGTTGGACATGTAGGTCGAGGCGAAGGTCAGCACCAGGTAGAAGATCGAGCTGTGCAGGGTGATGATGAAGAACACCAGGGCGATCGAGCGCTTCCACTGCCACACCTCGCGCAGCGGCGCCTTGGAAGTCTGCCCGGCTTCCACCAGGGCGAGGAACTCCGGGCTGTCCTCGAGCTTGAGGCGAATGTACAGCGAAATGAAACCCAGGGGGCCGGCAATCAGGAACGGAATCCGCCAACCCCAGTCCTGCATCAGTTCGGCGCCCAGCGCCCAGGTCATGCCATTGGCCACGGCGCCGCCCAGCAGCAGGCCAAGCACCGCGGTGACCATCAGCCAGCAGGTGGCGAAGCCGCGGCGACCAGGGCCGGCGTACTCGGAGATGAAGCTGGTGATGGTGCCGGTCTCCCCCCCGGCGGAAAAACCCTGCACGCAGCGGATCAGCACCAGGATCACCGGTGCGGCGATGCCGATGCTGGCGTAAGTCGGCAGCAGACCGAGCAGGAAGGTAGAGCCGGCCATCATCACCAGCACCGTGATCAGCGTGCGGCGGCGGCCGATCTTGTCCGCCAGCGGACCGAAGAACAACCCGCCCAGCGGGCGGATGAAGAAGCTCAGGGCGAAGGCCGCGAAGCTCGCCAGCAGGCTGCTGGTGGGGTCGTCGGAGACGAAGAAGGCCTTGCCGATATACAAGGCCAGGAAGCCGTAGACGCCGTAGTCGTACCACTCGATCAAGTGGCCGGTGGTGGCGCCGATAAAGGCGCGGCGCCGCTGGCGCTGGGTGTTGCCGGGTGACATGCCCATGTCGGGAACTCCTGTCGTGGTGCTTTCCATGAAAAGTGGCGGGTCAGTGGCGGGCGAACGCCCCGTCGGGCTCCTGCAGCCACTGGCGCACCTGGGTCTTGAGAATCTTGCCGTAGCTGTTCTTCGGCAGCTCGGCGCAGAACAGGTACTTCTTCGGCTTCTTGAACGAGGCCATGCGCGCCAGGAACCACTGGTTGAGCGCCTGGGCATCAAGGCTGCCTGGCGTGCGCGGCACGACGAAGGCTACCACCGACTCGCCCCATTCGGCGTCAGCCTCGCCCACCACGCAGGCCTCGAACACCTCGGGGTGCTGGACCAGCACTTCCTCGACTTCGCGCGGGTAGATGTTGCTGCCACCGGAGATGATCACGTCCTTGCTGCGGTCGGTCAGGGTCAGGTAACCGCGCTCGTCGAGGTAACCGATGTCGCCGGTACGCAGCCAGCCGTCCACCAGGGTCGCCTGGGTGGCCTGCGGATTGTCCCAGTACCCCTGCATCACCACCGGCCCACGCACGCTGATCTCGCCGGGTTCGCCGGCCGCCTGCGGCTGGCCGGCGCCATCCACCACACGCACCTCGACACATGACTGCGCCCGCCCCACCGAAGCGGCGATGGCGGGCCAGCCTGCTTGCGCGCGGTCGGCGATAATCTCACGCGACAGCGCGCTGATGGTCATCGGGCATTCGCCCTGGCCGTAGATCTGCACCAGCCGCGGGCCGAAAGTGTCCAGGGCCTCGGTGAGGTCAGCCAGGTACATCGGGCCCCCGCCATAGACGATGGTCTTGATACCCCCGCCGTCATAGCCCTCCTGGCGGGCCTGCTCGACCATGCGCTTGACCATGGTCGGCGCGGCGAACAGGCTGACCTGCCCCAGCGTCTGCGCCAAGCCGAACAGCTCGGCGGCCTGGAACCCCCGGGACAACGGCACCACGTGCCGGGCGCCGCAACGCACGTGGATGAAGTTGTACAACCCGGCGCCATGGGACATTGGCGCAGCGTAGACCACGGCATCGCCGGCGCTCACCGGGTCGACATCCAGCGGGTAGCACAGCGACATGGCGATCAGGTTGCCATGGGACAGCATCACGCCCTTCGACCGCCCCGTGGTGCCGGAGGTATAGAACAGCCAGGCCAGGTCGTTGTCCAGGCGCGGATGCGGCTGCGCCAGTTCATCGTTGTCGAGCGTGCCGGGCACAGCCAGGGCTGGCACGGCGAGCTCACGGCAACCGTCCGGCAGGGGCGCGCCGGCGAAGACCTCGCCCTCGTCGGTATGGATCAGGCGCGCTCCGGCGTTACCGACGATCCAGGCCGCTTCCAGGGCATGCAGCTTGCTGTTGATCGGCACCGCCACCGCCCCGCTCCACCAGATGGCGTAGAGCAGTTCCAGGTAGGCGCAGCTGTTCTTCAACAGCAGCGCCACCCGGTCGCCCGGTTCGATGCCATGGGCGTGACGCAGCTCCAGCGCCCGCGCCCGAACCCGGGCGGCGAACGTCCGGTAGTCGGCGACCTGGCGCGCCCCCTCGAACAGCGCCGGGCGCTCGGGCCAGCGCTGGGCCGCATCCTGCAGCCAATGAGCGATGTTCATCCTCAGACCCTGACGGCTTGCAGCACGCTGGCATAGTTGGCCACCGCCATGCCGCCCATGTTGAACAGCAAGCCGAACTCGGCGTTGGGCACGCCCAGGCCGATGGGCTTGCCGGTCAACTGGGCGAAGCCCAGGGCATGCATCGACACTCCGGTGGCGCCCACCGGATGGCCCTTGGCCTTGAGCCCGCCGGACAGGTTCACCGGCAGCCGTCCACCCTGGCGCACGATGCCGTCGTCCAGCGCTCGGTGCCCTTCGCCCCTTGGCGCCAGGCCCATGGCTTCGTAGATCAGCAGTTCGGCGATGGTGAAGCAGTCGTGCACCTCGGCGAAGCTAAGGTCGTTCAGGGTCACCCCTGCCTCGCGCAGCGCCCCGTGGATCGCCCGTTGCGGCCCCTCGAAGGCCAGCATGTCGCGGCGCGACAGTGGCAGGAAGTCGTTGACCTGGACCATCGAGCGGATCGCCACCTGGCGCCGCATCGACCGGGCACGCTCGGGCGAGGCCAGGATGATCGCCGCCGCGCCGTCGCTGATCAGCGAGCAATCGGTCAGGCGCAGGGGCGCGGCGATCAGCGGATTGCTGGGTGACACCTGGTTGCAGTGCTCGAAGTCCATCACCCGGTGCATCTGCGCCAACGGGTTGCCCATGGCATTGGCGTGGTTCTTCACGGCGATGGCGGCCATCGACGCCAGCGGGCTGTGGTAGCGCTCGGTGTACTGCTGCGCCACCTGGCCGAACAGCTGGGCGAAGCTCAGCCCGGCTTCCGCCAGGGCGTTCTGGTAGCCGGCACCGGCCAGGGCCCGGGTGACCTCGACCGTGCTGTTGCCGGTCATCTTCTCCGCGCCGACCACCAGCACCAGGTCGGCGGTGCCGCTGAGGATTGCGTTGATCCCGGCCTGGATCGCCGCCGAACCTGAAGCGCAGGCGTTCTCGCAGCGGGTGGCGGGCTTGAAGCGCAGTTGCGGATCGGCCTGCAGCATCAGCGAGGCCGGGAAGCCGTCGGCCACCAGGCCCGAGTTGAAGTGGCCGAGGAACAGCGCGTCGATCTCGGCGGCGTCGATGGCCGCATCCTGCAGGGCATCGCGGGTGACCTGGACGATCAGGTCCTCGAGGTTCAGGCCATCGAGGCGGCCGAAGGGACTGTGCGCGGCGGCAACGATGGAGATGGAATCGTGGAGCATGGTGGTTTTCTTCTGTCCTTGAAGCGGGTATTGCATACAATGTGGCAGTACCCGATTCCCACGCTAGTTGGGGCAACTACGTACGCGAGTAAGTAGTGAGCCGTACGGGACATGCCCCCAAGCACCGAGGCAGGAAGCCTGATGACCTTACCCACCCACGCCTCCCCGGACCTGGAACGCCTGGCGTTCCAGGTTTCACCCGCGCCACAGCTGATCACCGGCCACCGACGCATGCTCGACTGCAACGAGGCCTTCGCCCGGCTGTTCGGCTATACCCGCGAAGAACTGCGCGGGCACCTGACCTTGCTGCTCTATCCCTCCCACGCCGACTACCAGAGCATCGGCGAACGCAGCGAGCACTGGCTGCGCAACGGGCTGGGCGCTTTCTATTCCGACGAACGCTTCATGCAGCACCGCAACGGCGAGGTGTTCTGGGCCAGGGCCCAGGGCTTCACGCTGACGGTGGACGATCCGTTCAAGCTGATGATCTGGCATTTCGAACGGCTCGACCGACAGCCGGCGCCGACAGTGCAACTGACACCACGGGAGCGTGAGATCTCGCTGCATATTGTCAACGGGCTGACCTGCAAGGAAGTGGCGCGGCAGCTGGGGATATCGCATCGGACGGTGGAAGTGCATCGGGCACGGTTGATGAAGAAGTTGCAGGCCAAGAACAGCGCGGAGTTGGTTTCGAAGATCATCTTCATCAGCTGATCAAGGGCCAGGAACCAGCTTGTGCTTCACAGCAGCCACTGGAGCTGCGTTGCAGCCCCAGCTATTGCAATACCTTCACCACACCGAGACAATGCGAGCAATTACCATTTACATCATGGACCTCGCCCTATGTCGACGCTCGACCGCTCGGCGCTTCACCAGCTATACAGCGAAAACAACGGCTGGCTGAAAAGCTGGTTGCGCGCGCGCCTGGGCAATGCCGCCGATGCGTCCGACCTGGCCCACGACACCTTCCTGCGGGTCATGACCGCCCGCAACCAGACGCCCATCCGCGAGCCGCGCAGCTACCTCAGCGCCATCGCCCGCGCGCTGCTGATCGACAAGGTTCGTCGCCGCGCCATCGAGCAGGCCTACCTGCAGGCCCTCGCCCTGCGCCCGGAACTGGTCGAAGTGTCGCCGGAGATTCGCCTGTCGATTATCGAGATGCTGGTAGCGGTCGATGCACTGCTCGACGAACTCGGTCCCAGGACCCGCGACATCTTCCTCGCGGTGCAACTGGAAGGGCTGACCTATGCGACGGTCGCCGAACGCTTCGACGTCTCGGTGACCACGGTGAAGAACCATCTGATCCGGGCCATGACCCGCTGCCTGCTGGTGGTCGACAATTGAGCGCCGAACAGTGGACCTGAAGACCCTCGAGGCCGCCGCGACCTGGTACGTGCAACTCAATGACGGTGCTGGCGACACAGCACGGATCCAGGCCTGGCGCGATTGGCTGGCGGCAAGCCCTGCGCATGCCGAAGCCTGGTCGCGGATGGAGAAACTCCAACGCCAGTGGTCAACGGTGCCGCGCCAGGCTGCGCTGGCAGGCCTGGGCGCGGCTCAGGCGCAACGCCGCGAAGTGCTCAAGGTACTGGGACTGCTGCTGGCGGTCGGTGGCGGTACCTGGTTGGCCAGCGAACAGGTGCAGTATCGCGCCCTGCTCGCTCAGCAGCGCACCGGCAGCGGAGAGCGGCGCTCACTGCGCCTGGACGACGGTTCGCAACTGGAGCTGAACGTCGACACCGCACTTGACGTGCACCTCGACGCCCAGGTGCGGGCGATCCAGTTGTATCGCGGCGAGATCCTTATCAGTACCGCCCGTGACGCCGCCCGCCGCCCGTTCATCGTGCACACCGACAACGGCAGCGTGCGGGCGCTAGGCACGCAGTTCAATGTGCGCCAAACAGCGCAGCAGACACAGGTCGGAGTGTTGCAGTCCGCCGTCGAGATACGCCCGCAACGCCACCCCGACCAAGTGTTGCGCCTGGACGCCGGCCAGCAGGCCGGATTTGATCGCGACGTGATCGGCCGTACCCAGACCCTGCCCGCTGATTCCGCGGCCTGGGTCCAGGGTATGCTCAGCGTCAACGACTGGCGCCTGGGGGATTTCATCACCGAACTGGGCCGCTACCGCCCTGGCCTACTGCGTTGCGCGCCGTCCATCCAAGGCATGCGTATCTCCGGCTCATTCGCCATCGACGACACCGATATCGCCCTGGCGAACCTGCCCAAATCCCTGCCGGTGAAGGTGCGCTACCTGAGCCGCTACTGGGTCAGCGTGGAGCCTGCCTGAGCCCTGCACGAAAAAAAGTTTTCCGCAATCTTGCTGATTTCGATTCTCGTCCGTCCATGACACAAGCCGCGACGACAGCGACTTTCCGCCATGACACGCAAGGATCACCCAATGCCCGCTCCCCACCCCACCGCCCGCCTGCGCCTGGCCGTCCGCCGGTTCGCCTTTGGCCTGTCCCTCGCCAGCGTGCCCTGCGCGCTGCTCGCGCCGGCCCATGCCATGGCCAGCAGCCAGAACACCTACCATATCGCCGCCGGCCCGCTGGGCAATGCGATCACCCAGTTCGGCGTGCAGGCGGGGGTAACCATCTCGTTCGACACCGAGCAGACCCGCCACCTCAGCACCGCCGGGCTCGACGGCAGCTACAGCGTCGAGGAAGGCCTGCTGCGCCTGCTCGCCAGCAGCGGGCTGCAAGCCCAGCGCCAGGGCAACGGTGGCTATGTGCTGGTCCCGGCCGACAACGGCGCGGCGATGGAGCTGGGGCCGTTGACCATCGACGCCAACCGCCTCGATGCCACCAGCGAGGGCACCCAGTCCTACGCCGCGCGCGCGGTGACCATCGGCAAAGGCGTGCACAGCCTCAAGGAGACGCCGCAGTCGGTAACCGTCATGACCCGCAAGATGCTCGACGACCAGAACCTCAACACCCTCGAGCAGGTGCTGGACAAGACCCCTGGCATCACCGTCTACGACTCGCCCATGGGCGGCAAGTACTTCTACTCCCGTGGCTTCAACCTCGACGGCCAGTACCAGTACGACGGCGTGCCGCTGGATGTGGGCGGCAACTATGTGCAGGCCAACAGCTTCTCCAGCGACATGGCCTTCTACGACCGTGTCGAGATCCTCAAGGGCGCCGCAGGCATGATGAAAGGCTCCGGCTCCTCCGCCGGCGGCGTCAACTTCGTGCGCAAGCGCGGCCAGGACAAGGCCCACACCACGCTAACCTTGTCCGCCGGCACCTGGGACAACTACCGTGGCCAGGTGGACGTGGGCGGCCCGCTCAACGAATCGGGCACCGTGCGCGGCCGCGCCGTGGCCACCCTGCAGGATCGCCAGTACTTCTACGACAACGCCAAGCGCCAGGACCAGGTGCTGTACGGCGCCCTGGACTGGGACGTGACGCCCGACACCACCCTGGGCGTGGGCCTTGCCTATGAAGACGTCGACGCCTCGCCCTGCTACCACGGCCTGCCCCGCTACGCCGACGGCAGCGACCTGAAGCTGTCGCGCTCCACCTGCCTGGGCGCCAGCTGGAACGACCAGCAAAGCCAGCGCACCACCGGCTTCGCCGACCTCAAGCATCGTTTCAACGACGACTGGACGCTGAACTTTGCCTCGGTCTACACCCACAACAACCAGAACATCGAGTACGGCTACGCCGAGGGCGCGGTGCCGGTGGGCACCGGCAGCGCCGGGATCCGCCGCTATGCCGGGCGGTTCGACTACGACCAGGATGACTACGGCTTCGATAGCTACCTCGACGGCAAGTTCGAGGCGTTCGGCCTCGAGCACGAGCTGATCGTCGGCGCCAACGCCAGCCGCCAGCAGACCCACGATTACTTCGCGCTGATGGGCCTGAGCGGTACCCAGAACCCGTTCGATCCGTCCCCGGCCTTCCCCCATCCGTCCAAGGACGCGTTCCTGAGCGCTCCCAGCCGCGGCGGTAGCGTCCCCACCGACTCCACAACCACCCAGTACGGCACCTACGCCACCCTGCGCCTGAAGCTGGCCGAGCCACTGACCCTGGTGCTCGGTACGCGGGTGAGCTGGTACCGCAACAAGAGCGATTCCTACACCCAGGCCTGGGACTACTGGGTACACAACCGCAGCCAGGAAAACGGCCAGGTCACGCCCTTCGCCGCCGTGCTCTACGACCTCAACGATGAGTGGACCGCCTACGCCAGCTACGCCGACATCTTCCAGCCGCAGAGCAATCTGGTGAATGCTCAGGGCCAGGCCCTGCAGCCCAAGACCGGCGCCAACTACGAGCTGGGTATCAAAGGGGAGCTGTTCGGCGGTGCACTGAACACCGCCTTCAACCTGTTCCGCACGGTCGAGGAGCACCGCGCCGAAACCGACTTCGCCGACACCTGTCTGGGCTCGGGCGACCAGTACTGCTACACCGACAGCGGCAAGGTCCGCGCCCAGGGCTTCGAGGCCGAGGTCAGCGGCTCGCCCATCGAACGCCTGCAGTTGCTGGCGGGCTACACCTACACCCAGACCAAATACCTGAACACCATCAACCAGACCGACCCGACCGAGCTGACCTTCACCTCCAGCTTCATCCCGCGGCACATGCTCAAGGTCTGGGGTGACTACCAGCTGGACGGCGCGCTCGAACGCTGGACCGTCGGCGCCGGGGTTTCCAGCCAGAGCGACAACTTCCGCCGCCAGGGCAACCTGAGCATCGAGCAGGCGGGTTACACCCTGTGGAGCGGCCGCGTGCAGTACCGCCTCGACGAGCACTGGAGCCTGGCGCTGAACGGCAACAACCTGCTGGACAAGCGTTATTACTCGACCGTGGGGGCTACTGGCTGGGGTAACTACTATGGTGAGCCGCGCAACTTCATGGTGACGCTCAAGGGGAGTTTCTGATGGGGGCAGGATCGGCGTTGTAAGCGTCGGGTCTTTCAGGGTGTTCGCCGCAAGCCTTGCAGCGAACACCTGGAGGCCTTCACTCGGTCAATAGCCCCCGCAGCCAAAGACCTTGAGAGGGCTGCACGCCGAACACTCATTGTCCGCGCTCCGCCCCCGGTTCGAGGAAAGCCGCAACAGCGCTGGCAAATCGCTCCGGTTGATCGAGCATGACGAAATGAAAACTGTCATCGATGCGGGTGAAATGGATATCAGGTGTCGAGGCATAGGCCCGACGGAACGTTGCATCGACGCTGGATGCAGGCACACCGTAAAAAGCGTCGTAGGCATACACGACTTCGACCGGCGCGCTGATGCGACCGAGTTCGGGACGCAGATCGGTGATCATCAATTCATATACGGCGTCCGCCACAGTCTTGCGATCGGAGCTGATCCCCGCAGAAACCAGCCCTGGTCTGACCGCCTCGGTCTTGGCGAGTCGGGCGATGGATGCCTTCTGCATCGCTTCACTCTGCTCCGGCGATGCCGCCAACAGCGAACTGCGCATTGCTGCAGCCTGTACGGTAGCAGTTTCGCTGGTGGCCAAAGGGTCAATCAGCAACGTATAGAACGGCAACGCATCGACGATCATCAAGCGCCCAACCTGATCGGGATGACGAGCCCCCAGCATCAATGCAACCTCTCCCCCCAGCGAATGCCCGATGATCACGGGGGCCTCGATATGCTGGGTGCGGATGTAATCAGCAATTGCCTCGGCCACTGGAGCGAGCACTTTCCCTTCGCTATCGGTCACCGCAGGCGAACCGGCAAAGCCTGCGAGCTGCACGAGGTGAAGGCGGTGGTCCTGGCGTAACCGAGTCGCCAGGTCAGCCCATACCTCACGAGACGATGCCAGTCCCGGAATCAGGATCACATCCCTGCCCTCGCCTTCGACCTGGACCGAGATACGCTGCTGATCAGTGGGTAATGGAGACGATGGCTGGCCGGGTGACGCCGATAGCGACACCGACATCAACGACAAGGTGGTCCCGACTGCCGCGAGGATCATTGCGATACGCATCGGACTCCCCTCTCCAGACGATGTGCTGCTTGATTCATGGCCACTCCTTTGACTGATGAGAGCTAGGCACTATACGGACTTGTCGCCACGATAGAAGGCGTTGAGGGCACTCGAGCATGGTCTGGGTCGGCGCGGCTGCCCACCCAGACCACCGGCCTCTGTTTCACACCTTCTTCAATATCCCCATATGCGCATCATCCATCAAGGCCTTGGCCATATCGCTCAGGTAGTGCGATGCCCAGACCAGCACCGGTTCGTTGTCCATCACACCAATGAAGGAAGCCCGGCGGGCGCTGTCGAGCAGCACGGAAGCCTGCTCCATGGCGTGGCTTGCGCAGTTGCCGGGCTCGACGCGGAACAGACGCATACCTTTGGTGGCGCCTTCCAGGCAGGTGCAGCTGCCGACGGTCCAGCCGAGCTGGCCGTGGTCTGCTGGGGTTTCGTTGTCCATTTGCGAAATCCTCTCTCGTAGAACAAACCGTGACTCATTGATTTAGCTAACCCCTGAGCGGCCTTGTGTCGCGCAAGGGCTGCGCAGCGGCCCCGGCAATTTTGATTGCGGCGCGGAACCTGGGGCCTGTGGCAGCTCTATCAGTGCAATGTGTATGACGGCGGTCGCGCACTCATCTGGAGCTGGGCCAGGGCCGACTCCAGCAACATGCGGGTGGCATCAAGCTCGTGCATCATCGTCAGCATCAACAGGGTGGCCGGTGATTTGGGCAGGTGGCTGAACGACTGATGGGCGACGGCCAGCGCGCACATGACGTACTCGGTGGCCTGGACGAGGGTATCTTCAAGGAGATGAGGGGATTGAGCGGACGGGGGTGGGTCCGGGACGATCTTGAGCATGATGAAATTCTCTAGTTGCGCTGATCGGACCGCAGCCCATCGCTTGCAGGCGATAGGGTGGCGGCTACGTACGGGCCTGCAAGACCGGGGCAACTAGAGTAAGCCCGGCTGACCCGAAGGCCACCCGTACGCAGCCACCATAACGCACTGCCAGTGGCTTGAGACCAATGGCAATGGGTGGCGCTGATCTAGTTGTCCCGCTCAGGCTTGCAGACCCGGCCGCTACTTTTTGCAGCGACCCAGCGAGACTAGACCTCTGTTGGAAGGCGTAAAAGCGGCTAAAGCATGCTTCGGAAACGGACTACTCGAAATAGGGAAAATCTGATTAATCCCTGTAGGACGCGACGCGGGGTCTCTCCCCTGCCCCTCTACCCAGCCGTGCCGTTGGGCGTGGGGCTGTTCGTGACGCGGCGTCGGTTCACGGAGGTGGGCTGAAGCCCAGGTCAAGCTCTTGCAGGAGATCGCCGTGCCCTATGGGCTACGCAGTCGTGCAGGAAACAACGTTACAAGCATTACCAACGTGGAAGCGGGCTTGCCCCGCGATGCGGCGTATGGCACCGGCATTGCCGGTGATCGCGGGGCCAGCCCGCTCCCACGCAGCCCAACAACCAGATTGCATTGAGAACAGCGCCTTGGGTCAATGTCCACTTCGGATCGATCAGGCAGCCCCCTTCGCCTGCTGTTCCAGATGTACCTGCAACGTCGGATCGATCCCCAACGCACTGGCCAATTCATCAAGGTAGGCCCGCTCCGCATCCTGCTGGTCATCCACCAGCATCACACTGGCCAGGTACATTTCCGCAGCCATGCCCGGGTCCTGGGCCGACTGCGCCACTTCGGCAGCATCGAGGGGTTTGCTGACTTCCTCATCCAGCCATTGCTGCAATTGCGGGTCGCTGGTGTGACGTTTGATTTCGGCATAGATCAACTGTTCTTCCTGCGGGTCGATGCGACCATCAGCCTTGGCTGCCGCAATCAGCGCACGCAAGATCGCATGGCTGTGATCTTCGGCCTCGGGGCCGGACAGTTGATCCACGGTACGCACGGCCTGTTGCGGCGCGGCCGCCTGGCTGCGCTGCCAACTTTGATAGGCCTGGAACGCCATCATGCCCAATGACGCCAGAGCCGCGTAATTGACGCCGCCAGCAGAGCGTCCCTGAGCGGAAGCGCCGGCGTTGCCACCACCGCCACCCAAAAGGCCGCCCAGTAAACCACCAAGGCCACCACTGCCACCTGCGGTACTGCCGCCGCCAAGCAGCCCTCCCAGCAAGCCGCCCAGGCCATCCTGCGCTGACATGCCGCCGCGCCCTTGTTGTGCTTGCGAACCCTGCCCGGCCCGGAGCAACTGTTCCAGTAGATCACTCGTGTTCATCGCACCGCCCTCGGTCGGTAGTCGTCGCCCAGACAAGCAACGATAGCCCCCGCAAGGCGAACCGCCATTACCGTCTGGCCGACGGGTAAGCGGGGGCATACCGAGTGCAGCGAAATAGCACGAACGCTCCCTTCGATTTGAACCGGAAGCAGGAGCTTGACCGCCTCTATTGCGGTAGTTTCGCGATCACCTTGATCTCGAAATCGAAGCCGGACAACCAGGTCACGCCAAGAGCGGTCACCGTAGGATAAGGCGCTTCGCCCCAATACTCGGCCGCCACTTCCCAGATGGTTTCAAACTTCGAGTCGGGATCGACCATGAAGATGGTCGTATCAACCACATCCTCGAAACTACTGCCGGCCTCGGCCAGGATCGCGTTGAGGTTGGCGAAGGCCAGGCGAACCTGCTCAGCGAGGTCAGGCTCGGCCGAGCCGTCCTTACGGCTGCCGACCTGACCGGATACGAACAGAAACCCGTTGGAGCGAATCGCCGGCGAGTAGCGGTGCAGCTCGTACAAAGCATGGCGATCGGGTGGAAAAACGACATCACGTTTACTGGACATTGCCTACCTCGTTCTGGGTCATCGCGGCCCGGTGTTTACGGTGAGACCACTATAAAAAGGCCACCTACCTGGATAAACGGGCAGTTCTGGCCAGGACTGTTTGTATACTCCAAACAATCCAGGTGCGAACGAGGCGTGGAATGGACCGATTCGATGCAATGCAGGCGTTTGCCCGAGTGGTGGAAACCGGCAGTTTCACCAAGGCGGCCGCCACCCTGCACATGAGCAAGACCACCGTGACGCAGCTCATTCAGCAGCTGGAAGCGAGGCTGCGCGTGCGCCTGCTCAACCGCACCACACGCAAGGTCAATGTCACCGCCGATGGCGCGGCCTACTACGAACGCGTGGTTCGGCTACTGATCGACATGGACGACGCCGAGACCAGCTTGTCCAGCGCGTCCACGACACCACGCGGACGGCTGCGGGTGGATGTCCCCAGCCCGCTGGCGCGAATGCTGCTCATACCCGCCTTGCCGGAATTCTTTGCACGTTATCCGGAAATCCAGCTGACCGTGGGCGTGAGCGATCGCATCGTCGACATCATTGGTGAAAACATCGACTGCGTGGTACGTGGCGGCGAGATCACCGATCAGTCCCTGGTGGCAAGGCATGTGGGCGATTTGAAACTCGGTATCTATACCACGCCCGGGTACTTGCAGCGCTTCGGGACACCGGCACACCCGCGTGAGTTAGAGGAAGGCCAGCACAAAACCATCGGCTTTCTCTGGTTTCGAACAGGCAAAACCTTGCCCTACGTGATGCAGCGAGCTGAGGAGCGCATAGAGGTCCAGCCCCGTCCGCAACTGACGGTCGATGACGGCAATGCGTACCTTGCCGCCGGTCTGGCTGGCTTGGGGATGCTCTGGCTGCCGCAGTACATGGCCAAACCGCACCTTAACAGTGGGGAGCTACTGCCGCTGTTTGAAGACTGGCATATGTCGCCAATGCCGATGTACCTGGCTTTCCCGCCGAATCGCCATGTCAGCGCCAAGGTTCGGGTATTTATCGACTGGATAATCGAATTGATGGCCGAGCATGCGCCAGTGATTGGCTGAAACAGATGCAAGGCCGCTGCACCGAATTTCCGCTGTTGCCCGTTTCTGACAGTGCGGCAGAGGCCAACTATGGGTCGTTAGCGGCATTTCGTGACCGGCCGCTTCCGACCCGTAGCTGCCAGTGAGGCCTGCGCTCCATATAGCAATTGCTGTTGGGCTCATCGACAGCTTCGGGTTGAGTGCGCTCATTTGCGATGTCTTGCCGGTTGGCACGCCTACATCAAAAAACAGGCGTGTAACGCACGGTCAGCATCAGGTTGCGCGGATCGCCGAAGCTGTTGGCCCCCCAGCTGTTGCTGATGTTTTGGTAATAGTGTTTGTCGAAGGCATTGTTCAGGTTGGCCTGCAATTGCCATGCGGGCGATGGCCGGTACGCGATCATGAAGTCGCTTACGCTATAGCCCCCCTGTTTCACCCCAAAGCCGGTGTACGCGCTGCTCTGCGTACGCCAGCCACCACCCACCGTCCAACCCTCGAGCTCACCGGGTAGTCGGTAGGTGGTGAAGACCTTGAACAGGTTGTAGGGTGTCTCGCTGTCGAAACGCTCACCCTTCTCTGCCGAGCCTGTGGACTTGGTGTACTCCGCTGCAGCGTAGGTGTAGCCAGCAGACAGCTGCCAACCAGGCGCCAGCTCTCCGCCCACCTCCATGTCCACACCGCGGGTTCGCACTTCGCCACTGGCCTCATAGCAGGCGCTGACGCCAGGGGCACATTGAGCGGACGGCAAGGATTTGGCGAGGTTTTCCTGCACAAGCTGGAATACCGCCGCGCTGGCGTTCAGCGCGCCACCGAAGTACTCACCCTTGAGGCCGGCTTCATAGTTAGTGCCGGTGATCGGATCCAGCAAGCTGCCGCTGGCGCTTTGTGCAGCCTGTGGCTTGAAGATCCGCGTCCAGCTCGCGTACACCGAGTAAGTGTCATTCAAGTCGTAGATTACGCCGGCGTAGGGTGTGAGTTCCCGGGTAGCCTTGTAATCGTCACCGAAGCTGTATCCCCCTGAATGGGTAAGCTGCTCGTATTCGTACCAATCCAGACGCGAGCCGAGAATCAGCCGCAGGTCGTCACGCAGATTGAAACGCACCATGGCATAGGTACTCGATTGTTCTTCATGCCCGGTACGCGACCAGTTGTTGTCTATATCAGGCTTGGGATAGGCACCCGGTTCAAAGTGCTGCGGGTCGACGATCACATCCGAGCCAATGCCCGGGCCGCCAGGGCCATCATTGGTTTCGTCGCGCCGCCAACTGGCACCGACGACCAGTTCATGGGTAGCGCCAAACAAGCTGAAAGGACCAGAAGCGTAGGTGTCCAGGCTCTTCTGGGTGTGCTGGTAGGTGTAGCGACCGATGTTCAGGTGATAGGCATTGTTCTCGTCGGTGTAAAGGCTGCCGCCGAGCATGTCCATGTCGCCGCGCAGCCAGGTGGCGTTCAGGCGCAGCTTCCAGTCATTGTCGAAGCGGTGCTCGACCTCGGCGAATGCACTGCTGTTCTTCTTGTTCCAGTACGTCCAGTTTGGCGCCGTGCGCGTCGACCGTGAAAAGTCGAAAAAGCTGCCGTCGGGGTGGGTAGGCAGCCCGTTCCAATCAGCGCCGGGGTTGTCTTCGCGATTGTACCAGGCGCCAAGGGTGAGGGTAGTGGCCGGGTCCAGATCATATTCGGTGATGCCATAGAACAGCTGCCGCGTATTGCCATAGGCGTCGACGAAACTGTTGCGGTCCTGATAGGCGCCGACGAAACGGCCACGCAGGGTGCCGCTGTCGTTCAACTTATTGCTGATATCGACCTCCCCCCGATAGTCGTCCCACCGCCCCGCGCTGCCGGTAAGGGACAACTGCGGCGTCAGTGTCGGGCGCTTGCGTATCAGGTTGAGGGTGCCAGAGGGGTTGCCAGCCCCCACCATCAAGCCCGAGGCACCCCGTACCACTTCCACATGGTCGTACATGGCTAGCGTCGAGGTACCGAGGGTATCACTGTCATAGGCCACGGGCAGGCCATCGATCATGATGTTGTCGATGGCGGACCCACGCGAATAGAACTCGGGGCGCTCGCCACCTGTCTTGCGCAGGGTCAGGCCTGGCGTGTAGGTGGCAATGTCCTCAAGCTTCTGCAAGTTCTGATCGTCCATGCGCTGGCGGGTCAACACTGTCACCGATTGCGGAGTTTCGCGCAGCGAGATCGGCAACTTGGTCGCCGTCTGCATAGCCCCGGTGGTGTACGACCCGGTGTGCTCGCTGGTCATGCCCAGGCCCTGCCCCTGGATGGTGGTTGCACCCAACTGCACCGCCGTTTCATTGTCATTGCGTTGCTGCAGGTAGGCGCGGTTGCCATCGGCCATGACAAAGCCCAGACCGGTACCGGCCAGCAGCTGCTGCAGTGCAGCGCTGGCCGTGTACTGGCCGCTCACGGCGCTGCTGGTCTTGCCGCGGGTCAGCGCGCCGTCGGCAAAAAGCTGGATACCGCTGCTGGCCGACCACTGCGCAATCGCGCCTTCCAGCGGCTGGGCGGCAATGCTGTAGGTGCGGGTTTGCGCCTGGGTGGTGCTGGCCGCGTGTGCTTGCGGCAGGGTGGCGAGCGTGAAAACGCAGCTCAGGGCGCTGACCAACAGCAGGGGTTTGATGGGGGGGCTAGGGGTGGGCATTCGAATTTCCAGTCCGTCCTGAAGGCAATACTCGCAATTCATTCTCGTTTGCGATCAAGACTAAAGACGGACCACCGGCCAAACACAACGACGCGGTTTTTCAGTTTTTTTTCAATCAGTGTTGTATGGGGCGTACCAAGGTCAGCCACGGGCCCACCATGGTGACACGAATCGGCAGAATGAACTGCAAGCTCTGCAACGCAGCGTCGGCTTCACGCGCTTGTACCGCTGCTGTAACCCGCAACTGGGCGAGGCTGCTGTCCGTCAGCAGCAGGTGCGCGCGGGAATAGGGTTGCAGACGCTGTAACACCTGCGTCAGCGGCTCATCGCGAAACACCAGGCGTTGCTCGCGCCAGGCCAACTGTTGGCCGGGGTCGACATGCCGTAATGCGCCAATGCCCTGCGCGTCGTAGTGCAGCGCCTGGCCCTCCTCGGCTTCGGCCTGCTGCCCCGCACGGCTGACCCGCACACTGTGCTCGGTCACCGTTACGTTCGCGCCGTCCTCCAGCACCTGCACGTCGAACGCGGTACCCAAGGCGCGCACATCACCGCCTGCGGCCTCGACGATAAAGGGCCTCGCCGGGTTGGGCGTCACCTTGAACCAGGCCTCGCCCTGGTACAGACGCAACCGCCGCTCATCGGCACTGAAGCTCACGTCCAACGCAGTGTGCGGCGCCAGTTGCACGATCGAACCGTCGTCCAAGGTCCAGCTGCGCACCTGAGCCACCTCGGTGCGGTAATCCGCCCAACGTGCGGGAGAAAAGGCAAATACCGTAAAGGCCAGCAGTAACGCCGCTGCGGTTGCCAGGCCTACAAACCTACGCCGGGGCAAACGCCGAAGCGGGGTACGGCTGGCGGCAACATGGGCATGGCCCGCCATGCCGGCTACCCCCCATACCTGCCAGGCACGCTGCCAGGCAGCCGGGTGGCTGGGGTCGGCGGCAAGCCAGCGTGCGAATGCTTCGCGCTCGGCCGCTGTCACGCCCGCGTCCTGGAGGCGCACGCACCACTCCAGCGCCTGGTCCAGGGGGGTATGCGAGTCGTTTTCGTTCATCATGCAAGTGCAGGCAGGTGGCAGTTAAAACGCGCGCAGTGTAACCAGCCTTTCATGACATTGCCTTCTCGATGCGCTGCATCGCCTTGACCATCTGCGAAACCACGGTGCTTTTGGAAATGCCCAGGCGCTCGGCAACCTGCTGGTGGTCCAGGCCATCGATACGGCACAGGATGAACACTTCGCGGCAGCGCGGCGGCAGCTCGGCGATCACCTGCATGACCTGTTGCAACTCGCGGCTCAACTCGGTCTTGCGGGCCGGGTCCAGTTTCGCATCGGGTACACCTTCAACCAGCACCGGGTCGGCCTGCACCTCGATGCCCAAGGCCTCGCGACGGCGGATGTCCATGCCGAGGTTGCGGGCAATGCGGAAGATATAGGCACGTGGGTTGCCGATACGTTCGCCTACCTTACGGCTGGCCACGCGCAGCCAGGTTTCCTGGGTGAGATCGTCAGCAATCGTGGCACTGCCGAAGTGCCGCACCAGATAAGCCTTCAGCGCTTCACGGTTGTCCAGGAATGTCGATGTCAGAGGGTCGCGATCTTGCGGCATTCGCTAAGCATCCTGCACAGCGGCGGGGAATTGGTAGCAAGGTATCATTTTCTGCGAATAATTCTCAACTGCGCATATTAACCGGGACGTGTGGGTGTAGGGTTATCCACCCCTACAGGATTCGCTTCAACGGAGAGAAACCGGGTAAGCCAACGGCGCTTTGGATCAGTGTCCGCTATGGGTCGATAGCTGCCACTCGCAAGTGACCACAGTCGACCCAAAGCGGCCCCACTGCCTTTCGTCATACTTGACTATGTGTTCTAGCCTTTCGTGAGGTCATAAGCGTTTGGCACATAGTCGCCACTTCTGGGATGGCCGCAGCCAGCGTGGACAATACTTGATGCATTTCCTGAGCATCTGGAAATGGATATACATCCAGGCTCATGGCAATCCTAAGCTTGCGCGGATCTTGCTGTTCTCTGAGCCACGTCTCGACCTCACGCGTCATTGCCGAACCGTTATCGTTTGTTTGCCAAGCCAACAAATTGAAAAGTTCGGCCACCAGCTCTTCGGGCACTGTTCGGGGTATTTCTGCGAAGAGGCGATTGGCTAGGTCAAGCTCGCCAAATACGCTTACCACATCATGCACCGCGTCAAACGCCTGGGTGTATTCGGCTACGTTGCGCTCGATTTTAATGATGTCGAGCGCTTGTTTTAGCGATGGGTGCATATAGTCATTCCATGGTGTTGCAGGAGTGTTTGACTATGCGGCCATGCAGACCCAAGGCATCGTCAGCGCGTTGAGCCGCGGTGTCGCAACGTCTCACACCTTAGAGGCAAGCGTTCAGGCCGAAAAGAATTATCTTATTACCTTTTTCAAGCGACCGCTTCTGGCCGACTTCTGCCTGTTCCCACCGTCTGCTCTGGGTCGAAAGCAGCCAGACACGGATAACTGCTCTCGCCCCATATCTGCCCTTGACGGAGCACAGATAACAGCCAGCAGCGGTCGACACAAACCAGCCAGGTACAGATAATCAACGTCTCACAGGGATGCCCGGGAACGAATGTCATGGACTGTCTTTCGACGCTTATCACTGACCGGCTGGTTCTCACCCCCCTTCAGTTGGAGGATTCACCCATTATTCAGGAGCTGTTCCCCTGCTGGGAGGTGGTTCGCTATCTGGATCGTCGTGTCCCATGGCCGTATCCAGAAGACGGGGCGCTGATCTATGTCCGAGATATCGCCCTGCCTGCAATGGCAGCAGGTCGTGAATGGCACTGGATGATCCGCATGCGCGACGATGCTAGCTGCACCCTGGGTAGCATCAGTTTGTATGATCAGCCTGGAAACAACAGGGGCTTCTGGCTCGCACCACAGTGGTGGGGAAAGGGCTACATGCGCGAGGCATGCCGGATTATCAATGCCTATTGGTTCGAGACACTGTCGCGTCCGGTCATGCAGGTTCCCAAAGCTGTTGCCAATGACGCATCTCGCAAGGTCTCGACACATGAGGGTATGCGCTTGATAGACGTGCGGGCAGGAGATTTCGTATCTGGACGGATGGAGGTCGAAATATGGGAGATGACTCGTGCTGACTGGTTAGAAAGATCGACTGCCAGTCGCTAGTGCTTTACGTCAGAGGTTGAAGCGCGGGCAGCCGCCCCCGCACCGAAGTGCGGCGTTGGCTTGCCTTTTTGGCTTTTCAGGAAGGGAACAGCTTGCTCAGACAGTTGAACTTTTTCTTATAGGAACGTCGGGCTTGCAGCGCCTCTTCCAGCGTCACCGCAACGAAGCGGGCCTTCTGGTTGGGTTGCATCTGGCCGACCAGGTCGAGGTCGGCGCTGATCACCGTGCCGATCATCGCGTAGCCGCCACCGGACACCGCATCGCGGTGCAGGATGATCGGCTCGAGCCCTGCCGGCACCTGGATCGAGCCGATCGGGTAGCAGCTGTCGACGATGTTCGAAGGGTCGGAGCCAGCGCCGAACGGCTGCTCGCGAGGCTGGAAGCTCAGCGGGCTGCCACCCTTGAAGCGGTAGCCGATGCGATCTGCCTCCGAACCGACGGTCCAGGCTTCGGCAAAAAAGCTGTCCGCCGCCGCCAGGGTCAGGCGGTCGTAGTACAGCCCCGGCACCACCCGCAGGGTGATCTCCCCTCCCAGAGACTGACGCAACGCCATGGGCAGACTCGCCCCGGCACGCCCCTTGCCGCTGGCGGTGCCGATCGGCAGTTCATCACCCATCACCAGCCTGCGCCCCTGAAAGCCACCCAGCGCCCCCAGTGCGTAGGTGGAACGACTGCCGAGCACCACCGGCACATCGATACCCCCGGCCACCGCCAGATAAGCCCGCGCGCCAGCCTTGGGGAAGTCGAAACGCAGCACTTGTCCGGCCTTCACTTCGAAGGCGGTGTCCAAGTGCATGTCCACGCCATCGACCTTCGGCGTCATCTGCGCACCACATACCGCTACCAGGGCGTCCTGCTGAAATTCCAGCTCCGGCCCCAGCAAGGTGCATTCCAGCGCCGCCGAATTGGCCGGGTTGCCCACCAACTGGTTGGCCGCGCTCAGGGCGTACTGGTCCAGCGCCCCGGAAGGCGGGATACCCAGGTGGTAGTAGCCTTCGCGGCCGAGGTCCTGCACCGAGGTGGCCAGACCGGGTTTGAGCACCTTGATCATGCCAGCACCTCCTGCAACGACTTGGGATAACCGATCGGGTCGGCGAGGAACGCATCGAGCGAGAACTCCACTGGACGGATGCGCAGATCAAAACGCCCGGCTTCGACCTCGGCCACGGCGTGATCATAGGCATCGCGGTCCATTGGCTTGAACTGCACGATGTCGCCGGGGCGGAAGAACACCATGTGTTCCTTCAGGTACGCCAGGTTCTGCTGCGGGTCGTAGATCGGTGCCGGAGTGACGCCAAACATCTGGTAGCCACCGGCGCCACGTACCGAGTAAATGCAACCGAAGCAGCCGCCATGGCCCAGGGTCAGTTTCGGTGTGTCGGTGCGGGGTCGCAGGTACTTGGGCACCTGCAATTGCCGTTCGCGCTCGACCATCTGGAACATGAACGGCAGGCCCGCCACGAAGCCCACCATCGAAACGAACCACGGCGCGCCACTGTGGGCGGCGATGAACGCCTCGACGTCGGCCAAGCCATTGATGCGCGCGGCGTACTCCAGGTCCGTGGCATTCGGGTCCTGGTGGCGGTCGCGAAAGCGCATCAGGGTTTCGTGGGTCCAGGGATCGTTGTAGAGCACCGGGATCTCGATGATCCGGGTGTGCAGGGTGCGCTCGGCCACGGCCTGGGCCTCGGCCCCCTTCACTGCTTCAAGCAGATCTGCCGGCGCGATGCGATCCGGGTCAAAGCGGATCTGGAACGAGGCGTTGGCCAAGCACACGTCGAGCACGCCATCGAGGGCCAGACGCTCCACCGCGCGGGTGACCGCCATGCCCTTGAAGAAGGCCTCAAGGGACATGCTGTCGCTGACTTCGGCAAACAGATGTTCGTCGGCGCCAAAGCTGTAGCGAATCGGACTGCTCATGCTGCACCTCCACTGCGGCGCTCGGCCAGCCAGGTTTCCAACGTGCCGGTGTGGAAATCGGCGGTGTGCAACCAGGGTTGCTCCAGCAGTTCGCCATGCAACGACAAGGTGCTGGCCATGCCGGTAAGCGTGGTCTGCTCGACCGCCAGTCGCGCGCGGGCCAGGGCTTCGGCGCGGTCACGGCCATGAACAATCAGCTTGGCCAGCAGCGAGTCATAGTAGGGCGGCACCCGGTAGCCTTCATACAGATGACTGTCGACCCGCACGCCCTCGCCTTGTGGCCAGTTCAGCGCTTGCACAAGCCCTGGGCTTGGGAAGAAATCCCGTGCGGGGTCTTCGGCGTTCAGGCGCATCTGCAGGGCCGCGCCGTTGATTGCGATATCGCTCTGCTTGAGTCCCAGTGGCTCGCCACCGGCAATGCGCAGCATGGCCTGGACCAGATCGATACCGGTGATCAGCTCGCTGACCGGGTGTTCTACCTGGATCCGTGTGTTCATCTCGATGAAGAAAAACTCGCCGGTGGCGTCATCGTACAGATACTCAAGGGTGCCGGCGCCCTTGTATCCCAGCGCCTCGGTCAGGCGCACGGCGCTCGCGCACAGAGACTCGCGCTGCTGGGCACCGAGGATCGGTGACGGCGCTTCTTCGAAGATCTTCTGGCGGCGGCGTTGCAGCGAACATTCGCGCTCGAACAGGTGCACCGCCTGCTTGCCGTCGCCCAGCACCTGCACTTCGATATGCCGGGCCTTGCCGATGAAGCGCTCCAGATACACCGCGCCATTGCCAAAGGCGGACTGGGCTTCGCGCTGGGAACGGGGGAATTCTTCGCGCAACTGTTGCGGGTTTTCCGCCAGACGAATGCCGCGTCCACCGCCTCCGGCCGAGGCCTTGATCAGCAGCGGGAAACCGACGGATCTGGCGGCCTCGAGCGCCGACTCCACATCGAACAGTTCATCGGCAGAACCGGGCACCACCGGCACGCCCGCCGCTTGCGCGGTGCGCCGGGCTTCGGCCTTGTCACCCATGCGGCGGATGGTCTCGGGGCTTGGGCCGACGAAAATCGCGCCAGCGGCGAGTACCGCTTCGGCGAATTCGGCGTTTTCCGAAAGAAAGCCATAACCGGGGTGCACCGCAGTGGCCCCGGTGGCCTTCAGGGCACCGAGCAAGGCCTCGACATTGAGGTAGCTCTTGTCAGCGCGGGCCGGGCCAAGGATGTGTACTTCGTCGGCCATGCGCGCGGCCTGGGAATCGACGTCTGCTTCGCTGCACGCTGCCACGGTTGGAATCCCGAGCGCTTTCGCGGCACGGATGATCCGCACGGCGATCTCGCCACGGTTGGCGATCAGCAGTTTACCAATGCCTTGAGTCATGGTTGTGCCCTCACGCATCTTCGAGTGTCGCGATGACCTGACCCGGCTCCACCGGATCACCGTCTTCGACCAGAAATGCGTCCAGACGCCCTGCCGTACCCGCGGTCAGTTCGGAAAACTGCTTCATGACCTCGATCAGGCCAATCACCGTGTCGGCACTGACGTTGGCACCGGCCTCGACGTAGTTCGGCGATTCCGGGGTGGCTTTGCGGTAGAAAGTTCCCGGCAATGGGGTGATGACGGTGTGCTGCGCCATGTCTGTTCCTCTTGGAATAGTTGTAGAAAGGCAGGCAAAAAATCTGTGTATCGAGCAAACCCTGGCGTCTGCGTGCCAGGTGTCGTCGGTGGCTTTAGCGCGGTGCGCGCACCTCGATCCCCGCGCCATCAAGTGCTTTACGGGTGGCCTCGACCAGTGCCAAGGCACCGGGTGTATCGCTGTGCAAGCAGATGGAGTCGAACTCGATCGCCAGGTCTTCACCTTCCACCGTGCGCACCACGCCCTCCTGACAGGCACGCAGGACCCGCGCAGCGACCTGCGCGGGGTCGTAGGCACGCACATTGCGGGTGAAGACGATGGAGCCGCTGATGTCGTATTCGCGGTCGGCATAGAACTCGCGGATCACGGGCTGGCCGAGCTCAGTGGCGATACGCCAGATCGTCGAGTCGGGCATGCAATACAGCAGCAGTTCAGGCTCCAGGCGCTGCAGGTTTTCCACCAGCAAGCGCGCCGCTTCTTCGTCCCGGGCCAGGTGCATGTACAGCGCACCGTGCGGTTTGATGTGCTGCAGGGCCACGCCTTGCGCTCGGGCGAGCTCACGCAGGGCCCCCAGCTGGTACAGCATGTCGTCCACCAGCTCCTGGGCCGATGCATGGATGTGGCGGCGGCCGAACCCGACCAGGTCGCGAAAGCCCGGATGGGCACCGACGGCCACGCCCAGGCGCTTGGCCTGCTCGACCGTGCGGCGCATGGTGCCGGGGTCGCCGGCATGAAAACCGGTGGCGATGTTGGCCGAGCTGATGAAGCCCATCAATTCGTTGTCGACCCCGTCGCCGATCGTCCACGGACCGAAGCCTTCGCCCATGTCCGAATTGAAATCTACTGCCTGCATGACACGTGCTCCTGACGCTTGTGACTTCATGCAGAGCACGTTAAGTTCCAGCCACCCCCTTGGGAAGATCTATTATCCGAGGGGGCATCTTCTGAAAATCAGATACCTCGTCAAGCGGAGTGTTCATGTCACTGACCCTGCGCCAGGTTCGCTACTTCGTCGCCACGGCCGAGATCGGGCAAATCTCCCAAGCTGCGATTCATCTGAATATTTCCCAGTCAGCGGTGACCACTGCGATCAAGGAACTGGAGGGCATGCTCGGCACGCTACTGTTCCAGCGCTCGGCCCAGGGCATGAGCCTGACCGATGCCGGACGGCACTTTCTCAACCGGGCCTACGTGATCTTGCGCAGCGTAGAGGACGCCCTCAACAGCCCACTGCCGGACGTTCGCGCCACCGGCCTGTTGCGGGTAGCGGCCAGTTACACGGTGATCGGCTACTTCCTGCCCCATCACCTGCAACGCCTGGAACACTGGCACCCGGACGTGGCCATCGAAGTGCACGAACGGGAGCGCCAGGCCATCGAGCAAGGCCTGCTCGAAGGCGAATTCGACATGGCGGTGGTGCTGACCTCGAACCTGACCCACCCGGACATCGTCTCGAAAACCCTGTTCAATTCCGAGCGCCGGCTGTGGCTGCCCAGCCATCACCCGCTGTGCGAGCGCTCGGCCGTGAGCCTTGCCGACGTCACACAGGAGCCGTTCATCCTGCTTACCGTCGACGAAGCCGAACAAAGCGCCATGCGCTACTGGGAACATGCCCAGCAGCAGCCCAACGTGCGAATCCGCACCAGCTCTGTGGAGGCAGTGCGCAGCATGGTGGCCAACGGCAGCGGCGTGGCGATCCTCTCCGACCTGGTACATCGCCCCTGGTCGCTGGAAGGTAAACGCATCGAAACGGTGACCATCACCGACAAGGTCACCCCCATGAGCGTCGGCCTGGCCTGGCATCGCGAGCGTGAATTCAGCCCGGCGATGCACGCGTTCCACCATTACTTCCACGATGCATTCCTGGCGCCGCAACAACTTTCCGCACGGCGTTGAAAGCAAGCAAATGCCCCTCATCCATCAGGCCAATCATGCCCCGCGCCCTCCTGCATTCTTGTCGCTACCCAATTAATCTCATATGATACTAAGTCTCATTTGCACCAATTTCGTGACAGCTCATGGCATCTATCGATACCGCTCAGCTCACTGCTCTTTACCAACAGCAACACCGCTGGTTGCGTAGTTGGCTGTATCGGCAATTGAGCTGCTCACACCGCGCCGCTGATTTGATGCAGGACACCTTCATGCGCCTGTTGGCCAGCAACGAGGCGCTTGAGATCCGCCAGCCTCGGCCTTTCCTGGCCAAGGTGGCACGCAGTGTCCTGTCCAACCACTACCGCCGCGCACGCCTGGAAAAAGCCTATCTGGATGCGCTCCAGACCGAAGACAAAAGCGTGCTGCCGGACCTGGCGACCCAACTGATTATTTTCGAGACGCTGGTTCGACTCGACGAAGCGCTGTGCGAACTGGATGTCGCCGTCAAAAAGGCTTTTCTCTGGTCGCAACTCGATGGGCTCAGCCACGCAGATATTGCCGAGCGACTGGGTATTTCAATCGCTACCGTCAAACGCCACATCATCAAGGCAGGTGCGCGATGCATGCTGGTGACGGAAGCACTGTAATGACTATCACCGCCAACGCCTTTGGCCGAGAACCCTCGCTATCGCCGAAAATGTGTGAGGAGGCGATGGAGTGGTGGCTCGATATGCAGGAGGCCAATTTCGATTCACCCGCACAGGCCGCATTCATGGCGTGGCGTAGTGAACACCCCTTGCATGAACTGGCCTGGGAAAAAGCCTTGGCGTTGGGGGCGCAGCTCGATTCATTGCGCACCCAAGGCGATCCAGACCTCGCCCGACAGGCCCTGTTGCTTCCCTCCCAGGAAGGGCTGAGCAGGCGTCGGGCAATAAAGGGCCTGGCCTTGATGTTGGCTGCAGGTACCGGTGCCTGGCTGGGTCGAGACAGCGAGTTGATGTCGCGCATGAGTGCCGACTACACCACGGGCGTGGGCGAGCGACGACGTGTTGCGCTTGCCTCGGATCTGTCGCTTGAACTCAATACCCGTAGCGCAATAAATGCTCGCACGGCTGACCAGCGCTGGCACCTTCGATTACTCAGCGGCGAGGTCCTGATCAACACCGCCTTGAACCCGGCGCTGTTTATCGAAACCGCACAGGTTCGGGCGCAGGCGTCCTCGGCGCGTTTCACAATGCGGCAGTTTGACAATGGCTCAACCCAGCTGGCGATCTATCATGGCTCGCTTGAAATAAGCCCGACCCAAGCCAACCTCTGGACCACTCTGCAAGCCGGGCAGCTGGCGCGTTTCGGGCCGTTCGGGATACTCGATCAGGGGGCAATGCAAGCATCCTCTCCCGCCTGGGCCGAAGGCATGATCGTCGCCAACGGCCAACCGCTCAAGGCGTTTCTCGACGAACTTGGCCGGTATCGCCATGGGCATCTTGGGTGCGACGCCGCCCTGGCCAACCTGCGCGTATGGGGCACCTACCCGCTGGCAGACAGCGATCGAATCATCGATGCCGTCGCCCACACACTGAAACTGGATGTACAGCGTTTCACTCGCCTGTGGGTCAACTTGCGTCCCCTGCCCGCTAACGTTTGAAATTTTTTCGTCCTCGATGAGCCGTTTTGATTTCTGGCGAGACTCATAGGCCATACATCAAAAATCATCGGGAAACTTCACATGCACCACCGCAGTTTTTCCTCGTACTCCGTTACCTCGCTCGCCACTACCCTGGGTTGCACCGCAGCGGTTCTGCTCGCCACCTCATCGCCAGCCTGGGCAGCCACCGATAGCCGCGTGCAGCACTACGAAATTGCCCCGGCGCCACTGGGCGCTGCGCTCAATCAGCTGGGCCAGCAAGCCCATTTGTTGTTGTCGTTCCCCAATGAGTTGATTGCCGGGCAAAACAGCCCTGGCTTGAGTGGCGATTACACGGTCGACGGTGCCTTACAGGCGCTACTTGAGGGCAGCCAACTCCTTGCGGTTCGCCAGCCGGATGGGCGATACACCCTCCAGCGTGCACCGGCCTCTGCCGTCCTGGAGCTTCAGAGCATTTCCATTTCGGGCAAGGCTCCCGGGTCGACTACAGAAGGCACTGGGCTCTATACCACCTATTCATCCAGCAGCTCGACCCGCTTGAACCTGACCCCCAAGGAAACCCCGCAGTCGCTGACCGTCATGACCCGCCAGCGCCTGGATGACCAGCGCCTGACCAATCTCAGCGATACCCTCGATGCCACACCGGGCATCATCGTGCTGCGCGACGGACAGGGTGCCGAATCCGACGGTTACTTCTCCCGGGGCTTCGAGATCCAGAACTTTGAAATCGATGGCGTGCCCACCGTCAAGCGCATGGACAATTACACCCAGAGCATGGCGATGTACGACCGTGTGGAGGTGGTACGCGGTGCTACCGGCCTGATCAGCGGCCTGGGCAGCCCTTCAGCGACGATCAACCTGATCCGCAAGCGTCCGACCGCCGAGGCTCAGGCCAGCGTCAGCGCTGAAGCCGGCAGCTGGGACCGCTACGGTACCGGCGTTGATGTGTCTGGCCCGCTGACCGAAACCGGCAACGTACGCGGTCGCCTGGTCGCCGACTTCAAGACCGAGCAGTCCTGGATCGACCGCTACAAGCAGGACTCGCAACTGATCTACGGCATTACCGAGTTCGACCTGACCGAGGACACCCTGTTGACCATGGGCTTCAGTTATCAACGCACAGACGTCGACTCGCCCATGCGCTCCGGACTGCCGACCCGTTTCACCGACGGCTCTCGCAGCAACCTCAAACGCTCGCTCAATTCGGCACAGACCTGGTCCTACAACGACCATGAACAAACCAGCTTTTTCACCTCGATCGAACAGCAGTTTGCCAATGGCTGGAGCGGGAAGTGAATCGCCCCTGGTTTCGTAGACACCTCCAAGCCTCATAATGAGGCCCAAATAGGAGGTGCCATGAGTCGTCAGCGTTACCCTGAAGAATTCAAGATCGAAGCGGTCAAGCAAGTGACCGAAAAAGGCAAACCTGTCGCCGAGGTCGCCCAGCGCCTGGGCATGTCCGTGCACAGCCTTTACGCTTGGATCAAGGTCTACAGCAAGCCCCAAGAGCAGCGTCAGCACGACGATGATCAGCAGGCCGAACTGCGCAAGCTGCGCGCTGAACTCAAGCGGGTGACGGAAGAGCGAGACATCTTAAAGAAGGCCGCCGCGTACTTTGCCAAGGAGTGCGGCTGAAGTACGCCTTCATCAAGAAGCACTCGATCGATTACCCGGTGCGGCGTCTTTGTCAAACCCTCAAGGTGCATCCCAGCGGCTACTACGCTTGGCTGGCCGAGCCTCAATCTGCCCGAGCCAAAGAAGATCAACGCCTGCTTGGCTTGATCAAGCATGCCTGGTTAGAAAGCGGAGGCGTGTATGGCTATCGCAAGATTCACGATGACCTTCGAGAGCTGGGAGAGATCTGTGGGCGAAATCGAGTCGGTCGCTTGATGCAGGCAGAGGGGCTGCGTTCGCAAACGGGCTATCGCCGTCGTCCTGGGTTTTATGGCGGAAAACCAACAGTGGCATCGCCCAACCATCTGGCCCGGCAGTTCAAGGTCAGTGAGCCGAATAAGGTCTGGGTGACCGATATCACCTACATCCGCACCTATGAAGGGTGGCTGTACCTGGCGGTAGTGTTGGATCTGTTCTCTCGCCAAGTCATTGGTTGGTCAATGAAGCCCAGGATGAGCAGCGACCTGGCCATCGACGCCATGCTGATGGCCGTGTGGCGACGCAAGCCACAGCAGCAAGTGATGATTCACTCAGACCAAGGCAGTCAGTTCAGTAGCTCAGATTGGCAAAGCTTCCTGAAGGCCAACAATGTGATCAGCAGCATGAGCCGACGGGGAAACTGCCACGACAATGCCGTAGCCGAGAGCTTTTTCCAGCTTTTGAAGCGGGAGCGAATCCGACGAAAGATCTACGCAACGCGTGACGAAGCCCGAAGTGATATTTTCGATTACATCGAGATGTTCTATAACCCCAAGCGTCGACACAGCAGTGCTATGCAGCTGTCTCCAGTAGAGTATGAGAAACGCTATTTCCTGAGCTTGGAGAGTGTCTAGGAAACCAGGGGCGATTCACCCCAGCACTTCGCGTTTCTTGTCGGCAATGGCCTTGCCCGCCAAGTCCCACGGCAAATCAGCACCCTGATGCCTCAGCAGAATAGCCTGCAGTTCTTTCAGTTTGAAACCCAACTGCTGCGCGCATTTGATGAACGTCAGCAGCTCGACACTCTGCTGATTGTAAACGCGGTACTGCCCTTGGCGCTTGGGCGGTGGCAGCAGGCCAATCGCTTCATAGTGGCGGATGGTCTTGACCGTGGTGCCCGACAGTTGGGCGGCTTTGCCGATATACATGAATGTCCTTTTCATCAGGGAGCGGGGCATCATTGCATGGCGCCAGCGGTTCGGGAACCACGTAGCCGCAGGTCAGCTGGCGATGCCTCGTGCCTGTTCGAGCCAAGCTCCACGCCGCAGCGCGCTGGAGCCGAGCAGTGGCCCGAACATCAGGGTACGCAGCGTTCTGATACCGCAGAACTGCAACGTGGTCTTGCGCACTTGGTGAAGGCCAGGCATGCGATACACCCAGCGGTAGTACCACGGCGGTGTATCCATCGTCACCAGCAGATGCGCTGTACGACCCTTGAGCAGTTGCTCGGGGAAAGCCTTGCCTGCCCTATACTGAAACGCGAAACCGGGCAGGAACACGCGGTCGAAAAAGCCTTTCATCAGTGCAGGGATACCGCCCCACCAAATGGGGTAGATAAAGACTAGGTGCTCGGCCCAGGTGATGTCGGCCTGGGCCCTGAGCAGATCGGGTTCCAGTGGCTGCGCTTGCCGGTAGCCGCTACGTAGTACCGGGTCAAAGCTCAAGGCATCAAGCCGTAACACCCTGACATCATGGCCGGCACTTCTGGCCGCCTCGACATAGCTCTCGGCCAGCGCTGCGCAGAAACTCTCGCTTGACGGGTGCCCCAGCACCACCAGTACTCGTTTGCTCATCATCACTTCATCCTGAACATGAAGCGTGCAGTGTAAAGCCTGACCATAACGGGAGAGTCAACTGCTCAGGCTGCTCTGGGGCCGTTTCAGTGCGCGGCATCCAGCGGCCAAAGCTAGAAATCCTGCCGTTGGTGAATGGCAGCTATGGCTCGAAAACGACCGCTCGTGAGCTCCCGCTTCCGACTCAAGGCGCACATCGATCCAAGGCCATTTAGTGAGTACCGGCCTCATCGCCTGCATCGTCAACTCAGATCCAGACGTCATTCACCGCAGTTCGCGCCCCTCCTTCATGACCGGTATTCAGAACGCCTCGCGGCTCGATCATCATCAGTTTCGTTTCCGCCTGGGCCGCTGTTCTGTGCGCTACACCACGCGGCACGACATACAGCTCACCCGGCCGCACATACACGCTGCCCTCTGGCAGATCGATACGCAAGGTGCCTGCAAGCACCAGGAACGCTTCATCCGTCTCCGGGTGCGAGTGCCAGATGAATTCCCCTTCAATGCGCACGACCTTGAATTGGTAGTCGTTCATTTCCGCGACCACCCTTGGGCTCCACTGCTGCTCGATCAGTGCAGCCTTCTGAGCCAGGTTCACAGGTTGCGATGCGCGTTGCGGGTGTGAGTCGGTCATGACAGATCCTCTGTAGTTAGAGTGATCAGGCTACCGAATAGAAAGCAGGCGGCTCTTGTACGATCCTGCAAGTCAGCGGGCAGGCCGCAAGCGTTCCAACCAGCGCAGGGGCGGCACGCCGTAGGTGCGAGTGAAATGTCGGGTCATGTGGCTCTGGTCGTGAAAGCCTGCAGCGAGGGCGGCATCGACCAGGGTGAAGCCCTCCAGGATCAGCCTGCGAAAACAGTCCAGGCGTCGTAGCGTGACAAAACGGTATGGGCTGGTGCCGTAAAGGGCTCGGAAGTCCCGTGACAAGCTCCATTGCTCACGCCCGCTGGCCTGCTCGAGCATTTCCAGCGTGATGCCGTGGTCAAGGTGCTCCATGATGAACGCCCTGGCGCGCTCGGCCGAGCGGTAGTCCAGGCGTTTGCGGCCGCGGGGCTTGCCGCCGACTGCAAGCAGTGCCATGGCCAGGTCATAGACGGCGTCCTGCTCCTCCAGTGTTTCCAGCGGATGATCCAGTGCCTGCACGAAGGCCTCGCTGGCGCGATAGAGGCGCGGGTCGCGGGACATTCCGCCGGCAATGAACGGCAACGGTTCGCCGCCGAGCACGCTCTGGATCAGCGAAGGATCGATATAGGCCATCCGGTAGCGAAAGCCGATATCCGTGCCGGCCATGCCGTCATGGAGTTCGTCCGGGTGCAGCACCAGAGTGTTGCCCGGCACGCCGTGGCACAGCGCCCCTTTGTAGTGAAAGCTCTGCACGCCGGCAAGGGTACGGCCTATCGAGTAGGTATCGTGCCGATGGGGGTCGTAGCCATGGCCGCCAAACCACGCCTCAATACGCTCCACGCTGCCAGGCGTGGCACTGCGTATGACCCAATCAGCGCAGGACGGGCTTGCTTTTCGTTCCATGGATAAGCTTGCTGCTAGTGCGCAATGGTGGATGAGGATGGCCCATCCTATTTCAGATTTGCGCGGACACCCAATCCATTTCCGCTGAATGTCCGCTATGGGTCGAAAGCGGTCATCCGGGAACGGCTGCTATCGACCCATAGCGGTCCTGCGCTGAGAGCAGCAAACAGCCAGAGGTGAACCGCCGTAATAGACTCATGCATCTATGAAAGCAACCGAGCGCTTCTGACCGATAGGCACTTATGTTGAGGGACCGCCATGGATTGGATAACGACGGTCATGCTTCAACCGGCGACGCACCGCTTCAGACCTCAGTCTGCTCCGCCATCTCCAAGGCGTCATCGACCTCAATGCCCGCAGGAAAACGCACACACCAGCTATCGAACCTGCACCCAATAATGGCACTATGACACCAATCAGGGAAAGCAGTATCCGGTACACGACGTAACCGAATGTCCTGCGCACAGGAATAAGGGAATATGGCTTCGATTCAGGTGGATGGTGAGGACAAGACCGCAAAGATCAGCGACTGGGCGATTCACTGGAGCGAAAAGTACGAAGCACTGGAACTGACCTGTCATTTCCCCTCCAGTAAAAAATACACCCGCCCGCTCACTAACTGCCGAGTATCACCTTCCCGCGAGTTGAGCAATGTACTGCTGACCAAACCTGGCAGCACGATCGTCAAACCCATCGACAAAGCGGTGATCTACGGCGAGCGATATGCCGTGGTGCACTATCCGGGCGGCACCAGGCCCTATGTCCACAAGATGGACGGCATCGTCTTCACCGCCCCGACCTCGATCAAGGACACGCCGGTCTTCGGTTATTTCACTGCGGTCGCGAGTGCCCGACACGCTCAAGCACAGTCGAAGGCTGATCGTGACATAGCCAGCAATGTCGTAACTCAGCTTGGAAAACTGCCCGCCATCGCCAGCACTGCCTTGCAAGCCTATTGCACCGGGCGCAACGGCACGCTCGCCCCGGGTCAGGGACTCATTTATCCGTTCGGGTTGAACGAAAGCCAGTACCAGGCCGTCGAGCGGGCATTCAGCGCGCAAATCAGCGTGATCGAAGGCCCACCGGGAACCGGCAAGACCCAGACCATCCTCAACATCCTCGCCAATATCCTGTTGCGCGGGCAGACGGTTGCGGTGCTGTCCAACAACAATGCGGCCGTGGCAAACGTCTACGAAAAGCTTGAGAAATGCGGCCTGGGCTACCTGGTCGCAAAGCTTGGCAACAAGGAAAACCGCGAAGCCTTCTTCGACGACATGCCTGCATGGCCCTCCAGCGCACCCGGGCCGGCACCGTCCCTGGAAGAAATCCAGGGCTTGCTTACCCGCCTGAAGCAGCACCTGCACGACCACAACCGGGCGGCACAACTGCAGATCGAACTGGACGAACTGGTCATCGAGCGGCGCTACCTGCAGCAGTGGCAGCTAGAAAACGGTGTGCAGGCCACAGGCTCGTTGGACAAGTACGGGCTGACCCCTCGCAAGACTGCCGACCTCATGGCCTACCTGGCGCATTTGGGCGAGCAGCGCGTGAAGCTCAAGGACCGCATCGAGCTGCTGCTCCAATTCAGAGTCTTTCGCACCAAGCCGTTCGCCGAGGGCGAGACGCGCATGGCCGCATTCCATGCCCTGCAGATGCATTACTACGACAAGTCGCTGCAGGATAAGGAAACCGAGCTGCGGGCGTGCCGTGAATCCTTGGCGCGCGCAAATTTCACGGCGTTGCTCAAAGAGCTGACAACCGCATCAATGCACCATCTGAAGCAGCATCTACAAGGTAAGGTTCCCCCGCGAGACAGCTTCGATGTCAAGACCTACCGCAGGGACTTTGATGCCTTCGTGCAGCGTTTCCCTATCCTGGGCAGCGGCACGCACTCGATCGTCAACTCGATCGCGCCGGGGGCGATCCTCGACTACGTGATCATCGACGAAGCTTCCTTGCAGGACATCGTGCCGGGCATCCTGCCGCTGGGTTGCGCCAAGAATCTGATCGTCGTCGGCGACAACCGCCAGTTGCCGCACATCCCCGTGAAACTGGGGCTGCAGGCGCCGGTCGAGGCCTACGATTGCGAGCACTACAGCCTGCTGGATTCGTGCATTGCCGTGTTCCAGAACGCACTGCCAAGGACGTTGCTGAAGGAGCATTACCGCTGCCACCCCAGGATCATCCAATTCTGCAACCAGCAGTTCTATGACAACGCACTGGTGCCGATGACCGTGGACAACGGCGAGGAGCCCCTGCGCCTGGTGGTGACCGCCAAGGGAAACCACGCACGCAAGAACACCAACCTTCGGGAGCTGGATTCCTTGCTCAAGGTGCTCGAAGACGAGAGGCAATCTGTTGTAGTGGACGGTGAAGGCCGCGGCTACATCGCCCCGTTCCGGGCACAGGTCAACCTTTGCGACAAGCACCTGCCGGCGGACTTCGTCAAAGACACAGTGCACAAGTTCCAAGGGCGCGAGTGCGACGAGATCGTCTTTTCCACCGTGCTAGACAAGAAGCGCTACAACCAGACGCAAGGACGCCTGGATTTCGTCGACGACCCGCGCATGATCAACGTGGCAGTGTCGCGGGCCAAACATCGTTTCACCCTGGTGACCGGTGACGAGGTGTTCACCGAGAACAATGGCCACATTGCCGCGCTGATCCGCTACATCAGCTATTACGCACAGGACGAGCAGATCGTGCGTGCACCAGTGGTGTCGGCATTCGACTTGTTGTACCACGAGTACGATCAGTCCCTGGAACGCCTGAAGGCCCGACTGCGGCCCGAGGATTCACGCTACAAGTCCGAGCAGATCGTGGCGCAGTTGCTGCGCGAAGCGCTCTTGGCCCCGGCGTGCCATGCGTTGACGTTCCACACGCAAATCCACCTGGATAAGCTCGCATCGCCGAGCAAGCCCGAGTGGACGCAAACCCAGCGGGCGTTCATGAGGCGCGCCAGTTGCGATTTCGTCATCTATTTCAAAGTAGGCAAGACCCCGGTTGGGGTGATCGAGGTCGATGGCGGGTATCACGACCACCCCGTGCAGGCCGCTAGGGACGCCAGGAAGAATGAGATTCTAGCGGCCAGTGGCCTTCCCATTCTGCGGCTGCGGACGGTGGAGAGTGGTATTGAGCGCAGAATTGCCGAGTTTCTGGCGCAGTGGGCCAGGCCTGCTCCGAGTGTCCTGTCTCGGAATTAAGCTGTTCACTGCTGGCGGCGCCTTGGCCGGGCACCCAAGCCACTCGCCAAAAGAGAACGTATTTCCGAGACAGGACACCAGTCTGCTTTGAAGTCCGAAGGCGCAGGTTAATTTTGATTCACCGCGAGGGAGCGCAATTGATCGACAGTACACAACAGCATGCCGTTTCAGAATCGTCGCCTAATCTCACTCGGCGCCATCTACTCCAGGCTGGGATGACCGGGATTGCCGTTAGTGTGCTTTCACCGTGGTCATCATGGGCGGCACCATCGGGCGTCCTGGTGAACGATGTGACGATGCTCAATCCGATTTGGGTCAATCGTTTGCTCGCACCTCGCACCACGCGCGAAATACAGCGGGCGCTCGCGATGTCGTCAGGCCCAGTCAGCATCGGTGGTGGCCGCTATAGCATGGGGGGGCAGATCGCTACCGAAAACAGCCTGCACCTCGATATGCGTCAGTTTAATCAGGTGATCCGATATTCGCCTGAGAGCAGAGTCATACGCGTGCAAACAGGGATGCGTTGGCGTGACCTGCAGTCGGTCATAGACCCGGACGATCTCTCGATAAAAATCATGCAGAGTTATGCCAACTTCACCGTCGGCGGTTCGCTGTCAGTCAATGCTCATGGACGCTATGTCGGCGCAGGTCCGGTCATCAACTCGGTGCGTTCGCTGCAACTGGTGCTTGCGGACGGTTCGGTAGTAGAAGCTTCCCGCAGCGCAAATTCCGACCTGTTCTACGCTGCTATCGGTGGCTATGGTGCAATGGGGGTGATCACTGAGGTCGAGCTGGACCTCGCGTCCAACATCACAATTGAACGTCAGACCCGCCGCATGCCAGTTGCTGATTACCCGCGTTTTTTCAATGACCAAGTCCGCGAGAACGAACAGGCTATCCTGCATAATGCCGATTTGGCCCCCCCTTATTTCGACATGGCTACTTCCGTCACTTGGCGTGCCTCGGACAAAGCGCTGACCGTCGAAGAACGACTGGTGGCACCGGGGCAGTCGTACAAAATCAACCAGACCGTCATGTGGAGTGTGACCAAGCTTCCCGGTGGTCCAATGATTCGCAAGGATGTGGTCGATCCACTGCGCTATCTCAATCAACCGGTCGTACGGCGCAACTACGAGGCCAGTGCGGATGTCGCTTCGCTTGGCCCCATTGCAACCCGAAACAGTACCTATGCGTTGCAAGAATATTTTGTGCCAGTGACACAGTTCAATGCGTTCGTGAAGCAAATGGCCGCCATCCTTCAGACGCACAGCGTTGACGCCGTCAATATCTCCATCCGACACGCTCCGGCCGACCCCGACTCGTTTCTGTCCTGGGCACGCGAAGAAGTCTTTTCATTCGTGCTCTATTATTGGCAGCGCGTCGGGGTGGATGATCGCGAGGCAGTTGGCGTGTGGACACGCGAACTCATCAACGCTGCGCTGTTGCTTGGCGGTACCTACTATCTTCCCTACCAACTGCATGCAACGCAGGAACAGTTTTCAAGGGCCTACCCAAACGCGCGCCGTCTGTTAGCACTCAAAGCGCAAGTCGATCCAGAGGGGCGATTCCGGAACAAGCTCTGGGACAAGTACCAAACGGGATAACCCTTGGCGACTGATGGTTTCGACCTTATCCGTTCAACTGTCTAGAGTAGATTCAGTCTCGGCGTCAAACCTTACCTTTTGGGAGACGCTACCCCATGGACTGGAGAAACGACATGCCGGCTTGTCCCATACCGACTGACGAAACGTTGCGCCAGCGCACCCTCGATGAAATGAATGTGCTGGATACACCGGCTGAGCATTACCTCGATACGCTGGTGCGGCTCACTCAAGAAGTGGCGCACGTGGATACTGTGCTGATCAGCCTGATTGATCACGATCGGCAATGGTTCAAGGCCAGGATCGGGCTAGACGTAAACGAGACTCCGCGCAATGTGTCCTTCTGCGGCTACGCCATTCTGGGTGAGGACACCCTGCTGGTGGCCGACGCCGAGTGCGATTCTCGATTCGCCGACAATCCGCTGGTACTTGGCGCACCCTACATCCGCTTCTACGCCGGTCACCCCTTGCGTGCCGGAAACGGCAAAGCGATCGGAACGCTATGCATGTTCGACCCTCGCCCACGCCTGCTAAGTGAGGCCCAGCAGGCCAACTTCAGAGACTTGGCCACGCTCGCGGAGGGTTATCTGCAACTGCGCAGCATGATACAGGCCAACCACGACTTACGCGTTGAAATGGACCGTGAGCAACGCAAGGCTTTGCTTGATCCGCTAACACAGCTATGGAACCGCGGCGCGTTGGCCGCCTTCCAGGATCGTGAACGCCGTTTGGCAAAAGAGAAAGATCTGCATTTGGGTACTCTGTATGCGGACCTTGACCACTTCAAGTCTGTAAACGACAAGTACGGTCATGCTGACGGTGACCAGGTGCTTTGCGAGTGTGCGCGTCGTCTGCGAGCTGCCCTTCGCCCGGAGGATTTGCTGGTACGCCAGGGCGGTGAGGAGTTCGTCGCATTGCTGCGGGTAAAGGACCGTGACGAGCTGGTGCGGATCGCGGAGCGCGTGCGCCTGATCGTTGGCAGCAGACCGATGCAACTCTCCAGCGGTCCGCTGAGGGTGAGTCTCAGTGTGGGATGTACTTTGGTCGCCGATAGCGAGCAGATCGATGATGCACTACGGCGCGCCGACAGCGCACTTTATGCAGCCAAACAGGGAGGGCGCGACCAAGTTGTCTATGCACCGCCGATCTTGTGAGAATCCAAGGCGGAACAATTAACAGGCAGCATCAACGCACAGCCTCAAGCGCCTTGCGTACCTCCTGAGCGACCAGCGCTTCAATACGTCCCTCATTTGAGGCCGTCGAAAATACCGCGCAACACGCGACGGCCTCCCCAACCGCGCATCGATAGACCGCCACCACACTGCCGGGGCCACACCCGGTATGCCCGGCCAGCGTCAAGCCGCCCTCGATCGTCCCGCGCATCAGGCCCAGGGCATACCCAGGCGCAATCCACGGTCGGCCAGTCATTGGCCCGCCCAACACCTTTGTTGCCTGCATTTCCTGGAGCAGATCGGCCGGAAGCAGTGTCCCGGCGAGCAGGCTTTCCAGGAAAAGGGCAGCCTGCGAAACAGGGCCGATCAGCAATCCGTGATAGACCCAGCCAGGGTCGTAGTTCAACGAATGGCCGAGGTAATCCCCGTTCAGATCTGCGCGTTGGGTTGCCAAGCGAACCGCCGAGATACCGAGTGGAGCCAGGACTTGCTGGCTGATCGCATCTTCAAGCGGTAGGCCTGTGGCACGTTCGATAAGCCTGGCGACCAACATGTAGCCCACATTCGAGTAATGCCACCCCGCTCCAGGGTCATAGCGAAGCCGAGCGCCATCCAGGCGCTGCATCATCTCGTCCACGGACCACGCGGCTTCATGATTGGCAACCGCCGCGTGGTACTCGGGAAGCTCGCCATAATCCGCGAGGCCCGCTTCGTGACGCAGTAGCTGACGCAAGGTGCACGTGGTTTCAGGAAGCGCGGCATCCAGGGCGAGTCGTCGGTCGCGCACCAGAGTCAGGGCGGTCGCGGCCAACACCGTCTTGGTGAAACTCCACCATGGCACACAGGGTTCGGCCTGGAGCGATGGCGTAATGAATCGACCGTTGGATAACGTGGAAATCAGCATCGAATACTCAAGCAGTCATGACAGGCCAGTAAGCAAGCGCAGAGGCAAGAACATACCCCATTCCGGCGATGCCAGCCGTCAGTCGGCCTCGGGACAATTACTGGATGGCGTATACCAGGGCACCGCAGAATCGATGTAAACGTGCTTTTGCTTGCGTGGCTGGAACGGTGTATCAAGTGTACCCAGCGCGATCGAGATCCAGCCGGCGAACTCACCTTCGGTTCGTGACCAGAACAACGTCGAGCCACACGCCCCGCAGAACTCGCGTAACACTGTCTGCGAAGAGGCGTAGGCCTTGATGCTGTCGGCCCCACGAAGTAGGCGAAGTGCGCTGCGCGGCACGCTGCCATATGACGCGAATGCAGCCCCGTGCCCTTTGCGGCACTGGCTGCAGTGACAATGACTCACGGCCTTGGGTGGCGTGAGCAGCTCGTAGCTGACCGCTGCGCACAGGCAGCTTCCTTGGTATGCCTCTGTCATATGCCCTTCTGTGCAGGTGAAAAACTTTGAGAGGGATGGCCAAACGCTCTATCCCAGGCCACCCATCGATCCCACTGATGATTACTATCAAGCCGCCCGCCTGTCGAGCTGCAAAATCCACCCCCTATAATCGCCTCCCCGTTTTCCCCTCGCTGCAGCGCCTGTCCCAGGCGACAGTCCCCTATGGAATCCCGCACCATGCCAAGCCCCAATGCGTCCCCCCACAGCCCACCCGAACACAGCCAGCAGAGCGTCCGTCAGCAGTGGCTGGCGATTCTCTCGGTCGCCGTGGGCGCCTTCGCCCTGGTGACCAGCGAGTTCCTGCCGGTGGGCGTGCTCAACGATGTCGCCTCTGATCTTGGCATCAGCGCCGGCCAGGCCGGCCTGATGGTGACCCTGCCCGGCATCATGGCGGCCCTGGCCGCGCCCTTGCTGTCGGTGGGCATCGGCGCCCTCGACCGACGCTACCTGCTGATCGCCCTGACCCTGATCATGATCGTCGCCAACGCGGTGGTGGCCTACGCCACCGACTTCGGCCTGCTGCTGTTCGGCCGGGTGCTGCTAGGCATCAGCATCGGTGGTTTCTGGGCGACCGCGATCGCCCTGAGCGGCCGTCTGGCGCCCAAGGGCGTGGGCGTGGCCCAGGCCACCTCGATCATCATGGTCGGCGTGACGTTGGCCACCGTGCTCGGCGTGCCCGTGGGCACCTGGTTGAGCGGGCTAATGGGCTGGCGCATGACCTTCCTGGTCACCGCACTGGTGGGCGTGCCGGTGCTGCTGGCGCAGGTCCTGCTGCTGCCGCGACTCAACCCGGAGAAGGCCATCCGCATCAGCGACCTGCCGGCGCTGTTTATCAATCCGCAGGCGCGGGTCGGCCTGATCGCGGTGTTGCTGATCGGCCTGGCGCACTTTGCCGCCTACACCTACGTCGCGCCGTTCTTCAAGCACAACGCCGGCTTCGACGGGCCGATGATCGGCTCGCTGTTGCTGCTCTACGGCGTGGCCGGGGTGCTGGGCAATGTCTTCGCCGGTTTCGCCGCCAACCAGAGCGTGCGCTACACCCTGATGCTGGTTGCCTTGCTGATCGGCGTCGGCACCGCGCTGTTCCCCTACTTCGCCACCAGCCTCACCGGCGCGGCGATGCTGATCGCGCTCTGGGGCTTCGCCTTCGGCGCCTTCCCGGCCTGCGCCAGCATCTGGATGTTCGTCGTGGCACCCAAGGATGTGGAACGCGGCATGCCGCTGTTCGTCGCCATGTTCCAGGTGATCATCGCCCTGGGCTCGTTCTTCGGTGGGCGGATCGTCGACCAGATGGGCAGCGCGGTGCTGTTCAGCCTGGCCACGGCGCTGGTGGGCTGCGGCTTTGTCACGGTGCTGGTGCTGGGACGCAGCGTCAGCAATCGCCTGGCGGCCCAACCTTACTGAAATACCGATGTCGCGTGTGAGCGGGCCGGCGGTGTCCGCCCCACGTTTTATCAACTCTTTACACCGACGAGCCGCGAACCGGCAGCAACTTGATACGCAACTCAATTTCCTTGGCCGCATCTGCGGCGTATCGACCTGTTGCCGACGAAGAATTCCCTGCACGCTTGCGCAGGTGTTGCCCAGCGCTTTCTGCTGGGCTAGCCTTTACACCCAACTCCCCCTGCGAGGTGTTCGTCCAATGCGCCATTGATGCCGCCGTCTACCTGACGGCCAGTCTTCAGCCTCCGGCCCGTACCGGAGATGTCGCGGCATGAGTGGAGTTGTGCATGACGAGCTCGTCGATCCTGACGCTGGACAGCGTCACCCTGGTCCTGCCCGATGGCAGACCGCTTTTCACCGACCTCAACGAATCCTTCGACCTGCGCCACACCGGGCTGGTCGGGCGCAACGGCGTGGGCAAGAGCCTGCTCGGGCAACTGCTGGCCGGCCTGCGCGAGCCCAGTGAGGGATACTGCCTGCGCCTTGGCCGAGTCCATCATCTCGACCAGGAGGTGATCGCCAATAGCACCACCGTCGCTGACCTGGCCCAGGTGGGTAGTACGCTGCGCGCCCTCGAGCGGATCGAACGTGGCAGCCTCGACCCGGAGGACTTCGACGCGGTCGGCGAGCGCTGGGACATTCGGGCGCGATTACAGGCGCAACTGCAACACCATGGCCTGGGCCATCTCGACCCACACTACCCGGTAGAGCACCTGAGCGGCGGCCAGGCCATGCGCGTCGCGCTGCTCGGTGCCTGGCTGAGCGAGGCCGACTACCTGATTCTTGACGAGCCGAGCAACCACCTGGACAGCAGCGCCAGGACCCTGCTGCTGGACATGCTCCAGGGCTGGGACAAGGGCCTGCTGGTGATCAGCCACGACCGGGCGCTGCTCGGGCACATGGCACGTATCGTCGAACTGTCGCCCCTTGGCTTGCGCGCCTATGGCGGCGATTTCGGCTTCTACCGTCAGCAAAGCACCGCACAGGCCGAACGGGCCGCGCAGGCACTGCTGCGCCTCAAGCAGCAGCGCCAACGCCAGGTTCAGGCATTGCAACGTCAGCGTGAGAACTTCGAGCGGCACCAGGCCTGCGCCGGGCGCCGGGCCAAGCAAGCGAACCAGGCGCAGATTCTGCTCGACCGACAGCAGCAGCGCAGCCAGGCCACCGCCGGGCGCCAGCGCCGCGAACTGCGGGATGCCAAGGCGGCCCTGGACGAACAAGTACGCCAGGCGGCGCGTCAGGTCGAACGCGAGGTGCCGATCGTGCTGCACGCCCCCACGCCGCAACGACATGCCGGACGCGAGGTGCTGGCGCTGGAAAGGTTGTACCTGCCACGGGGCACGACCACGGCGCTGGACCTGCGCCTGTGCCTGGGCCAGCGGCTGGGGGTGGTGGGCGACAACGGCAGCGGCAAGTCCACCCTGTTGCGGGTGCTGGCCGGTGAACTGGCGCCGCGCGCGGGCAGCCTGCGGTTGAGCGGCGAAGTCGCCCTGCTCGACCAGCATGGCAGTTGCCTGGGGCCACGGCAGAGCGCCCTGGAACATCTGCGCGCCGCCAATCCACGCCTGCCGAGCGACGAACTGCGTCGTCGGCTGGCGCAGCTGGGCATCGACGCGGCACGCATCACCCTGCCCGGCGCCCTGCTCAGTGGTGGCGAACGGCTCAAGGTCGCGTTGGCTGCCGTGCTGTACCGGGAACGGCCATTGGACCTGCTGCTGCTCGACGAGCCGAACAACCACCTCGACCTGCCGTCACTCGAGGCGCTGGAGCACTTGTTGCACCAGTTCAAGGGGGCGTTGCTGGTGGTCTCGCATGACCAAGTGTTTCTTCAGTCCCTGGTACTGGAAGGCTGCCTGCATTTAAGTCCAGATAGTTTGTCGCCCACCACGCCCTGATGCTCGCCCGGCGGATTGTGTGACTGGCCGTTCCCGATCCGCGCCGGATGTATTATGGTGGCGGGGTGCGCATATAAAAGCAGCCCGCCGTGTTCGGGCCAGAGCAATGAGGGTGTCATGAGTAACGAAAGCATTAACTGGGACAAGCTGGGTTTCGACTACATCAAGACCGACAAGCGTTACCTGTCCGTATGGCGTAACGGCGAGTGGGACAAGGGCACCCTGACCGAAGACAACGTACTGCACATCAGTGAAGGCTCCACCGCCCTGCACTATGGCCAGCAGTGCTTCGAAGGCCTGAAGGCCTACCGCTGCAAGGACGGTTCGATCAACCTGTTCCGCCCCGACCAGAACGCCGCGCGCATGCAGCGCAGCTGCGACCGCCTGCTGATGCCACGGGTCTCGACCGAACAGTTCATCGAAGCCTGCAAGCAAGTGGTCAAGGCCAACGAAAAATTCGTTCCGCCGCACGGCAAGGGTGCGCTGTACCTGCGTCCGTTCGTGATCGGCACCGGTGACAACATCGGCGTGCGCACCGCCCCCGAGTTCATCTTCTCGGTCTTCGCCATCCCGGTTGGCTCCTACTTCAAAGGCGGCATGACCCCGCACAAGTTCCTGATCTCCGACTACGACCGTGCAGCCCCGCAAGGCACCGGCGCAGCCAAGGTCGGCGGCAACTACGCGGCCAGCCTGCAACCAGGCTACGAGGCCAAGAAAGCCGGCTTCGCCGACTGCATCTACCTCGATCCGTTGACCCACAAGAAGATCGAGGAAGTTGGCTCGGCCAACTTCTTCGGTATCACCGCCAACAACGAATTCGTCACGCCGAAATCGATCTCGGTATTGCCGGGCATCACCCGCCTGTCGCTGATGGAACTGGCCGAATCGCGCCTGGGCCTGAAAGTGATCGAAGGCGACGTGGAAATCGACAAGCTCGACCGCTTCGTCGAAGCCGGCGCCTGTGGCACTGCCGCGGTGATCACGCCGATCGGCGGCATCCAGTACAACGGCAAGCTGCACGTGTTCCACAGTGAAACCGAAGTCGGCCCGGTCACCCAGAAGCTCTACGCCGAGCTGACCGGCATCCAGAGCGGTGACGTCGAAGCCCCGGCGGGCTGGATCGTCAAGGTCGCCTGAGGCTTCAGCCTGCAGTGAAAACGGGGCATGCCAGCAATGGCATGCCCCGTTTTTCTTGGCTTTCACGGCCCTGGGCAGCCAGATGAATTTTTCTTAAATCGCCGGTTGTCTATTCTTTGGCACAATCAGGTCTCCACTCGCCGCCCAGGAACCAGCATGCCTCGCGTACTGACCATCGAAGACGACGCCGTCACCGCCCAGGAAATCGTCGCCGAACTGTCCAGCCACGGCCTGGAAGTCGACTGGGCCGACAATGGCCGCGAAGGTCTGGCCAAGGCCATCGCCGGCGGCTACGACCTGATCACCCTCGACCGCATGCTGCCCGAGGTCGATGGCCTGACCATCGTCACCACCCTGCGCAACCTGAAGATCGCCACGCCGATCCTGATGATCAGCGCCCTGTCGGACGTCGACGAACGCGTGCGCGGTCTGCGCGCCGGCGGCGACGACTACCTGACCAAGCCGTTCGCCTCCGACGAGATGGCCGCCCGGGTCGAGGTGCTGCTGCGCCGTAACAGCGTGCCGATGACCCAGACCCGCCTGCAGGTCGCCGACCTCGAGCTGGACCTGATCAGCCACGAGGCGCGCCGCGGCGAACAGGCGCTGAACCTGCTGCCCACCGAATACAAGCTGCTCGAGTACCTGATGCGCCACTCCGGCCAGGTGATCACCCGGATGATGATCTTCGAGGAGGTCTGGGGTTACCACTTCGACCCCGGCACCAACCTGATCGACGTGCACATCGGCCGCTTGCGCAAGAAGATCGACTCGCCCGGCCAGAGCCCGCTGATCCGTACCGTGCGGGGCTCCGGCTATGCCATTGCCGAACCCGTCTAAGGGCTGGAGCTCCTCCACCAGCCGCCTGCTGGCGCTGTACAGCTTCCTGTTCGTGGCCTGGAGCAGCATCCTCATGGGGGTGCTGTACTTCGAGGTCACCAGCTACCTGAACAAGCTCACCCGCCACTCCATGCTGCAGCGCCAGCACCTGTTCGCCCACATGAGCGGCAAGCAGCTGGACGACGCGCTGATCGCAAGCCAGGCCTTCGAGGAGCGCAGCTTCGACGCCTACGGCCTCTTCGACCCCCAGCTGAACCCGATTGGCGGACGCATCCGCACCATCCCGCCGGAGCTGGGCCTGGACGGCACGGTGCATGAGCTCAAGCGCTGCCTGGACGCCGACGATCCGCACCTGCCCCGCGATAGCTGCGATGCCGTGGCGATCAAGGTCCAGGACGGCCGCTGGCTGGTGCTGGTGCGCGACAACGGCTCGCTGTTCGTGGTCACCCGGATCATTCTCGACGCGCTGCTTTGGGGCATTTCCCTGACCCTGATTCCAGGCTTTGCCGGCTGGTACCTGCTGCGCCGCCGACCGCTCAAACGCATCCGGGCGATCCAGGCCCAAGCCGAACTTATCGTCGCCGGCGACCTGACCCACCGCCTGCCGGTGTCGGTGCGCCGCGATGAACTGGACATGCTGGCCGCCATCGTCAACGCGATGCTCGACCGCATCGAAAGGCTGATGCATGAGGTCAAGGGGGTCTGTGACAACATCGCCCACGACCTGCGCACGCCCCTGACCCGCCTGCGCGCGCAGCTCTATCGCATTCGCCAGCAGAGCGGCGCCGATTCTGCCGAAGGCGCGGCGCTGGACCAGGCGATCGGCGAGACCGACACGCTGATGGCTCGCTTCCGAGGCCTGCTGCGTATCAGCGAACTGGAAGACCGCCAACGCCGAGCCGGCTTCGTGCAACTCGACCCACAAGGCTTGCTGGTTGAACTGCACGATTTCTACCTGCCACTGGCCGAGGATGGCGGCATCCATCTGCAACTGAGCCAGCCCGCGCAACTGGCGGCCCTGCATGGCGATCGAGAATTGCTGTTCGAGGCCCTGGCCAACCTGGTGGGCAATGCGATCAAGTTCACCCCGCAAGGCGGCCAGGTGCGCATGGTCGCCAGCGAGGACGATCAAGGCGTGCACATTGCAGTCGAGGACAGCGGGCCGGGGATTCCGGCGGATGAGCGTGAGGCGGTGTTGAAGCGTTTCTACCGCAGCGAGGAAGGCCATCGCCACCCGGGGTTCGGGCTTGGGCTGTCGATCGTCGCGGCGATCGTCGACCTGCATGGGTTCGGCCTGGAGGTGGGGGCCAGTGAGCTGGGTGGGGCGAGATTGGTTCTGCACTGCACCAGCGCGGCCTGAAAAGCATCGCGGGGCAAGTCGTATCGGCGCTGCGCCGATGCGACTTGCCCCGCGACAGGGCTTGAGCCGATCAGTCAGCCAGGCGCCAGGTGGTGGTGCCCTTGCTGTCTTCCAGTACCACGCCCATGGCGGTCAGCTGGTCGCGGATGCGGTCGGACTCGGCCCAGTTCTTGTCGGTGCGCGCCTGCAGACGCGCCTGGATCAGCGCCTCCACTTCGGCAGCATCGACCTTGCCCTCGGCACCGGCACGCAGGAAGTCATCGGCCTCCAGCTGCAGCACGCCCAGCACATCCCCCAGCTCGCGCAGACGACCCGCCAGGCCAGCGGCGGCCTCAGGGTCGCTGTCGCGCAGTCGGTTGATCTCGCGCACCAGGTCGAACAGCACGGCGCAGGCTTCCGGCGTGCCGAAGTCGTCGTTCATCGCCACGGTGAAGCGCTCGACGAACGCCTCGCCGCCCTTGGCCTCGACCCGCGGCAGGCCGCGCAGCGCGTGGTAGAAGCGCTCGAGCGCGCCCTTGGCATCGCGCAGGCTGTCCTCGGAGTAGTTGATCGCGCTGCGGTAGTGGCTGGCCACCAGCAGGTAGCGCACCACTTCCGGGTGGTACTTGTCGAGCACGTCGCGGATGGTGAAGAAGTTGTTCAACGACTTGGACATCTTCTCGCCATTGATGCGGATCATGCCGCAGTGCATCCAGGCGTTGGCATACTGCTTGCCGGTAGCCGCCTCGCTCTGGGCGATCTCGTTCTCGTGGTGCGGGAACTCCAGGTCGCTGCCGCCGCCGTGGATGTCGAAGCTCTCGCCCAGGCAGCAAGTAGACATCACCGAGCACTCAATGTGCCAGCCCGGACGGCCCGGGCCCCACGGCGACTCCCAGCTCGGCTCGCCGGGCTTGACGCCCTTCCACAGGACGAAGTCCAGCGGATCCTGCTTGGCCTCGTCGACCTCGATGCGGGCACCGATGCGCAGGTCTTCGATCTTCTTGCGCGACAGCTTGCCGTAGCCGACGAACTTACCGACGCGGTAGTACACGTCGCCGTTGCCCGGCGCGTAGGCATAGCCCTTGTCGATCAGGGTCTGGATCATCGCGTGCATGCCGGGGATATGGTCGGTGGCACGGGGTTCCAGGTCCGGCGGCAGGATGCTCAGGCGGCGCTCGTCCTCGTGCATCGCGTCGATCATGCGGGCAGTCAGCGCGTCGAACGACTCGCCGTTTTCGTTGGCCCGGTTGATGATCTTGTCGTCGATGTCGGTGATGTTGCGCACATAGGTCAGCTCATAGCCGCTCTTGCGCAGCCAGCGGGTGACCAGGTCGAAGGCCACCATGCTGCGGCCGTGGCCCAGGTGGCAGTAGTCGTACACGGTCATGCCGCACACGTACATGCGCACCTTGTTGCCGTCCAGCGGCTTGAAAACTTCCTTGGTCTTGCTCAGCGTGTTGTAGATGGTAAGCACGAAGGTTCCTCAGCTGCCCCACGAATCGCGCAGGGTCACGGTCCGGTTGAATACCGGGCGACCCGGCTGGGAGTCTTTCAGGTCGGCGCAGAAGTAGCCTTCGCGCTCGAACTGGAAGCGGTCTTCTGGCTGGGCCTGGCCCAGGGAAGGTTCCGCGCGACAACCGCTGAGTACCTGCAGCGAATCGGGGTTGATGTTGTCGAGGAAGCTGCCGCCGTCTTCGGTCTTCTCCGGGTTGGCGGAGCGGAACAGGCGGTCGTACAGACGCACTTCGCACTCGACGCTGCCTTGCGCCGGCACCCAGTGGATCACGCCCTTGACCTTGCGGCCCTCGGGGTTCTTGCCCAGGGTGTCCGGATCGTACGAGCAGCGCAGCTCGACGATGTTGCCGTCGGCATCCTTGATCGCCTCGTCGGCGCGGATCACGTAGCTGCCACGCAGGCGCACTTCACCGGCCGGCTCCAGGCGCTTGTAGCCCTTGGGCGGCGCTTCCATGAAGTCGTCGCGGTCGATGTACAGCTCGCGGGCGAACGGCAGCACGCGCACACCCATGTCTTCCTTCGGATGGCGCGGCAGTTCGAGTTGCTCGACCTGGTCCTCGGGATAGTTGGTGATCACCACCTTCAGCGGGCGCAGCACGCACATGGCGCGTGGCGCGGTACGGTCGAGGTCGTCGCGGATGCTGAATTCGAGCATCGCCATGTCGACCACGCCGTCGGAACGGTTGGTGCCGATCATCTCGCAGAAGTTGCGGATCGAGGCCGGGGTGTAGCCACGGCGGCGGTAGCCCGACAGGGTCGACATGCGCGGATCGTCCCAGGCCTCGACATGACCTTCGTCCACCAGCTGCTTGAGCTTGCGCTTGGAGGTGATAGTGTAGTTCAGGTTCAGGCGGCTGAACTCGTACTGGCGCGGGTGCGCCGGCACCGGCAGCTTGTCCAGGAACCAGTCGTACAGCGGACGGTGGCTTTCGAACTCCAGGGTGCAGATCGAGTGGGTGATGCCTTCGATGGCGTCCGACTGACCGTGGGTGAAGTCGTAGTTGGGGTAGATGCACCACTTGTCACCGGTCTGGTGATGGTGGGCATGGCGAATGCGGTACAGGATCGGGTCGCGCAGGTTCATGTTCGGCGAAGCCATGTCGATCTTGGCGCGCAACACGCGCTCGCCGTCCTTGAACTCGCCGGCCTTCATGCGCGCGAACAGGTCCAGGTTCTCCTCGACGCTGCGCTCGCGGAACGGGCTGTTCTTGCCTGCCTCGGTCAGGCTGCCACGGTATTCCTTGGCCTGCTCGGGGGTCAGGTCGCAGACATAGGCGTTGCCGGACTTGATCAGCTCCACCGCCCAGGCATGCAGCTGATCGAAGTAGTCCGAGGCATAGCGCACCGGGCCCGCCCACTCGAAGCCCAGCCACTTGACGTCACGCTGGATGGAGTCGATGTACTCCTGGTCTTCCTTGGCCGGGTTGGTGTCGTCGAAACGCAGGTGGCAGACGCCGTCGAACTCCTTGGCCAGGCCGAAGTTGACGCAGATCGACTTGGCGTGGCCGATGTGCAGGTAACCGTTGGGCTCCGGCGGGAAACGGGTGACGATGCTCTGGTGCTTGCCCGAGTCCAGGTCGGCCTGGACGATCGGCCGCAGGAAGTTCACAGGGACGGCGGGTGCGCCTTTGGCAGCGGCGTTTGGCGCGTTGTCGGCAGTGGGCTTGCTCATAGTGTCCTTGAATGCAGGTAGCCGGCCCGGGTAGGCCGATTGAATCAAAGGGCCTATCATAGCCGAAGCAGTCAAGCTGCTGACAGCCGGAGCACCGACAAAGTGGCGCGTTTTGTCGCCGCAGCGGTCTACAATCCGGCAGAATGTCGACCCAGTGGCGTGTGCCGCGGCTGCCTGATCCTGCGTCAGGTTATCCGAGCGCACCGCGCACCCTATTTCCCGAATGCCTTGAAAGAGCGAGTTTCAGCATGTCCAAAGTCAAACTGAGCACCAACCACGGCGATATCATCCTGCAATTGAATGCCGAAAAAGCCCCGCTGACCACTGAGAACTTCGTTCAATACGTCAAGGATGGCCACTACAATGGCACCGTGTTCCACCGCGTGATCAAGGGCTTCATGATCCAGGGTGGCGGCTTCGAGCCAGGCATGAGCCAGAAGAAGACCCGCGCCAGCATCCAGAACGAAGCCGACAATGGCCTGAAGAACGCCAAGTACAGCATCGCCATGGCCCGTACCATGGAGCCGCACTCGGCCTCCGCGCAGTTCTTCATCAACGCCTCCGACAACGACTTCCTCAACCACAGCGGCAAGAACGTTCAGGGCTGGGGCTACGCCGTGTTCGGTGAAGTGATCGAAGGCAAGGAAATCGTCGACGCCATCGAGAAAGTCGCCACCGGTTCCAAGGCCGGCCACCAGGACGTGCCGAAAGACGACGTGATCATCGAGAAAGCCGAGATCATTGAGTGATCCTGCTGATCTCCGATCTGCACCTGCAAGAAGAACGCCCGGACATCACCCGGGCGTTTCTTGATCTGCTCGACGGCCGCGCCCGTCACGCCAAGGCGCTGTACATCCTCGGCGACTTCTTCGAGGCCTGGATCGGCGACGATGCGATGACACCGTTCCAGCAGTCGATCTGCCAGGCCCTGCGCCGGCTGAGCGACAGCGGCACGGCGATCTACCTGATGCACGGCAACCGCGACTTCCTCATCGGCCAGGCGTTCTGCGACGCAGCCGGCTGCACCCTGCTGGCCGACCCCAGCGTGGTCGAGCTGGGTGGCGAGGCGGTGCTGCTGATGCACGGCGATACCCTGTGCACCCGCGACGTGGCCTACATGAAGCTGCGCCGTTACCTGCGCAACCCGCTGACCCTGTGGATCCTTCGGCACCTGCCGCTGGGCACGCGGCACAAGCTGGCGCGCAAGCTGCGCAGCGAAAGCAGTACCCAGGTGCGCATGAAGAGCACCGAGATCGTCGACGTCACTCCCGAGGAAGTGCCCAAGGTGATGGCCGCCCACGGCGTGCGCACCCTGGTCCACGGCCACACCCACCGGCCTGCGCTGCACAAGCTGGTGGTCGATGGCCAGCCGGCGCGGCGTATCGTGCTGGGGGACTGGGACCGCCGGGGCTGGGCGTTGCAGGTGGACGAACAGGGCTTCCAGCTGGCGCCGTTCGAGTTTTCCTGAGCGACCGCCCATGCGCGCTCCCTGTAGGAGCGGCCTTGCCGAGGCGTCGGACCGGTCGGAAAGGGCTGCGAAGCAGCCCCAGCGGTTTTTGCGTAAATGCTGAAATCTGGGGCCGCTTTGCGGCCCTTTCCGACCGGTCCGACGCCTCGGCAAGGCCGCTCCTACAAAGAGCCCGCAGTTACTGGGCGCTGACCACCCGCCCCTTATCCCGCTCACTGATCACATACCGTCGATACTGCGGATCAGCCTTGATCTGTGCCTCGGTGAACGGGATCGGCGCCAGTTGCTTGGCCGCGAAGGCCCGCGTCTGATCGGCGGCATGCGCCGACGCCTGCTCGCTCGACTGGGAGAACGCCAGCAATCCCTGAGCCTTTGGCCCCTGCTCGGTGAAGCTGACCACCTGCAGATAGCTCGAACCACTGACCACCAGGCGCTTGCCCGGCCCCACCGGCACACTGACCATCGCGTTGTAGACGCCCAGGCCCTGCGGACCACCAGGCACCGGCGTGCCATCGGCAGCCTGCTGGATCTGCCCCCAACGCTGATCAGCGGTGATGCCCGCCTCGCCCACCTGCGCCAGGGACGCCAACGCCGCCTCGCGCAGCAGCTTGCCTACCGCGGCCTGCTCCACCGCCAGGCCACGCGGCGTGTGCTGCGGGTCGGCCGGGTCGAACGGCACGCGCCAGCTTTGCGGGTGCTCGGCCAACGCGTCGGCAATGTTCATGAAATGGAGCAAACCGACTCCGCTGTCCAGATCGGCCTTGCCGTTCCAGTCGCGCAGGCTGGCGCACACTGATTCCAGATCCGCCTCCACGCCCTTGCACCACTGCAGCAGGTCCGGCAGCAGCAGGCTGGCCTGGTACACCTCGTCATCGAACACCATGCGCCGCAGCTCGGCGACACCCAGCTTGCCCCGGCCCTGCAGGCGCTGCAGGGCAAAACGGCTGCGCATGCCCAGGGGCTGGTCAGCACGACTCACCAGCGGCGAGAAGCCGGTCAACGGTTGGGCTGGGTTGGCCATCCATGCCGAATCGTTGGCGTGCTGCACATAGTCACGCCGCTCCAGGCTCGGCAGCAGGCTCGCCGGGAAGATCCCCGGTTGGGCGGCCTGCGCATCGACCTTCCACTGGCAGGCGCTGCGTGAGCCATCGAGCACCACCAGCGGGCCGGAAGCAGCCGGATTGCTGCACTGCGCCAGCAGCGCCTGGTCGACATAGGGCACCACCGACTGATTCAGGTACAGGGCCTGGCCAGCGGCATCCACCGCCAGGGTGTTGACCCAGGGGATACCCTGCAACCGCCCCACCGAGGCCTTGAGCGTTTCCAGGCTATCGGCGCGGTTGATCCGGTACCACTGCTGCAGGACCCGGGTATTGTCCAGGTTGGCGTCACGCAGGCTGTAGGCCGCCTGGTTGTCCCAGTCCAGCCGCCCTGGCCACTGCACCACCGGGCCGAACTTCGACAGGTGGATCGTGCGCTCCACCTCGCTCAGCGTGCCGTCCTTGCCCTTTACCATGACCTTGAGCTGTTTACGTTCGAGCGGCAGCGACTGACCGTCAACCAGGTAACGGGTCGCGTCCTTGGGGTCCAGCTGCAGGCGGTAGAGAGTGAAATGCTTCGAGGTGTCGACAGTGTGGGTCCAGGCCAGGTGTCGGTTGAAACCGATATTGACCACCGGCAGCCCCGGCAGGGCCGCGCCCATCACATCCAGCTGCCCGGGGATGGTCAGTTGCATCTGGTAGAAGCGCATCCCGCCGACCCAGGGGAAATGCGGGTTGGCCAGCAGCAGTCCGCGACCATTGGCCGAACGCTCGCTGCCCACCGCCACGGCGTTGCTGCCACGCTCGGCGGCGAACTTAGCCTGGCGCGCCAGGGCCACGCTGTAGTCGACCACCGGGCGTTGCGCCGCCAGCTTCGGCGGGGTCGCGGCCACCACCGCCTCGACAAACTGACCGACACCGCCTTCGGCCAGCAGGCGCCGGGTCAGCTTGATCAAGTCACGGCTGCTGATAGGCCGCACCCAGTCTCCTGCCCCGCACTCGGCCGGCAGGCCTTCGGCGCGCCGCTCGCCCAGGGCACGGTTGTAGCCGCTGGCATAGCCGTCGAGCAGGTCGCGTACCGCCACCGGCTGCGCCTGCAGGAAGTCGTCCACTGCCGCTGGCTCGTTGAGCCAGGTGAAGAACAGATCGCTGGACAGGTTGTCGCGCTGCTCGACGGTTTTACCGTCGCCACCGAAATAACGCGAGCGCTCGCCATTGACCGTCAGCACCTCGCTGGCCAGCAGGCACAGGTTGTCCTGGGCGTACGCGTAGCCGATGCCGTAGCCCAAGCCGCGTTCGTCCTTGGCCAGGATATGCGGCACGCCAAAGCTGGTGCGGCGGATCTGCGCAGAGGCCTCATTGGCGACCTCCCGTGCCTGGACGGCCAGGCTGGAGGCAACCAGGGCGGCGGCAAGGCCCAGGCGAAACAGGGGAAGAGGGATCACAGGCACTCCTCGTGCTATCGGGGTCATCCCGAACAGACGAATGGCCAGAAGAAAATTTTACGGTCGAAGCAAGGTTGCAACGTTCTCAACAGAACGTGTCAGATTTTTTCACCGAGGGTTGCAGTTTTGTCGATCTCATTCGTCTTTAGATGTGAGGCAACCATGATTTCGGGACAGTCCACGAAAAGGAGCATTCACATGTACAACCCGCAACAGTCGCTATCGGCGCCGCCCGCCCCTGACCAGGCCGCCGCCCACCAGGAGGAACGCGTGGGCAACGAACAGATCCGCGAGCTGCTGCGCGCCTACGGCCTGCGCACCAGCCTGATCCGCCTGAAGGTCATCGACGCGCTGCACACCGCCGGGCGCAATGGCCGCAGCATCGGCGTGCGCGGGGTGCATGCGCAACTTGAGCAACTGGATATTCCACTGTCGTTCCTGAGTGTGCGCGAGGTGCTCAAGCGCCTGTGCAGCGAAGGCGTCATCAGCCTGGGCAGCGACAAGTGCTACAGCCTGAACCCCCAGGCCTGGGCCGTGCTCGAGCAACCCGCTTCGCGTTGAGCGCCTGGCCGGCAAGGATATGCCGGCCCGCCCGTTTCAGGGCTTGACCTTGCGCCGCAGGATACCGTTGATCACCACCACGACCACCGCGATGGCGATAGCGATGTACTGGAATGTCTGCTCGCTGATAGTGCCCTGCTTCTGCAGGTAGCTTAGGCCGAGCATGATCCCCAGGACCACCAGGATGATCAGGATCGAGTATTTGAGGCGCTGCACGTGGGTCATCGGTAATTCCTTGCGACATCGGGGACATGAGGCTCCAGCGGAGCCGACGCCATGATACCTCGCCCGCTTTACCCCCGCTGAAGTTCCTGCCCGCCGCCATTCCCGGCACGCCCCTCCTCCAGGCCCAACCGCATCGCCCCGGGATATGCCTTTGCGCCTACGCTTGGGTCATCCACCCAAACCGCCATCATGGAACCCCTTCACTAGACGGTTTGGGGCCTGCAGCCAAAGGGCGGAGGCGTTTCCTACTTCACGCTATCAGGTTACCTGCAAACAACAGGCAGCTGCGACTACAAGCTCCGGTCCGCTTCGCACCTAGCGACCCTTTCCGCTGCTGTTCGAAAATCGGACCACGCCACTCGTACCGCCACCCGTGGCCCACCACGCCGCAGCCATTCGGGCCTCGGCGCCTGCCAAACCTACATGACGGAAGGAACCATTTCGTGGAACAGCCAGACCTGAGCAATATCGACATCACCCAACTGCCTCAATCGCTGCAGGCGCTGATCGAGTGCGTAGGCCTGGACAGCGCCTACCGCCTGACCTGCGTATTCGGCGGCCGCCCCAAGTACATTCCCAAGCATCGTGACCGCAGCAAGCTGGCCGACGTGCTGCCAGCCGAAGCACTCGATGCGCTGATCGAGCGCTACGCCGGCCTGGCACTGGAAATCCCCAAGCCGGATCACTTCCAACGCCAGTTGCGCAACCAGCAGATCCAGAAGGAAAGCGCCAGCGGGCTGTCGCGCAGCCTGCTGGCCAACAAATATGGTCTGAGCCTGCGGCAGATCGGCAATATTCGTCGCCAGGAGTGCCATGCCCGCTGAGCAGGCACTCCACCTGGTTTAGAAGTCGCGCTTGTAGAAGATATCCAGCGAGCTGGCCAGGCCGCTGGCGGCCTCGAGGTAGACCTTCTTGCTGAGTTTGTAGCGCAAGGCGATGGTGTTGGCGGGCTCGAACACGCCGACGCCATAGCGCAGGCTGAGCCGCTCGGTGAGGTTGCCGCTGGCCACCACGCTGGTCTTGTTGCCCGTGCCCTGGGTGTCGAGTTGGAAGTCGTCGATGCCCAGATTGGAAGCCAGGCCGCCGGTGAGGCCGGCACTGCCCATCAGGCCCAGGCCCAGCGCCGCCTCGGCGAGCATGTTGTTGTCCTCGCCGGAGCTGTTCAACGGACGGCCCAGCACCAGGTAGGACAATGCCTGCTCCTGGCTCATCGCCGGCTCCGAGAACACCTTGGTGGTCGGCTGCTCGGCACTGCCGCTCAGGCGGATGCCGGCAATCACGTCATCGACCTGGCGGATGGCCTCGATGTCCAGGTACGGCTGGTCGATGGGCCCGGCGAACAATAAGCGAGCGCGGCGGATGGTCAGGTTCTGCCCGTATTGCCGGTAGCGCCCGTCAGCCAGGCTCAGTTCACCGCGCGTGTCGAGGTTATCGCCGATATGCACATGCCCCAGCAGGTTGGCGGTGAGGCCGAAGCCCTTGAACGACAGTTTTTCGCTGCCGACCTCGACATCGATGTCCATGGCCACCGCCATCGGCGGCGTGCCCTGTTCGGTCTGGTGACCGACGATCACCGTGTCATCCGAGACCTTGACCGTCGACGGCGGCAGTTCGCGCACGGTGATCTTGCCTTTGGGCACCAGCACCTTGCCGGTCACCGCCAGGCGCTCGTCCAGCAGACGGATGGTCAGGTCGGGCGCCACTTCCAGCGCTGCGTACGGCTCGACGCTGACCGGCAGCTGCTGGCCCTGCAGGCGCAGGTCCATGCCCAGCGCCTGTCCCCAGGTGAGGTGACCGGCCAATTGCCCACGGCCGGCGGCGCCGCTGCGCCAGTTGCCGTTCAACTGCACCTGCTCGCCGGCGATCAGTGCCTGCAGCGACAGGTCCTCGAGACTGATCGGCAGTTCCGCGCCGCTGACTTCGCCGCCGCTCAAGGCCAGGTTGCCATTGACCTGGGGTGCGAGCAGGCTGCCCGACAGGCGCCCGCTGCCGTTGAGCTGGCCGGCCAGACGCTCGACCATGGGCAGGAACGGGCGGATGACCGACAGATCGAGCCCGGCCAGGCGGAAGTCGCCGGACAACGGCTTGTTGCGGCCCAGCGGGTCGATGCGGGCACTCAGGTTCACCTCGCCCAGGCGCTCGCCACGGAAATCCACGCGGGTGTCGACCCGGCGCGGCGCCAAGGTGCTGTCCAGGCGCAACACCTGGTAGGGGAAATCGATCCAGCGGTCCTTGTCGCGCACCCGCAGGGTACCGCCGCCGGCATCGATGCGGATGCTGCCCTTGGGCCCACTGGCCGGGATATCGAGGTTGATGTCGGCGTTGAGCAGGCCCTGCCAGGCGAAGTCCTTGGGCAGCCACTGCGCCAGGCTATCCAGCGGGAACTGCTTGAGGTGGTAACGCAGGCGCGGCTCCGGCGCCAGGCGCTGGTCCTCGCCGCACAGGCTGGCCTGGCCGGAGCGCCAGCAGTGGGCGCCAAAGTCGAGCTGGCCGCTGGCCAGGCGCTGCAGACGCGCCGGCGCCTGCAGCTGCCAATCCTGGCCGCCGGCCTGGATGCGACCGCTGGCCAGGCGACCCCGCCAGTCGCCCTTGCTCAAGGCGCCGTCCAGCGCCAGGTCGAGCTTGAGTTGCGGGCCGTCGAGCGCCAGCGTCGCAGCCTGCTGGCGGATATCGCCCTTGCCTTGCACGTCGAGGCTGCCCAGGGCGGTGTCCCCCAAACGGATCCCGCCGGCCTTGAGCACCAGTTGGCCGCGCTGGGCGTTGTCCAGCCGTGCGTCCAGGTCCAGGCGCTGCACACGGTTGTCGGCCTGGCCCAGTTGCTGCCCCTGCAGGGCCAGGGTGCCCTGGGGCGCAGCCAGGGTTCCGGCCAAGTCCAGGCGGCCCTTGGCCTGCCCTTGCAGCTGCGGCCAGAGCTGACCCAGGCGCGGCAGGTCGAGGTCGATGCGCCCGGACAGGCGTTGCTGCAGACTGGCGCTGCCGGTGATGCGGTTGTCTCCCAGCTGTACCGCCAGGCTACCCAGGGTCCAGCGCTCGCCGGCGCCCTCGGCGTCTACCTTGACCAGCGCCGGCTGGCCACGCAAGCGGCCCTTGAGGTCCAGTTGCGCCTTGAGCGCCAACTGCTCGTGCTTGAGCTCGCCCTGGCTGCGCAGCGGACCGGCCAGGGTGCCCGGCAGCTCCGCCAGCCAATAGGCCGGATCCAGCGCCGACAATTGCAGGTCGACATCCCAGGCCAGGGTGTCGGCAAAGCGCAAGGCGACACTGCCCGCGGCCTTGCCCTGCCCCGCGCTGAGCAGCAGCTGCGGCAGGCGTACCTGGCCCAGGTCGCCCTCGAACGGGCTGGCCAGGGTGAAGGCCCCCGCCGGGCCGTCCAGATCGCCGTTGAACGCGCCCTTGTAGTTACCGCCGCGGTACTGCACCTGGGCGTTGAAACGCTTGAGGGTGACCTGGGGCGCCTGCTCCAGCGGATACAGGCGCAACCAGGGGAAGTCCAGCCAGTCGAGGCTGGCGTCGGCGCTCAGGTCCTGCTGCCAGTCGGCGCTGGCCTGCAGCTTGAGGCGCTGCGTGTCGCTGGCATTGAGGTCAAGGGCATCGATTCGGGCGCCCTTGGCGTCCACCTTGCCGGCCAGCACCAGGCCCACCGGGCCTTGCTCGGCGGGCAAGGTGGCGGAGCCTGAGAGTTGATAACCCTTGAGCAGGTCGCCCTGGGCGTCAAGCTTGAGCTGGTTCAGTTGCAGGGTGTCGGGCAACTCGCCGGCCGGCTTGAAGGCCTGCGAAAGGATGCTCAGGCGGGCCGGCAAATGCTCGGCCAGGGCCTGCAATTCGCCGTTCAGCCGGGCGTCCAGGTAGCCGCTGCTGGTGGCCTCGATGACGAGGGTCTTCTGCAGCTCGCCCTTGGCGTTCAAGGCCAGTTGCCACGGCTTGCCATCCACCGTCGGCAGTTGCAGCGTGCCCTGCAGCTGCAGTGGCCAGTCACCCCGTGGCGTCAGGTCACCTTGAACGTCCAGGTGCAGATCGTCTCGGCGCAGTTGCAGGCTGTCCACCCGCAGCCCGCTGGCGGTCCAGTGGGCCGCCAGGCTCAGGTCGCCCAGCAGGTCGCTGCCATCCAGGCGCAACTGGCCCACCTTGACCTCGCCCAGCTCGATGGCCAGCGGCAGGTTCAATGCTGGCAATTGCAGCGGACCGCTGTCGGGCTGGTCTTCGCCCGGCGCAAAGGCCATGTCGATGCGCTCGGCCTGCAAGCGTTCGACGCACAGGGTCGCACGCAGCAGGCAGGCCGGCGACCAGGCCAACTGCGGCGCCAGCAGCTCGACCCGATCGTCGCCAGCAGACCAGCGCAACAGGCTGGCCTGCCAGCTGCCGCCAAGGCGCCCGGTAAAATCGCTGACCTCGAGCCCCGGCACCCGCGCCAGCGCCCAGCGGCTGCCCGCCTGGGTGCCGAGCACCAGCCCCAGCGCCAGGACGATCAGCACCAGCAGGCCCGCCAGTACCAGCAGGATCGGTTTGAACACACGCATCAAAGCTCGGGCCCCATGGAGAAGTGCAAGCGAAAACCACCGTCGTCATCCAGTGCGCGGGCCAGGTCCAGGCGCAGTGGCCCCACCGGCGACACCCAGCGCACGCCGATGCCGACGCCGGTCTTGAGGCTGGGAAACTCCAGCGAGTTGAACGAGTTGCCTTGGTCGACGAAGGTCGCCAGGCGCCACTTTTCCGCGATCGAGTACTGATACTCGGCACTGCCGGCCACCAGGTAGCGGCCGCCGATGCGGTCGCCCTGGTTGTTCTTCGGCGACAGCGACTGGTAGTCGTAGCCGCGCACGCTCTGGTCGCCACCGGCGAAGAAGCGCAGCGACGGCGGGATGTTCTGCTGGTAGCCGTTGGTGGCGCTGCCGCCGAACTGCACGCGACCCAGTAAACGATGGCGCTTGCCCAGGGTGGTCAGGCCCTTGAGCAGCACGTTGCCATGGATCAGGTTGGTATCCGAACCCAGGCCTTCCTTGGCCGCCTGCAGGTCGAACTGCAGGCGGTAGCCGTTGTGCGGATCGATGCGGTTGTCGCTGCGCAGGTACGAAAAGCTGACACCTGGCATCAACAGGTTGCTCAGCCCCGAGTCGTCGCCCAGGCGGTACTCCTCACGCTGGTACTTGAGCGAGATCACGCGCTGCCAGCCACTGGGCAGCTTGCTGTGCCACTCGGGGCCAACGGTGAGCAGCTTGCTCAAGGTGTCGGTACCGGAAATCTCCTCGTTCTGGTAGCCGCCAGCGAAGCGCAGCTTGTCGGTGAGCGGCGGATCCAGTGGGATGTCGTACCACAGCCCGACGTTCTGCCGGGGCGCCGACAGTTCGGTTTCCCAGCCGTAGCTGTGGCCCTGCGGGTTCACCCAGTGACGGGTCCAGTTGGCCTTGCCACGCGGCCCGACGTCGGTGGAAAAGCCCAGGCCCAGGCCCAGGGTACGCGGCTTGCGGGTATCGAGGCGCACGTCCACCGGAATGTCCTCGCCCACCGCGGCGGTGGGCGCGGCATCCACCCGCACGCTGTCGAAGTAGCCGCTCGATTGCAGGTCGTTGTTGAGTTCGGCGATCAGCTCTGAGTCATAGGGGGTACCGGGCTTGAACGACACCATGCGCTGCAGCAGGTCGTTGTCCAGCGGCGCGTCGCCGCCGAAGGTCACCGCGCCGAGACGGTAGCGCGGGCCGCTCTGGTAGACCAGCTCGATGTCGGCCACGCCGGCCTGCGGGTCCACCGCCAGGCGCTGGCGCTCGAAGCGCCCGGCGAAGAAGCCGTAGCGCGACGCCTGGTTCTGGATCAGCCGCTTGGCATCCTCGTAAGTGCCGTGGTTGAGCTGCTCGCCCGGGCGCAGCGCCTTGCTGTCGGGGATGCGAAAGACCTTGAGCTCGCTGGCCGGCCCGTCGATGCGCACGGTCACGTTGCGCAGGCGCACAGGCTCGCCGGGCTCGACCCGGATGATCAATTGCGCGGGTTTGTCCTTGTCGCCTGCGGGCTTGACCTCGGTCTCGACCCGCGCCTGGTAGTAGCCAAGGGCCTGGGCCGCCTTGCGCGTCTGCTCCTCGGCGCCCCGGCTGAAACGCAGCAGCGCTTCTTCGTCGCGGTCGCCCAGGCTGCCGATATACCCTTCGATATTGGACTTGAGCGCCTTGTTGGCGGGTTTGACCCGCACCAGCAATTCGCTCTGCGCCCATGCCATGGAGCTGGCGACCAGCAACAGCAGGCCCCAGCCAAGTCTTCCTGAATACGTCATGCGCGGCATGCTACCAGAGCAAAGGGGTCAAGAGGGCTGTCGGCAAACGCCTGTCACAGGTTCGTCACCCTCGACGAGCGCGGATTGGGATGGAAGAACACCCGTTCACGGATCGGCCCTACGGCGATCTCGCCGATCTCCTCATAGCCCTGGCGCTGGTAGAACGCCAGGTAGTGCGCATTGCCGGTGTCCAGCACCACACCCTCGGTGCTGGCGTCCTCCGCGCACCAGTCGTGCACGGCCTGCAGCAGTTGCTCCCCATAATGCTGGCCCTGGAACTGCGGGTGCACGCCCAGCAACGGCAGGACGTGGACATTGTCGCCCGGCAGGCAGCCGGCCAGCGCGGCCTGGTAGTCCAGGTAGCGCCGAGTACAGCGCAGGCCGGTACCGAGGATCATGCGCAGGCGCCAAGCCCAGCTGTCGGCCACGCCCAAGCGCCGCTGCGGCGGCACGATCAGCGCCAGGCCGATCAGGCGGTCCTCCAGCAGCAGGCCGATCGCCGGCAGTTGCAGATAGAAGTGCTGGCGCACCCACTCGCGCACCATCACCCGCAGGCGGCGCTCGTAGCCGGGACGCTGGCCCTCGAACAGCCAGGCAAAGGTCGGCTCGTGACGATAGGCATGGTAGAGCAGCGAACGCGCCTCACGGGCGTAGCCGGCGTCGAGCAGGCAGGTCCGGGCCGGGGCGGCGATGACGTCGGGCATTGCGGGCAGTCCTCCTGGAATGGGCGTACAGTGCCTTGGAGCCAGATTCCGGCGCTGGGTTCACCTCCTCCAGCACGTTAGCAGCGCCCGCCGCGCGGCGCCATGCTGGCCGTGGCCGGCGATGTCGGCTAGCATCCGTGGCTTTTTACCAGGATCATCTTTCCATGAAGATCGTCTCGTTCAACATCAATGGCCTGCGCGCCCGTCCGCACCAGCTGGCGGCGCTGATCGACAAACACCAGCCGGACGTGATCGGCCTGCAGGAAACCAAGGTCAGCGACGATCAGTTCCCGTTGGCCGACGTCGAGGCGCTCGGCTACCACGTGCATTACCACGGCCAGAAAGGCCACTATGGCGTCGCCCTGCTCTCGCGACAGGCGCCGCTGTCGTTGTCCAAGGGCTTCGCCGGCGATGAAGAGGACGCCCAGCGCCGCTTCATCTGGGGCACCTTCGCCGATGCCGACGGCACGCCGATCACCATCATGAACGGCTACTTCCCCCAAGGCGAAAGCCGCGACCACCCCACCAAGTTCCCGGCCAAGCAGCGCTTCTACAGCGACCTGCAGGCCCTGCTCGAAGGGCAGTTCAAGAATGACCAGCCCGTCGTGGTGATGGGCGATCTGAATATCTCGCCCCAGGACTGCGACATCGGCATCGGCGCGGACAATGCCAAGCGCTGGCTGAAGACCGGCAAGTGCAGCTTCCTGCCCGAGGAGCGCGAGTGGATGGAGCGGCTCAAGGGCTGGGGTCTGGTCGACAGCTTCCGCCACCTGCACCCGGAAGTGGCCGACCGCTTCAGTTGGTTCGACTACCGCAGCCGCGGCTTCGAGGACGAGCCCAAGCGCGGCCTGCGCATCGACCTGATCATGGCCTCCCAGGGCTTGCTGCCACGGCTCAAGGCCGCCGGGGTCGACTATGAACTGCGGGGGATGGAGAAGCCTTCGGACCATGCGCCGATCTGGCTTGAGTTGGGTTGAGCCGACAACAGGCGCTGGACGATAGCCTTGCAGCGCTCTCGAGATCGAGCGCCGCCCGCGCGGCGCTCGATCTCATAGGCGCCACACCTCTCTCGTCAAACACTTACACAAATCCCCCTTAAACATCGCCTCGTTCATTTCGTCCATCAGCACGAACTCCCGCTGTCTGCCCAGCAACCCTGAACAAGGCTTCCCCATGACCGCACCCCTGAACCGCCTCACCCTGGCCGCCCTGCTGGTCGCCTGCAGCCTGCCGGCCCTGGCCGCGGCGCCCGCGCACAAACCCGGCACGGTGTTCCGTGACTGCGCCAAGACCTGCCCGGAAATGGTGGTGCTGCCCGCCGGCAGTTTCATGATGGGCACCCCGGATGACGAAAAAGGTCGCCAGGACGACGAGGGCCCACTGCACGAAGTGACGTTCAAGAACGCCTTTGCCGTCAGCCGCTACCAGATCACCAACGGGGAATGGAAGGCCTACCTCAAGGCCAGCGGCTACAAGGTCCCCAACGGCGACACCCGCCCGGGCCGCGAATGCATCGCGGGCGTGCCTCGCTACCAGCAGGGTGACCGCCAGCCCGCCGTGTGCCTGAACTTCCACGAGGCCGAGGCCTACGCCACCTGGCTGTCGAAGAAGACCGGCAAGGTCTACAAGGTGCTCAGCGAATCCCAGCGCGAATACGCCGTGCGCGGCGGCAGCACCGGGCCATTCCCCTTCCCGCTTGATGACAACGACGAGCAGAAGTACCAGATCTCCAAGCACGCCAACACCTACGGTCCCACGGACGGCTTCTCCTTCACCTCGCCTGTCGGCAGCTTCCCGCCCAACGCCTACGGCGTCTACGACGGCCACGGCAATGTCTACGAGTGGACCCGCGACTGCTACGTCGACAGCTACGCCACCGCCCCCACCGACGGCAGCCCGCAGACCAACAGCAGCGAATGCGAGGACCGCCGGGTGATCCGCGGCAACGACTACACCGAGGCGCCGATCTTCTCCCGTTCGGGCAATCGCAACGAGCGCAGCTCCACCCTGCGCGGCGACTGGATCGGTTTCCGGGTCGCCCGCGAGCTGTAACGCCCGCCCTGCCTCCGGCGCCCCGGCGCCGGATCCGCCTCGCCACTAAATCCGCGCAAAACCCTCTCGTCTACCAAGATCAGGGTCTGGTCCGCCGCCCTGCGCCAACGAATACTCACGAGATGACTCCATGACGTCCACGACCCCCAGCCTCGCCCAGGAAACCCTGCGGATACTCAAGCCGTTCTGGATGCTGGTCGCGCTTTCGGCGGCCCTCGGCGTGGTCAGCGGCCTGAGCGTCACCGCTCTGCTGGCCACCATCAACAGCGCGATGAACGCCGCAGGCGGGCCGGACACCCGCACCGCCCTGCTGTTCGGCGGCCTGTGCCTGCTGACCCTGGCCTGCTCCACCGGCTCGAACCTTCTGACCAACTACGTCGGTCAGAAGGTGGTGGCGCGCCTGCGCCGCGAGCTGGCCGCCAAGGTGCTGGTGGCGCCTATCGCGCAACTGGAGCGCTACCGCGCCCACCGCCTGATCCCGGTGCTGCTCAACGACGTCAGCACCATCAGTGCCTTCGCCCTGTCGGTGGCGCCGATGGTCATCGCCTTCACCGTCACCCTCGGTTGCCTGTCCTACCTGGCGCTGTTGTCCTGGCAAATCCTGCTGGTCACCGTGCTGACCGTGGTGATCGGCTCCGGCGCGCAGTTCCTCGCCCACCGTTACGGCATGAAGAACATCCTTACCGCGCGCAACAACGAGGACGAGCTGCAGAAGCACTACCAGGCCCTCTCTGGCGGCGCCAAGGAACTGCGCATCCAGCGCAAACGCCGCCAGCACATGCACGACCAGCTGATCCACGGTGCCACCGAGCGCATCAGCAAGGCCAACATCCGCGCGGCGAACATCTTTGTCAGCGCCGAGACCTTCGGCTCGATGCTGTTCTTCGCCGTGATCGGCATCGCCATCGCCTTCCAGGCCCTGTGGCCGAGCACCGACCGCACCGTGCTGGGCGGCTTTGTGCTGGTGATGCTGTACATGAAGGGGCCGCTGGAACAGCTGATCAACAACCTGCCGAGCATCAGCCGCGCACAGATCGCCCTGCGCCGCATCGCCGAGTTGTCCCAGCGTTTCTCATCGCCCGAGCCGCACCTGCTGGTCAGCGACCGCGTCCCGCAAGTGACCGAGGTCGCCTCCATCGAACTGCGCCAGCTGCGCTACGACTATCCCCAGGTCGAGGGCAGCCAGCCGTTCCATCTCGGCCCGGTGGACCTGACCATCCGCCAGGGCGACATCGTCTTCATCGTCGGCGAGAACGGTTGCGGCAAGACCACCCTGATCAAGCTGCTGCTGGGCCTGTACACCCCACAGCAGGGCGAGGTCCGCCTCAACGGCGAGGCGGTCACGCCGCAGCACCTGGACGACTACCGCCAGCTGTTCACCACCATCTTCGCCGACTACTACCTGTTTGACGAACCCTTGCCGGGGCTCGCCGAGCTGCCGCCGGAGGCCGCCAAGTACCTCGAGCGCCTGGACATCGCGCACAAGGTCGGGATCCGCGACGGCAGCTTCACCACCACCGACCTGTCCACCGGCCAGCGCAAGCGCCTGGCGCTGATCAACGCCTGGCTCGACCAGCGCCCGGTGCTGGTGTTCGACGAATGGGCCGCCGACCAGGACCCGGCCTTCCGCCGGGTGTTCTACACCGAGCTGCTGCCGGAGCTGAAGCAGCAGGGCAAGACCATCATCGTCATCTCCCATGACGACCGCTACTTCCCGGTGGCCGACCAGCTGGTGCGCATGCACAGCGGCAAGATCCTGGTCGAGCGCAACCAGGAACCCGCCCTGCCCGCCTGACGCCCTCTCACGGGCGGCGCCCTGGCGCCGCCCGCCGCTTAAATTCTCCGTCGCACCGCTCGTTCCCCTATTGCCGCACGCCGAATCAACCCTGCCCACAGGGAAGTCGCAGGTCACGCCTCTACCAACCGTAATAATTATTTTTCCGGTTTTGGCATTCGCATGCGTCCTACTCGCAACGGAATAATTTTCATTTACTTTGCGTACCTTGAGCCAGAGCATAAAAATGCCAATACCAGCCAACACCCTGACCCCTTTGAGCAAAGCGTTGATGCTGCGCCGGATGCTGCGCTCTTCCCCGGCCATGGCCACCCTCGGCCTCGCCCTGTCCCTGCCGCTGGCCGCCCAGGTGCAGGCCCAGGAGCAGGACTTCGACATCCCGGCCCAGTCGCTGGCCAGTGCCCTGCAAGAGCTGGGTCGCCAGGGCAACCTGCAGGTGCTGTTCAGCCCCGAGACCGTCCAGGGTCTGCGCAGCAGCCCGGTCAAGGGCCGCTTCTCGCCAACCCAGGCAGCTGGGGAGCTGCTCCGGAACAGCGGGATTCGCTACAGCGTGCAGGACAACACCCTGATCATCAGCGGTGCGGCAAAATCCGGGGCAGCCATGACTCTGGATGCCACCACCATCAATGGCCAGGTACTGGGCACCACCACCGAAGGCACCAATTCCTACACAACGGGCGCGGTGACCATTGGCAAGACCCCACAATCACTGCGTGAAACCCCACAGTCGGTGACCGTGGTCACCCGCAAGCTGATGGACGACAAGAACCTCACCACTCTTGACAAGGTACTCGCGCAGACCACGGGCATGACCCGCGCCAACCGCAACTTCGGCAACCATCGCTTCAGCTCCCGAGGTTTCGACCTGCATGACGAGAGCTACATGATCGATGGTGTTCCAGGTCAAGCGTACAGCCTGATCGGTGAATTCAAGCCAGACATGGCAATCTTCGATCGTGTCGAAGTGCTACGCGGCGCCGCAGGCCTGCTGGTAGGAGCGGGCAACCCTGGTGGTGCGGTTAACCTGGTGCGCAAGCGTCCGACCAGCGATCCGCGCTTCTCCATCATCACTCGCGCCGGTTCCTGGGATAACTACCGCATGGACCTGGACGGCAGCAGCAAGCTGAATGAATCAGGCACGATTCGCGGTCGCCTGGTGGCCGGTTACGAAGACCGTGGCTACTTCACCGACGGCACCAGCTCCAGAACGCCGCTGCTGTACGGCGTTGTCGACGCTGACATCACCGATGACACGACCGTGAGCCTCGGTCTGCGTCAACAGAAAGGCGATATTAGCGGCTACACCGTATACGGTCTGCCCAGCTATTCCGACGGCACCAACCCGCACCTCAAGCGCACCACCTCGTTGGCGCAGGACTGGAACAACCACAAGACCAACACAACCGAGGTGTTCGCCGACCTGGAGCACCGCTTCAACGACGATTGGAGTGCCAAGGTTTCGGTATCGCACTCCAAGAGCAATTACGACCAGCAACTGGCCTACGTTTCAGGTAGCATCGACCCGGCCACCAATACCGGCCCTCAACTCGACACCGCGATTTTTCGCAAGCTCGACTTCACTGCCAGTGGCATCGATGGCCATGTGGATGGCAAATTCGAAGCCTTCGGCCTGACTCACCAGGTGACCGTCGGTGCCAACTGGTCCGAGCAGAAGTACACCGACAAGGAAGACGATATTGCCCTGGGCGAACCCTTCGACGTGTTCAATCCCAATCGTCATCAGGTGCCCAAACCGGCCCGTACGGCCTGGGACTATGTGCTGGACACCACCGACAAGCGTGTAGGCACCTACCTCAACACCCGCCTGCATATGACCGAAGACCTGAGCCTGGTGCTCGGAGGACGACTGAGCTGGTATGACCTGCGTGTCGATGACAAGCTTGAGGGCACCACAACCAGCACGAAGCAGACCCGCGAATTCACCCCCTTTGCCGGTGTTATCTACGACCTGAACGATTACTGGTCGTGGTATGCCAGCTATGCCGATATCTTCCTGCCACAGAGTAACTACCGCAATGTCAGCGGTTCGGTGCTCGATCCGGCCATCGGCAGCAACTACGAAACCGGGATCAAGGGCGAACTGTTCGACAAGCAGCTGAACGTGTCCTTCGCCGTGTTCTACATCAAGCAGGAAGATGTGGCGGTGGAAGACTACGACAACGATGGCAAGTGCGTCGGTTTCCGCAACCGTTGCTACACCAACAGCTCGCTGCTGCGCAGCAAAGGCTTCGAGGCCGAAGCCAGTGGCGAACTGTTCACCGGCATGCAGGTTGCCGCTGGCTATACCTACAACACGACTCGCAGCGATGACGGCTCATCTGTCTCCTCGCAGACACCCAAGCATATGCTGCGCCTGTCCAGCAGCTACAACCTGCAAGGCGACTGGAACCGCCTGACCGTCGGCGGTGGCGTATCGGCTCAGACTGGCTACAACGACAAGGCCAACCTCGCCTCCAACAGTGGCCGGGCCATCTTCGATGCACGTGCGTCGTACAAGCTCGACCAGAACTGGACCTTGGCGCTTGACGTCGAGAACCTGCTGGACCGCAAGTACTTCGAAGCCACCGGTAACCCATCGCGGGGCTACGCCTACGGTGAGCCTCGTAGCTATGTAGTGACCCTGCGCGGCGACTTCTAAGCCCCGCCTGGCAACAACCGGCGCCCCCTCTCGAGGGGGCGCTGTACTTTCAGCGCCAGCCAGCGCCCCTGTTGTCTTTCCCCGCGCCTCACCGCACACTCGTCCCCGCCAGCCAGGAAGCGGAGTCCGCAGTGCCCACGCCACGCCAGTTCAGCAAGAAGACCAGCACCAGCAACATGCTGCGGCTCAAGTCCGGTGACGCCGGCAGCCAGCGTCCCTATCGCGTGGACTTCGTCCTGCTCGAGCACTTCTCCATGGCCAGCTTCACCGTGGCGATGGACGTGCTGGTCACCGCCAACCTGCTGCGCGCCGACAGTTTCACCTCCACCCCGCTGTCGCTGGCGGGCGATCGCGTGCTCAGCGACCTGGGCCTGGAGCTGGTGGCCAGCCCGCTCGAACCGCGCAGCCTGCAGGACCTCGACCTGCTGGTGATCTGCGGCGGCCTGCGCACACCGCTGAAATACCCCGACCTCGACCGCCTGCTGGCCGACTGCGCCAGCCACGGCATGACCCTCGCCGGGCTATGGAACGGCGCCTGGTTCCTCGGGCGTGCCGGGGTGCTCGACGACTACGGCTGCAGCGTGCACCCCGAGCAGCGCGCCAGCCTGGCCGAGATCAGCCCGCAGACGCGCATCACCCCGGCCAGCTTCACCCTCGACCGCGACCGCCTGAGCGCCGCCAGCCCCAACGGCGCCATGGAGCTGATGCTCGGCCTGGTGCGGCGGCTGTACGGCGATGCCCTGGCCGAAGGCGTCGAGGAGATCCTGTCGTTCTCCGGAGCGCGCTATCGCCAGGTCGGGCCCGGGGCGAAGAAGTCCATGAGCCTGCACCTGCGCACCATCGTCGAGCTGATGGAGAACAACCTCGAGGAAACCCTGAGCCTCGATCAGCTGGCCGTCTACTCCGGGCGCTCGCGGCGGCAGATCGACCGGCTGTTCCAGGCCCAGCTGGGCACCTCGCCCCGGCGTTACTACATGGAACTGCGCATCACCAAGAGCCGGCGGCTGCTGCAGTATTCGGACCTGTCGGTGATGGAGGTGGCGGTGGCCTGCGGGTTCGTCTCGGTGTCGCACTTCAGCAAGTGCTATGCGGCGTATTTTGGTTATCCGCCGTCGCGGGAGCAGCGGCTGGGCGAGTGATCCGGCCCCGCGACAGGGCCGGAGCAGGCAACGGATCACCCCTGCTCATCCAGCAACGCCTGAATCACCCGCTCCTGCCCCGCGTAATCCCCCTCGCCAAAGTGCACATGACGCACCTGCCCCTTGCGATCGACAAAGTAATGCGCCGGCCAGAACTGGTTGCCCCAGGCGTTCCAGATCCGATAGCCATTGTCCACCGCCACCGGGTACCCGATCCCCAACTGCTGCACCTGTGCCCGTACATTGCCCACATCGCGCTCATAGTCGTACTCCGGCGTGTGCACCCCGACCACCACCAGGCCCTGCTCGCCGTAGCGCCGCGCCCAGTCGTTGACATGGGGCAGGCTGCGCCGGCAGTTGATGCAGTCGTAGGTCCAGAAGTCCACCAGCACCACTTTGCCCTTGAGCGCCGGGCCATCCAGCGGCGGCGAGTTGAGCCATTGCTCGGCCCCCGCCAGCGACGGCATGGGACCGTAGCTGACGCGGGCCAGCAGGTGGCCAGCTAGGCCCAGTCCGAGCAGGGCCAGGGCCACGCCGCCGGCCTTGAGCAGGCGGCGCTTGTCGCGCGCCTTAGTTGTCATGGCAACCACTGGTGGCGTAGGAGCGATACTCGACACTCTGCGGCTTGCCTTGGGAATCGAGGTAGTCCATGCGGGTCTGCACCGGTCCGCAGGCATTGCTGCGCTCGTCCTTGACCGACAGCACCTTCTTGACGTCCAGCCGGTCGCCGTAGCGGTATTGCATCACGCTGGCGTCATTGAGCGAGCTGCTGCTGGCCTGGGCAGCCAGGGAGCCAAGGCCGAGCACGGCGAACAGGGCGGCGCTGGCGAGGGTCTTGATAGTCATGGCGTGTCTCCTGATACGAGGTCTTGTGTGGGGAGGCTTCACTCCCCGGTCGAGAGCCATTTCACGCCTGCCAGGTATCCCGCTTGTGTCCGCCCAGTGCCCTTCGTGCTTCTTCCTGTATCTGTGCCGCCAACAGATACACTGCAATACAAACCTGGGCAGGCAAGTCCGGATCCGCTCGGTACACTGCGCCCATTCCCCACGTACAAGGACATCCCGATGGAACACGCCGATCACATCCTGGTCGTCGACGACGACCGCGAGATCCGCGAACTGGTCGGCAACTACCTGAAGAAGAACGGCCTGCGCACCAGCATCGTTGCCGATGGCCGGCAGATGCGCGCCTTCCTGGAAAACAACGCCGTCGACCTGATCGTCCTCGACATCATGATGCCCGGCGACGACGGCCTGCTGCTGTGCCGCGAACTGCGCGCCGGCAAGCACCGCAACACGCCGGTGCTGATGCTCACCGCGCGCAACGACGAGACCGACCGCATCATCGGCCTGGAGATGGGCGCCGACGACTACCTGACCAAGCCGTTCTCCGCCCGCGAGCTGCTGGCGCGGATCAACGCCGTGCTGCGCCGCACGCGCATGCTGCCGCCGAACCTCACCATCAGCGAAAGCAGCCGGCTGATCGCCTTCGGCCAATGGCGCCTGGACACCACCGCCCGCCACCTGCTCGACAACGAAGGCACCCTGGTGGCGCTGTCGGGCGCCGAGTACCGCCTGCTGCGGGTATTCCTCGACCATCCGCAGCGGGTGCTCAGCCGCGAACAGCTGCTCAACCTCACCCAGGGCCGCGAGGCGGACATTTTCGACCGCTCCATCGACCTGCTGGTCAGCCGCCTGCGCCAGCGCCTGGGTGACGACGCCCGCGAACCCACCTGCATCAAGACCGTGCGCAGCGAGGGCTACGTGTTCTCGCTGCAGGTACAGCTGCTGGAGTCGCCGGCATGAAATGGCCGCGCACCCTGGCCTCGCGCCTGGCCCTGATCTTCTTCACCGGGCTGGTGCTGGCCTACGGCCTGTCGTTCAGCCTGCAAGCCTACGAACGTTTTATCAGCAGCCGCTCGATGATGCTCAGCAACCTGGAGCTGGACGTCTCGACCTCGGTGGCCATCCTCGACCGCCTGCCCGCCGCCGAACGGCCGGCCTGGCTGTCGCGCCTGGAGCGGCGCACCTACCGCTACCGCCTGGACGGCGGCCTGCCCGGCGAAGCCATGCCCAGCGCCGACCCACCCATGGCCGCCGAATCCATCGTCAAGGCCATCGGCGACCGCTACGCCCTGACCTTCCAGGAGATTCCCGGCCCCAACGCGCACTTCCAGGCCCACCTGCGCCTGGCCGACGGCGCGCCGCTGACCATCGACGTCACCCCCGCCCCGGTACCGGTGGCCACCTGGCTGCCGGTGGTGCTGCTGATCCAGCTGGCGGTGCTGCTGGCCTGTACCTGGCTGGCGGTGCGCCTGGCCATCGGCCCGCTGACCCGCCTGGTCCAGGCGGTGGACAACCTCGATCCGAACAGCCCCGGCCCGCAGTTGGACGAAAGCGGCCCGCGCGAGGTGCGCTACGCCGCCGTGGCCTTCAACGCGCTGCAGGCGCGCATCGGCGCCTACCTCAAGGAACGCATGCAGCTGCTCGCTGCCATCTCCCATGACCTGCAGACGCCGATCACGCGCATGAAGCTGCGCGTCGAGCAGATGGACGACGGCCACGAGAAGGACAAGCTGGCGCACGACCTGGACGCCATGGAGCACCTGGTGCGCGAAGGCGTGGCCTATGCCCGCAGCATGGACAGCGGCACCGAGGCGCCATGCCGGGTCAACCTCGACGCCTTCCTCGACAGCCTGGTGTTCGACTACCAGGACAGCGGCGCCCGGGTGGACCGCCACGGCAGCGCCCAGGCTACCCTGCAAACCCGCCCCCATGCCCTGCGCCGGGTACTGGTTAACCTGGTGGACAATGCCCTCAAGTTCGCCGGCGCCGCGCAGCTCGAGGTGGGCTGCGAGAACGGCGTGACATTGATCCGTGTGCTCGATGATGGCCCGGGGATTCCCGAGGCGGAGCTCGACGACGTGCTAAAACCGTTCTACCGGGTCGAAGGCTCGCGCAACCGCAGCACTGGCGGCACCGGACTGGGGCTGGCGATCGCCCAGCAACTGACCCAGGCCATGGGCGGCAGCCTGACCTTGCGCAACCGCGCCGAAGGCGGGCTGTGCGCGCAGGTCGAGCTGCGCTGAAGCCACAACCGCGGTCTCATACAGGGATTGCGCAAAGCTTGGGGAGCGGCGACAACAAAGCAAGATCGTTCAAGCCACCCTCGGAGCTGTCTGTCATGCTGGCCTGCCCTGTCGATTCGTTGTCGTTCCCATGTCCAGCCCTCCGCTCGCCCGCCACGCCTTTCTCCATGGCGCCATCGCCATCCTGCCGCTGTCCCTGGCCGTCGCGCCCTGGGGCCTGCTGGCCGGCTCCATGGCCATCGAAGCCAACCTCAGCGCCTGGCAAGGCCAGGGCCTGTCGGCCATTGTCTTCGCCGGTGCCGCGCAACTGGTGGCCATCGGCATGCTCAAGGGCGGCGCCAACCTGCTGTCGATCCTGCTCACCACCCTGCTGCTGACCTCGCAGCACCTGCTCTACGGGCTGTCCATGCGCCCGGTGATGTCCGGCTTGCCGACCCGCTGGCGCCTGGGCCTGGGCTTTCTGCTCACCGACGAGTTCTTCGCCCTGACCAGCCACCACGACCAGCAGCAGTTCAACCGCTGGTACGCCCTTGGGGTCGGCCTGACCTTCTACGTGGCCTGGAACCTGTTCACCCTCGCCGGCATCATCCTCGGCCAGAACATTCCACATCTGGACCAGCTGGGCCTGGACTTCTCCATCGTCGCCACCTTCGTTGCGCTGATCGCGCCGCTGGTGCGCAACCTGCCGACCGTGGTGTGCGTGGCGGTGTCGCTGTTCTGCTCGGTGCTGTTCAGCTACTGGCACTGGGAAACTGCCCTGGTGGCAGCCGGCCTGCTGGGCATGGCCGCCGGGTTCGTCTGCCAGAAATTCTCCGGAGGCCGCTCATGATCTGGCTGCTGATCGTCGCCATGGGCGCGGTGGTGTTTCTCAACCGCTACGCCTTCCTCGAACCACGCCTGCCGCTGCGCCTGAGCTCCAACGCGCGGCAGTTCCTCGGCTTCGCCGTGCCCGGCATGCTCACCGCAATCTGCGGGCCGATCATCTTCCTGCCCGGCCACCAGCTTGAGTTGAGCCCGCTCAACCCTTACCTGCTCGGCTCGGTGGTGGCGATCGCCCTGGTGCTGTTGACCCGCAGCGTATTGCTGAGCATGCTGGCGAGCATGCTGATCTTCTTCCTTCTGCGCAGCTGGCTGGCATGAGCACGCCCCTGCGCGAACAGGCCCACCTGTGGCAGGCGCCCGCCCTCGGCGACGTCGAGATGCTGCACGCCCGCTACATCCAGCAGCGCTTCGCCCCACATGTGCACGAAGGCTACGTGTTCACCGTGATCGAGTCCGGCGCTCAGCGTTTCTGGCACCGCGGCAGCGAGCATTTGGCGCCGGTGGGCAGCATGGTGCTGATCAATCCCGACGAACTGCACACCGGCGCCACCGCCCACGAGGCCGGCTGGCGCTACCGTGGCTTCTACCCTGAGCACGAGCGGGTCAGCGGCGTGCTCGACGAACTGGAGCTTGGCCGCCACGGCCTGCCCCGGTTCAAGGACAGCGTGATCCAGGACCCGGCCCTGGCCGCCGCCTTCAGCCAGCTGCACAAGCTGTCCGAGTCCTGCGCCAGCGCCCTGGAGCAGCAGACCGCCTGGCGCCAGGCGGTACTGGCGCTGGTGCAACGCCATGGCCACTGCGCCGAACCCGCCGCCCCCGGCAACGAGCCACTGGCCGTGGCTCGTGCCCGCGAGCTGCTGGAGAGCCAACTGGCCGAGCCGCCCTCGCTGGAAGCCCTGGCGGCGGCGGTGAACCTGTCGCCGTTCCACTTCGCCCGGGTGTTCCGCCAGGCCACCGGCCTGCCGCCCCACGCCTGGCTCAAGCAGCGCCGCCTGGCCCGCGCCCGCGAGCTGCTGCGCAGCGGCCTGCCGGCACTGGAGGTCGCCGTGACCCTGGGCTTCGCCGACCAGAGCCACCTCAGCCGCCAGTTCAAGCAGGCCTATGGCGTTACGCCGGGGGCCTATCGCCAGGCCTGTCTGGGCCTGTAGCCGCGCCACGGTTCCAGGCCCCTGGCGTGGTGCCGGTCATGCCGCGGAAGAAGGCAATGAACGCACTGTCGCTGGCGAACCCCAGGTCGTCGGCGATAGCGCCCAGTGGCCGCTGCAATGCCAGCTGCTCCAGCGCACGCAACAGCCGCCACTGCTGGCGCCATTGCTGATAGGACATGCCAGTGTCCCGGCGCAGCAGGCGGCTGATGGTCTTCTCGCTGGCACCGACTTGTTGCGCCAGTTCACCCAACGCCGGCGGCAGGCGCTCGAGTCGCTCGACCAACCCGGCCAGGCGCCTATCGCCAGGCAATGGCAGGAACATCGGTTGGTGAGGTGCAAGGCGCAACTCACCCAGACACAGCGCCAGCAAATGCGTTTGGTCGCCTTGGTCCCAGGCCGTGTCGAACGGCGCCTGGGCGATGCGTTCGAGCAGTTCGCGCAGCATCGGGTTGACGCTGATGATCGTCACCTCGTCGGGCAGCCCCACGCTGAGCGCGGTGCTGAAGTAGAGCGAGCGATAGTCCACCGTTTCGCGCATGCGCGCGCGGTGCTCCAGCCCTGCCGGAATCCACGCTGCCTGGGTCGGCGGCAACAGGCACAGGCGCCCGGGCGTCTGGATACGCACGCAGCCCTGACGGGTGAACAGCAGCTGTCCGCGGCCATGCCGGTGGCGCCCGGAGTCGTGGTCGCCCAGGGCCGAGCAGATGCCCACTACCGACGCATCGAATGCATCGGGATCGAAGTGGGCGTCGGGGGCTAACCAGGCCATGGCAGTAATTGTCCGATTTCAACGATAGATCAGCAGAGTCGCGATAATAGCCCACGGCACAACGTCCCTACCATGACCATTCGTTTGTGCTGCAAGGCGTTCACTCCCATGCTTTCCCGTTCCTGGTTGGCCCTGGCCACCGCCCTGCTGATGTTTCCTCAGGTTGCCGAAACCCTCTACAGCCCTGCCCTGGTCTCCTTGGCCGAAGCATTCGCCGTCAGCCCTGCCCAAGCTTCGCTGACCCTGTCGCTGTATTTTGTCGCCTTTGCCGCCGGGGTGCTGGCCTGGGGGCGTGCCTGCGACCTGTGGGGGCGGCGCCCGACCATGCTTGCCGGGCTACTGCTCTACGCTGGTGCAGCACTGGCAGCGCTGCTGGCGACCGACTTCAGCCAACTGCTGCTGGCGCGGATCGTGGCGGCGTTCGCCGCAGCGGTGGGCTCCGTGGTGACCCAGACCGTCCTGCGCGATCGCCATGCCGGCCCTGATCTGGCCCGGGTGTTCTCGCTGATCGGCGTATGCCTGGCGCTCAGCCCGGCGCTGGGGCTGGTCAGCGGTGCCTGGCTGGACCGGCTGTTCGGCTATCACGGCGTACTCGCCAGCCAGTTGCTGATGGCCGCGCTGCTGCTCGCCTGGAGCTGGCGTGGCCTGCCCGAGACACGCCCCGCCACGCAGGCAACGCCCGCGTTCGGTCAGGTGCTGCGGCGCCTGCTGCGTGACCGTCGTGTGCTGTTGGCCAGCGCCCTGGTGGCGGTGTTCAACATCAGTGTGTTCAGTTGGTACAGCTTGGCGCCGTTTGTTTTCGAGCGCCTCGGTGCCAGCCCGTGGATGGGCTACTCCGGCGCGGCGCTGGCGCTCGGCTCGCTGCTGGGCGCGCGCCTCAATGCATGGTTGCTGCAACGCGGGGTGGCCATGGCGTGCCTGATGCGCCTGGCGTGCCTGCTCGACCTGCTGGCGGCGCTGGCACTGTTGGGGCTGGGCGACAGCCTGTGGACGGTGCTGGCCATGGCCTTGGTGATGTTCGCCTTCGCCATGGCGATTCCGCTGGTGCTGGGCTCGGCGCTGGTCGACTACGCCGACTGCCGTGGCACGGCGGGTGCGTTGTTCGGCTTGTTCTACTACCTGCAGATCGGAGCGGGACTGCTGCTGGCGGGTGCTTGCCAGGCTATGGGGGGGACGCTGTTTGTCTGTGCGATGGCGGCCTGGGCACTGGCCATCGGCTACGAGCAGCCTGGCCGGGCGCTGCTACACTCAAGGGGCTGAATGGAGGATCGCGTCATGTCCGAACGAGAAATCACCACGCTCCTGTCGCTGATGAGCCAGCGCCAGGCCTGCCTGAGCAGTGCCTGCAAGGAGATCGCCGACTGGATCGACCGCCAGGGCGATGTGCCTGCCGCCGGGAAGATCCGCGCCAGCCTGAAGGCGCTGGAGGCCGAGGATGCGCAAGTGCGCAAGACCCTGACTTCGCTGAACATCGAGCGGCCGCTGCCACGTTTTCGTAGCTGACCGCCGAAAACCATCGCGGGTCAAGCCCGCTCCCACCGATCGCGTGGAAGCGGGCTTGACCCGAGATGGTGGCTGTATCAGTGGTTCATGTGCATATGGTCATGCCCGCCGCCAGCCTCGGCGTTGAGCGCACGCACCGGCGCCTGCACCTGCAGGGTTTCCTTGGCGCCCTTGGCATCCTCGATGGTCAGGGTCAGCGGCACCTGCTCGCCTTCCTTCACCTGCTGGTTCAGGCCCATCAGCATCACGTGGTAGCCGTTCGGGTCCAACTTCACCGCCTTGCCCGCCGGCAGATCGACCGCCTTCACTTCACGCATGCCCATCACATCGCCGTTCATGGTCATCTCGTGCACCTGCACGGTCTTGGCCACGGGCGAGGCGACGCTCACCAGCTTGCTGTCGCTGCTGGCGGTCAGGGTCATGAAGGCGCCGGTCGACTGCTGGTGCGGCACGCTGGCGCGGACCCAGGCGTCGCTCACGGTGGTCTGGGCGAAAGCCGGCAGGGCCATGCCCAGCAGGGCCAGGGCGGCCAGGCCGCGTTTGATCGGTTGCATCGACATTCAGCAGATCTCCATCAGGGTGACCAGATCTTCGGCGCATTCCTTGGCATTCAGGGAATGGCCCAGGCTCAGGCGCAGGGTGCCACGCGTATCGTAGACGTAGCTGGTGGATGAGTGAGAGATGGTATAGGTGTCGCCGGCCGGGACCTTTTCGTAGAACACCTTGAACTCGCGGGCCACCTCGGCGATTTCCTCGGGGGTGCCGGTCAGGGCGACGATCGACGGGTCGAAGGCCTTGGCGTAGGCGTCGAGCACCTCGGGGGTGTCGCGCTCCGGGTCCAGGGTGATGAATACCGGCTGGAACAGCTCGCGGTCACGGCCCCTGAGGATCTTCCTGATCTGGACGATCCGCGCCAGCGCGGTCGGGCAGACCGCCGGGCACTGGGTGAAGCCGAAGAAGATCATCGGCATCGAGCCGTAGAAGCTCGACAGGGTGCGCTCGTTGCCTTGAGTGTCCTTGAGCTTGAATTTGCGCCCTAGGATCTCGTTGCTCATGTTCTTGCCGTACTTGAAATCCAGACCCCGGGCCGGGTTGCAACCCGCCAGCAGGCCAAGCCCCAGTACGCCCATCCCGGCGACAACCGCGCGCCGGGTCAACAGATCATTCATGGAACCATCCTTTACAGGGAAGGTGCCGACCCCTGGGATGGGCCGGCCAGAAAACCGGGGCATTCTGTCACGCTCCCCCCGCACCATCCACCCGACATCCGACCAATCGGGCTGCAGCCCTTTGTTTACGGGGCGCGACCGGTTGTCGCAGGGGTTGAATCCGTAACACTTTGTTGCTAGGGGTCAATGCACACACCTGAAAAGCATCGCGGGGCAAGCCCGCTCCCACGCTGTGCCCCAGGTATGCCCTAGGCGTGGGAGCGGGCTTGCCCCGCGATTGGAAAGACGCCTTAGTAGTAGGCGTTTTCCTTCTGGCTGTGGTCGGTCACGTCACGTACGCCCTTGAGCTCCGGAATGCGCTCGAGCAGGGTGCGCTCGATGCCTTCCTTCAACGTCACGTCGGCCTGGCCGCAGCCCTGGCAGCCACCGCCGAACTGCAGCACGGCGATGCCGTCGTCGACCACGTCCACCAGGCTCACGGCGCCGCCGTGGCTGGCCAGGCCGGGGTTGATCTCGGTCTGCAGGTAGTAGTTGATACGCTCGTTGATCGGGCTGTCTTCGTTGACCATCGGCACCTTGGCGTTCGGCGCCTTGATGGTCAGCTGGCCGCCCATGCGGTCGGTGGCGTAATCGACCAGCGCGTCCTCGAGGAACGGCACGCTGACCGCGTCGAGGTAGGCGGTGAAGCTCTTCAGGCCCACCGGCTGGTCGTCGGGCTTCTCCTCGCCTGGCTTGCAGTAGGCGATGCAGGTCTCGGCGTAGGTGGTGCCCGGCTGGGTGATGAAGATACGGATGCCGATGCCAGGCGTGTTCTGCTTGGAGAGCAGATCGGCCAGGTAATCATGGGCGGCGTCGGTAATGGTTATAGCGCTCATGGAAGTTCCTCACAGACTTGCCGGCAGTGTACGCCAACCCGGCCCTCGAACAAAGTCCTAGTATTTGACTCGGGATAGCACCAGCGCAGGCTCCACGGCGCCACGCCCCGCGAATCCGGCCTTGAGCCGCCCGTACAGGCCACGCTCCAGCCAGTGGTAACTAAGCCACGACATTAGTCCGATTGACGGTACGCACAAGGCGAATACCAGGTACGGGTTCAAGTACAGGTGTTCGCTGGCGAATAGCCCGCCGTACAGCACCAGCACATGCACCAGGTACACCGAATAGGAGCAATCGCCCAGCGCCTTGAGCACTCGGTTGCCCTTGAAGTAGCGCTCCAGGGCGATGAACGCCAGTACCACCAGGGCGCTGGGCAGGCCCCAGTGCAACAGGCGTTGCGAGGCGTCCAGGTGATACAGCGCATACCCCGCCACACCCAGCAGCCCCAATGGCAGCCACAGGCCCTGGCGAATCAGCCCGCGGCGGTACAGCACGCCCAGGCCGATGCCCAGCAGGAACTCGTAGACGATGTCGTTGCTGTAGAAGCGGCTGAGCACGCCGAGGCGGGCCAGCACCTCGCTGACCAGCAGCAGCGCCCCCGTCACCAGCAGCAGGTGATGGCGCTGGCGCACCAGGAACGCCAGGCCGAACAGCAGGTAGAAGAACATCTCGAAGTTCAGCGTCCAGCCGACGTTGAGGGTCGGGTACAGGCCGTAGCCGCCCGGATTCTCCGCCGGGATGAACAGCAGCGACAGCAGCAGGTGCTGCCATTCGAACACCTGGTGCGGCATCCAGCGGCTGGCGACCAGCATCAGCGCGGCCATCAGCAGGGTGTAGAACCAGTAGGCAGGCACGATGCGCAGGACGCGATTGAGCAGGAACTGCGCGGGCGCGATGTCCTTGTCGCGGGTCGAAAGGTAGATCACCAGGCCGCTGATGACGAAGAAAATGTCCACCCCTACCGCGCCGCGATCGGCGAGCAGTTGGCCGACAGGGCCGGTAGCGTTGAAGTCGAAGAAGATCTGCATGAAGTGGTGGCAGACCACCACCCAGGCGGCGAATGCCCGGAGAGCCTGAAGCGAGTACAGCATGAAAAACCCTGCGATCGTCGATGCATTGAGGCCCGGCGAGCGCTTCGCGCTCGTTTCGCCGGCAAGTCGGCTCCCACTGGGATAGCGCACGTCTGTGGGAGCCGGCTTGCCGGCGATGGGCTGCAAAGCAGCGCCAGGGCCTACCCATCGATTCCGACCGCATGGGTGCCGAAAAGATCAGGCCAACCGATCAGAGGTTCTCGTAGCGGTTCATGTCCAGCACGCCGGCCTCTACCGGCTCGGTTTCCTTGATGTAGCTGTTCAGGTCATGGAAGTAGCGCCAGAACTCGGGGTGGCTGCGGCGAACGCCCCAGCGCATGACGATGCGCTCGAACTTCGCCGTGTCGTCCCGCGCCGCCTCCATGTCCTCGACGAACTCCGGCACATCGGCCACCGGGATGTTGAAGATGAAGTTGGGATAGCTGCTGAGCACGCCCGGGTACAGGGTCAACGTGTCCAGCCCCGGCTGGTAACGGTAGGCCTCGCCAAGCAGGAACGCCACGTTGCTGTGCGCGCGATTGCGCAGCAGGCTGTAGACCTGGCGCTGGCCGCCCTGCCCTTCGATGCGCAGCATGGTCGCCTCGGGCAGTTGCCCGATCACCTTGAGCCCTGCCGCCGGGCGCGACACCAGGCGGCTCAGCGACTGCTCGGCGTCACGGAACTCCGTGGGCAGGCCGGACCGCGAGCAATAGGCGCCCTGGCAGCGGTTGATCGGATCCGGCGCGGCGTTCAGGCTGCCGGTGCGTTGCAGCAGCTTGAGGCCGAAGTCGCGTTTGGGATCGTGCTTGTCCAATTTCAGCGCGCTCGGAGTGCTGGTGTCGATGTCCTCGTAGTCCATCCACATCTTCACCTTGCCGCTGTTCTGGTACCAGTCGCCGAGGATCTCGCCACGCTTGCCCGCAGGCATCAGGCGCAGGAAGTTGATCTCGGCGCCGTTGCGGATCAGGTCGAAGTACAGCCGTGTCTGCAACTGGTGCGAGACATTGCCGAACACATCGAAGTTCACCGCCAGCTGATAGTAGGTGCGCTCGAACAGCGGGTAGTCGAACAGCCACATGGTCAGCGGCACGTCACCGATCAGGCCCTTGGTCACCGAGGCGCTGTCGAAGTGGCGGAAAATGCTCAGCAGTGCGTTGTCGTTGCCGGCCCACAGGGTCGACCAGCTTGGCGCCGGCTGCTCGGCATAGGCTTCACGACGCAGCGCCTCGTACTCGTTGCGCTTGTCGCGGTAGGCGTGCCACAGGCTCAGCACGCTGCCAACGTCATCGATCTGCCCGGGCATCGCAAGCAACGGCGTGGCCTCGCCCCGGTACTTGGCGTCGGTGATGTACAGGTCGTGGGCCGGCTCCTGGAACAGCGCCCAGAAGTTGTCGCGGATCACGTCGGTGGCGATCTGCCCGCGGCACACCGGGCCGCGAATGAAGGTGCGGACGAAGTACTCGGCGTTGTCCAGCATGAACTGGTAGCGGGCCACCGCCGGGATCGCCTCGAAGGTCTCGAACGGGTTGGCGCGGTGGCGCGGGCCATAGCCGGGCAGCGACGAGGCATGCCAGTCGCCGCTGTAGAACAGCTGCTTGACCCGCTTGAGCTTCTGCGGCCCCATCGGGTAAGTGATGTGGGTCTTGTGGACGATCACGCCCTGCACCGGAATCAGCCGGTAGTAGAAATCGGTGCCCGGCGGGTCGTTGGGCCGGCGGGTGGCGATCAGGTCCACCGGCTGGCCGCTCGGCGTGCGCGAGCGCACCCATTGGAAGAAGTGTCCGGGCTCACCGCCGACGAAGTGGATGTGCGCGAGGAACAGGTGCTCGTACAGCCAGCGGCCGACCAGCGCCTCGGTAGAGCCCGGGCGGTTGAGCAGCTCTTCCCAGTCGGCGATCTGCTTCGCCTCGACCGCGCTGGGCTGGATTGGCGTCTTTTCGACCGGAGCCCCGGCTGCCAACCAACGCTGCAGGGTCTGATACTCCTGGTCGGTCAGGCCGGTGACCGCCAGCGGCATGCCCTCTTTCGGGTGGGCGCCGGCGTAGGCGTCGAACTCGTGGGGCAGCGGGCACATGTTGTTGCGGTTGAGCCCCAGGACGATCTCTTCGGGCAGCTTGGCATTGGGCGTGAGCGGGGTCTTGTGGCCCAGTTCGAGCATGCGCGCCATCAACGCCGCCTGGCTGCCCTGCTTGTCCAGCACCGAGTAGAAACCCTGCTTGCGCCAGCCGGCTTCGTCGCGGGCATCGTAGAACAGCCGCGTGGTGGGCACCGCCTGGCTGCGTTCGCCTTGGTAGACCGGCACCTTGGAAGCGCCGCGTTCGGCGCCCTCGGCGCTGCCCAGGTTGAGTTGGCAGGCTGCATCGTTGCAGGCGTGGCAGGCCACGCACTTCTCGGTGAAGATCGGTTGGATATCCCGGGTGTATGAAATCGTCGGGCTCGATTGGGGGGCCTGCCCGAACGCCGCGCCACTGAGGAGCAGGGCGAAGGCGCTGGCAAGTATGCGATGCAACATGTGCCGAATGTCCTGGTTCTTGAAAGCCATCACGATGTGCCTGGCGGGTCCTGAGGTGTTGGGGGCGCCGCGCCAACATGAGGGAAATTCATGCAAATGGGCGATACGCCTAAAATCCGTGCAGCTTTGTTATTATTCGGCACCTTCTGATATTCGCCCGACCAGGTAGTTCCTATGTCCGACCGCAGCGCTCGTTACCAAGCACTCCAGAAAGCACTCAAAGAGCGCATCCTGATCCTCGACGGCGGCATGGGTACTATGATCCAGAGTTACCGCCTCGAGGAACACGACTATCGTGGCACGCGCTTCGCCGATTGGCCAAGCGATGTTAAGGGCAACAACGACTTGCTGCTGCTCAGCCGCCCGGATGTCATCGCCGCAATCGAGAAGGCCTACCTGGACGCCGGCGCCGATATCCTCGAGACCAACACCTTCAACGCCACGCAGATATCCCAGGCCGACTACGGCATGGAGGCGCTGGTCTATGAGCTCAACGTCGAGGGCGCGCGCGTCGCCCGCCAGGTGGCCGACGCCAAGACCCTCGAGACCCCGGACAAGCCACGCTTCGTCGCCGGCGTGCTCGGCCCGACCAGCCGCACCTGCTCGATCTCCCCCGACGTCAACGACCCGGGCTATCGCAACGTCACCTTCGACGAACTGGTAGCGAACTACATCGAGGCCACCCGTGGCCTGATCGAGGGCGGCGCCGACCTGATCCTGATCGAGACCATCTTCGACACCCTCAACGCCAAGGCGGCGATCTTCGCCGTGCAGCAGGTGTTCGAAGAGGACGACGTCGAACTGCCGATCATGATTTCCGGCACCATCACCGACGCCTCCGGCCGCACCCTGTCGGGCCAGACCACCGAAGCCTTCTGGAACTCGGTACGCCACGCCAAGCCGATCTCCGTCGGCCTGAACTGCGCCCTCGGCGCCAAGGACCTGCGCCCTTACCTGGAAGAGCTGGCGACCAAGGCCGACACCCATGTGTCCGCCCACCCCAACGCCGGCCTGCCCAACGCCTTCGGCGAATACGACGAGACCCCGGCGGAAATGGCCGCGGTGGTCGAGGAGTTCGCCGCCAGCGGCTTCCTCAATATCATCGGCGGCTGCTGCGGCACCACCCCGCCGCACATCCAGGCCATCGCCGAGGCGGTCGCCAAGTACAAGCCGCGCGCGATTCCGGACATCCCCAAGGCATGCCGCCTGTCGGGCCTGGAGCCGTTCACCATCGATCGCCAGTCGCTGTTCGTCAACGTCGGCGAGCGCACCAACATCACCGGCTCCGCCAAGTTCGCCCGGCTGATTCGCGAGGAGAACTACACCGAGGCCCTGGAAGTCGCCCTGCAGCAGGTCGAGGCCGGGGCCCAGGTGATCGACATCAACATGGACGAAGGGATGCTCGACTCCCAGGCCGCCATGGTCCGCTTCCTCAACCTGATCGCCGGCGAGCCGGACATCTCCCGGGTGCCGATCATGATCGACTCCTCCAAGTGGGAGGTGATCGAGGCGGGCCTGAAGTGCATTCAGGGCAAGGGCATCGTCAACTCGATCTCGATGAAGGAAGGCGTCGAGCAGTTCAAGCACCACGCCCGCCTGTGCAAGCGCTACGGCGCCGCCGTGGTGGTGATGGCCTTCGATGAGGTCGGCCAGGCCGACACCGCCGCGCGCAAGAAAGAGATCTGCCAGCGCAGCTACGACATCCTGGTCAACGAGGTGGGCTTCCCTCCGGAAGACATCATCTTCGACCCGAACATCTTCGCCGTCGCCACCGGCATCGACGAGCACAACAACTACGCCGTCGACTTCATCGAGGCCTGCGCCTACATCCGCGACCACCTGCCGTATGCCCTGAGTTCGGGCGGCGTGTCCAACGTGTCGTTCTCGTTCCGCGGCAACAACCCGGTGCGCGAGGCGATCCACTCGGTGTTCCTCTACCACGCGATCCAGAACGGCCTGACCATGGGTATCGTCAACGCCGGCCAGCTGGAGATCTACGACGAAATCCCCGCCGCCCTGCGCGAGAAGGTCGAGGACGTGGTGCTCAACCGCACCCCGCACGGCACCGACGCCCTGCTGGCGATTGCCGACGACTACAAGGGCGGCGGCGCCACCAAGGAAGTCGAGAACGAAGAATGGCGCTCGATGCCGGTGGACAAGCGCCTCGAGCATGCGCTGGTCAAGGGCATCACCGCCTACATCGTCGAAGACACCGAAGAGTGCCGCCAACAGTCGGCGCGCCCGATCGAAGTCATCGAAGGCCCGCTGATGAGCGGCATGAACGTGGTCGGCGACCTGTTCGGCGCCGGCAAGATGTTCCTGCCCCAGGTGGTGAAATCCGCCCGGGTGATGAAGCAGGCCGTGGCCCACCTGATCCCGTTCATCGAGGCCGAGAAAGGCGACAAGCCCGAGGCCAAGGGCAAGATCCTCATGGCCACGGTCAAGGGCGACGTGCATGACATCGGCAAGAACATCGTCGGCGTGGTGCTCGGTTGCAACGGCTATGACATCGTCGACATGGGCGTGATGGTCCCGGCCGAGAAGATCCTGCAAACCGCCCGCGAGCAGAAATGCGACATCATCGGTCTGTCCGGCCTGATCACCCCGTCGCTGGACGAGATGGTCCACGTCGCCCGCGAGATGCAGCGCCAGGACTTCCACCTGCCGCTGATGATCGGTGGTGCCACCACCTCCAAGGCGCACACGGCGGTGAAGATCGAGCCCAAGTACGCCAACGACGCTGTGGTCTATGTCACCGACGCCTCGCGCGCGGTGGGCGTGGCCACCCAGTTGCTGTCCAAGGAACTCAAGAGCGGCTTCGTCGAGAAGACCCGCCAGGAATACGTCGAGGTGCGCGAGCGCACCGCCAACCGCAGTGCCCGCACAGAGCGCCTGAGCTACGCCCAGGCCATCGCCGCCAAGCCACAGTACGACTGGGCCGCCTACCAGGCCGCGGTGCCCTCCTTCACCGGCGTCAAGGTGCTGGAGGACATCGACCTGCGCACCCTGGCCGAGTACATCGACTGGACGCCGTTCTTCATCTCCTGGGACCTGGCCGGCAAGTTCCCACGCATCCTCACCGACGAAGTGGTCGGCGAGGCCGCCACGGCGCTGTACAAGGACGCCCGCGAGATGCTCGACAAGCTGATCGACGAAAAGCTGATCAGCGCCCGCGCGGTGTTCGGCTTCTGGCCGGCCAACCAGGTCGAACACGACGACATCGAAGTGTACGGCGACAACGGTGACACTCTGGCCACCCTGCACCACCTGCGCCAGCAGACCATCAAGCCCGACGGCAAGCCGAACTGGTCCCTGGCCGACTTCGTCGCGCCGAAGGACAGCGGCGTGACCGACTATGTCGGCGGTTTCATCACCACCGCCGGCATCGGCGCCGAGGAAGTGGCCAAGGCCTACCAGGACAAGGGCGACGACTACAGCTCGATCATGGTCAAGGCCCTGGCCGACCGCCTGGCCGAGGCCTGCGCCGAGTGGCTGCACGAGCAGGTGCGCAAGGAGCACTGGGGTTATGCCAAGGACGAGCACCTGGACAACGAGGCGCTGATCAAGGAGCAGTACAGCGGCATCCGCCCGGCACCTGGCTACCCGGCCTGCCCGGACCACACCGAGAAGGAAACCCTGTTCCGCCTGCTCGACGGCACCGCCATCGGCGAGACTGGTCCGAGCGGCGTGTTCCTCACCGAGCACTTCGCCATGTTCCCGGCGGCGGCGGTCAGCGGCTGGTACTTCGCCCACCCGCAGGCGCAGTACTTCGCCGTGGGCAAGGTGGACAAGGACCAGATCGAGCAGTACAGCGCCCGCAAGGGCCAGGACATCAGCGTCAGCGAGCGCTGGCTGGCGCCGAACCTGGGCTACGAGGGCTGACGCCAGCTCTGCACTACCCCTGTAGGAGCGGCCTCGTGTCGCGAAAGGGCTGCATGGCAGCCCCAGGATCTCAGTGTTGATGCAAATATCGCTGGGGCCGCTGCGCGGCCCTTTCGCGACACGAGGCCGCTCCTACACAGGGAACGCGTGAACCTCCCGACACATGCACAAGGACCCCCGCATGTCCCGCAGAATCCTGGTGATCGGCGCCTACGGCAACTTCGGCCGGATCATCTGCCGCCACCTGCAGCAGATGCCCGCCGTGCAACTGGTGATCGCCGGCCGTAACGCCAACAGCCTTGCCCAACTGGCCACACAGCTTAGTGGCAGCGAACGCTGGTGCGGCGACGCCATGGCTCCCGGCTTTGCCGACGCCCTGCGCGCGCTGCGCATCGACTGGGTGATCCACACCGGCGGCCCCTTCCAGGGCCAGTCCTACAGCGTGGCCGAAGCCTGCATCGAGGCGGGCGCCAACTATTGCGACCTCTCCGACTGCCGGGTGTTCGTCAACGGCATCGAGCGCCTGGACGCCCGCGCCCGAGCGGCCAATGTCGCGCTGCTCAGCGGCTGCAGCTCGGTGCCCAGCCTGTCGTCGGCGATCCTCGACGAGCAGCGCCATCACTTCAGCCGCATCGAGCGCATCGAGCACGGTATTTCCTCCTCGGCGAAGATGCCCGGCCTGTCCACCATCGAAGGCGTGCTGGCCTACGCTGGCCGGCCGATCCGCCAGTGGCGCGACGGGCGCCCGCACGCCGTGGACGGCTGGCTCGGCCTGCAGCTGCGTCACCTGCCCGGCCTGGGCTGGCGCCTGTTGAACAACGTCGATGTGCCGGACATGGACATCTTCGCCGAGCGCTACGGCGCCCGTGACCTGGCATTCAAGGCCGGCGCCGGGCTCATGGCCGGCGGCCTGGCCAATGCCGCGCTGGCGTTGCTGGTCAAGCACGGCCTGGTGCGCGACCCGCTGCCCTGGGCGCGGCGCCTGCATCGCCTGGGCGGCCATTTCGAGCGTTTTGGCGATGGCATGAGTGCGATGTACCTGGATGTCCGCGGCCTGGACATGCAGGGCCAACCACTGCGCCTGCAGGCACAGGTCAGCGCCAGTGACGACAAGGGCCCGGAAATCCCCAGCTGCGCGGCGGTGGCGCTGATGGCCAGGGTGATCGAGGGCTACGCCCCGGCCCCAGGCGCCCGCCCCTGTGTCGGCGAGATCAGTGTCGAGCAGTACCTGGCGGCCATCGGCGAACCGGACAAGGTGCGCTACTGCGTCAGCTTCCAGCACGGACGAGGCTGAGATGAGCTACCTGCTGCTCAAGTACCTGCATGTGATCGCCGCGGTGTTTCTGTTCGGTTTTGGCATGGGCTCGTACCTGTACCTGATCGCCGCGAACCGCAGCCGCGATCCACGGGTGATCGCCGCCGTGGCGAGGATGGTGGTGCGCTTCGATGCTTGGATCACCACGCCCGCCGGGGTCCTGCAGTTGCTGACCGGCTACGCCATGGTCAGCATGACCGGCATGCCATGGTCCGCCGACTGGCTGCAGGGCGCGCTGCTGATCTTCTTCACGGTGGGCGCCCTGTGGCTGCCGGTGCTGCTGTTGCAGACGCGCATGCAGCGCCTTGCTGCCCAGGCCGTCAAGCATGACACCGCGCTGGGTGAAGACTATCAGCGGCTGTACCGCCCCTGGCTGTGGATGGGGGTGGCGGGGTTTGCCGGCATGTTCCTGATCGTGCTGGTGATGATCACCAAGCAGGCACCGTGGCAATGGCTCTGACCCTCGCAAGAAAAATATTCTAAGTACATAGCGAAAAAGCATAGAATTTTTTTCGAGTATCGCCCTGGCACGGGAAAAAGGAAAAACATTCATATCGGCAATTGCCTAGGATGATGTCCATGGATGCCGACAGGCGGCGTCCACGCACGGACCCGCCCGCGATCATGCCCAGCACCCCGCTCTACTTCGATTACGCCGCCACCACTCCGGTCGATGACCAGGTCATCGCTGCCATGCTCACCTGCCTGGGCCGCGAAGCCAACTTCGGCAACCCCGCCTCCAGCAGTCACTTCCATGGCCAGGCCGCCCGCGAGGCCGTCGAGCAGGCCCGCCGCCAGGTGGCCGAGCGCGTAGGCGCCCAGCCCGATGATCTGGTCTGGACCTCCGGCGCCACCGAATCCAACAACCTGGCACTCAAGGGTATCGCCCAGGCCTTCGCGCAGCCGGGCCACCTGCTGACCAGCCAGCTCGAACACAAGGCCATCCTCGACACCGCCGCCGAACTGGAGCGCCAGGGCTGGACGGTGACCCGCCTGGCGCCGGACGCCCATGGCCTGATCCAGGCCGAAGCCGTGCAGGCCGCGCTGCACCCGGATACGCGCTTGGTGTCGCTGATGGCGGTGAACAACGAACTGGGCACCGTGACCGACTTCGCCCGCATCGGCGAGCTGGTCCGCGACCATGGCGCCCTGTTGCATGTGGACGCGGCGCAGGCGGTGGGCAAGGTCCGCATCGACCTGGCGCACCAGGCCGTCGACCTGATGTCGTTCTCGGCGCACAAGGTCTATGGCCCCAAGGGCATCGGCGCCCTCTACGTCGGCGCCCGCGCCCGCACGGCCATGCGTGCGCAGATGCACGGTGGCGGCCATGAGCGCGGCCTGCGCTCCGGCACCCTGGCCACCCACCAGATCGTCGGCATGGGCAGCGCGTTCGAGTTGGCCGGCCAACCCGGCGAGGCCGAATACCAGCGCCTGGAGCAGCTCGCCCGACGCCTGCGCGACGGTCTGCTGGCCCTGCCTGGGGTCACGCTCAACGGCTGCGCGGTGCAGCGCATTCCCCACACCCTCAACCTGTGCATCGACGCCAAGGGCTTCAACAGCCTGGCCCTGGCCGGCGAGTTGGCGCTGTCCACCACCTCGGCCTGCAACTCGGCAAGCAACGCGGCGTCCCACGTGCTGCTGGCCCTCGGCCTCGACGAGCGCCAGGCGCGCAACAGCGTGCGCCTGAGCCTCGGGCGCTACACCAGCGAGGCGGACGTGGACACGGCGCTGGCGGTGTTCGGCCGGGTTGTTGGAGCTGCCGCGGTGGCACTCTGGTAGGCACGCCGCCCCCCCTGCTGGTCAACAGGGTGCCGGTGATACGGCCGGTTCTCCCTGTTGACCGCAGGGTCACAACCTTCTTCCGTACCTTCAAGCAATAGCGCGCCAACAACGATCGCACTTTTTTGCCGACCGGCGGTCTACTCCCTCTTTTGCCAACCGCATTCAATTGCCAAGGCCCGCTTTTTCACGCTGCACATGGCCAGGCCAAAAGCCTTGCCGTTGTGTAGGATGGGCAGCGCAGATCCAGACGCTGCCAGTTACAGGGAGATCCACATGCGCGTCCCATCCGTTGCCTGCCTCATCGGCCTGACGCTGGGCCTGCTCGCCGCGACCAGCGCCCAGGCCTTCACCGGTGAAGAGGCGCAACTGATCGATACGATCAACGTCTACCGCAGCCAAGCCCAGCGCTGTGGTGGCGAAGCCTCGCTGGAGCTGCCGCCGCTCAACAGCGACACCCGCCTGGCGCTGTCGCCCGAAGGCACCCGCGACCTGCAGCAGGCCATGACCCGCGCCGCCTACCCGATGGTCAATGTCCAGGCCATCAGCCTGTCCGGCCCGCGGGACGCCCAGGCGGCGATGAAGGCCATCGAGGAGAGCTTCTGCCAAGTGGTGCTCGACCCGCAGTTCGTCGACATCGGCGTCAGCCAGGAGGGCCGAGACTGGCGCATCGTCCTGGCCCGGCCGCTGCTCAGTGCCCGCCTGGGCGACTGGCAGGCCGAAGGCCAGAAGCTGCTGCAGGAGATCAACGCCGCACGCCAGCTGCCCCGCCAGTGCGGCGGCCAGCCGTTCGCCGCCGCCCCCGCGCTGGCCTGGAACGCCACCCTGGCGGGTGTGGCCGCCAACCACACCCGGGCCATGGCCAACCAGAATTTCTTCGATCATCTCGACCGCGATGGTCGTACTCCGGGCGACCGGGCTGAGCTGGCCGGCTACCTGTACCGGCAGATCGGCGAAAACATCGCCGCCGGGCGCGACACCGCGCGCAAGGTGGTCGATGGCTGGCTGGCCAGCCCAGGGCACTGCGCCACGCTGATGAACCCGGACTTCCGTGAACTGGGAGCGGCGTATGCGGTGGATCCGAAGAGCGATGCCGGGATCTACTGGACGGGGTTGTTCGGTACGCCGCAGTAAACCTGCATCGCGGGGCTAGCCCGCTCCCACGCTGCGGGTCAAGGCGTGGGAGCGGGCTTGCCCCGCGATGAGTCCAGCTCGGACCTGCGTAACGCCAGCGCCGTGCAACCAAACCGCCGTCGCACCCACTTGCCCAGGTAGCTGGCATCCCCCATCCCCACTTCATCGGCGATCTGCGCCAGGCTGTGGCTGGAGTTGAGCAAGCGCCAGCGCGCCTGCTGCAGGCGTAGCTCCTGCCACCAGGCCTTGGCGCTCATGCCATGACAAGCCTGGAACTGGCGGTCGAGCTGGCGCCGGCTGATGCCCAGTTCTGCCGCCAATACCTCCACCGGCAGCTGCGTCGCCAGGTGATGGCGCATCAGCGCCGTGGCCCGCTGCACCTGGCGTGCCTGCCCGGCGCCGGCCTCCAGCGAACGCAAGGCGTGCTGGCTGTCCCGGCTTTCGTCCACCAGCATGTCGGCCAGGCCCTTCAGCGCCCGGGCACGGCCACTGGCGCGGGCGATCAGCTCCACCGCCAGGTCGATGGCCGCCGTGCCGCCGGCACAGGTGATGCGCTCACCGTCGAAGCAGAACAGCTGCCCGGTCAACAGGCGCACGCGGGGAAAGGCCAGGCGAAACTCCGCTTCATGGCGCCAGTGCACCACCACCTGATGACCGTCCAGCAGGCCGCAGGCCGCCAACAGGAAGGCCGCGTTGTCGACACACACCAGCTTCACCCCGGCCTTGCTCGCCTGCTTCAAAAGGGCCTTGTAGCGCGGTGCCAAGGCCGCCGTGGCACTGGCATTGCGCCCGCCGAACAGCACCAGGTGGTCGTAGTCGCCCCAGCGGATCTGCGCAGGGGTTGCCTCGACCTGGACAATCGCTGCGCTGCTGGAAACCACCGGCTCCCGGTCCAGCCCGAGCACGGTCCAACGGCAATAGCGCTGACGGCTGTAGTCCTCGTCGTCGGCGGAGAAGCGCAGCTTGTCGAGGAACGCGCCGAACGGCAGCAAGGCGAACTCCGGTAAAGGCAGGATCAGCAGGCGCAGGTCGGGTGTCATTCAGGAATGTCCAGATATAACCATTCTATGACCAGATACTACCCTGTATTTCCACTGCCCTGCCCTACACTGGCGCCCTGCACTTCCACAAGGCTCCCCCATGGCACTCGACACCTGGCTCATCTACCTGCTCGCCAGCATCGGACTGTCGCTGACCCCAGGTCCGAACAGCCTGCTGGCCCTGACCCATGGCGCGCTGTACGGCGCCCGCCGCACGCTGTTCACCATCCTTGGCGGCGTGCTGGGCTTCAGTCTCCTGATCGCCCTGACCATGTTCGGCCTGAGCGCCCTGCTGCAGGCCTCGGCCTCGGTGCTGACGGTGCTCAAGTGGATCGGCGGGGCCTACCTGGTCTGGCTTGGGATCCAGCTGTGGCGCACACCGGCGCTGCACTTGGAACAACCGCGCGGCGGTGTGGCGCTGAGCAATGCCGGGTTGTTCCGCCAGGGCTGCCTTTCGGCTGTGGCCAACCCCAAGGTGCTGCTGTTCTATGGCGCGTTCCTGCCCCAGTTCATCGACCCGCAGCGTGGCCTGCTGGTGCAGTTCGTGGTGATGGCGGCGACCTTCGCCAGTGTCGAATGCCTGGTGGAGTACCTGCTGGCACGTCTGGCGTTTCGCATCCGCCCGTGGCTGGCCAAGGGTGGCCGGTGGTTCAATCGCTGTTGCGGGAGCCTGTTCGCACTGATCGGCGTGGCCCTGCCGCTGGGACGATAGAAGCCCCGGGGATCATCGCCGGGAAACAACCAGGAACACCCCCAGCGCAACCGCCGGCAATCCCGCCCCCAGCAACGCCACGCCGCTCCAGCCGTACTGCGCGTACACCCCGCTGGCCAGCGCCGAGCCCAGCGCCCCACCGAGGAAGATGCTGGTCATGTAGAGGGCATTGAGCCGGCCACGGCTGGCCGGATTCAGCGCGTACACCTCACGCTGGCCGATGACCATGTTCATCTGCACGGCGAAATCCAGCAGCACCCCGGTCAACCCCAGGCCTATCACGCTGGCGCCCGGTGCGCTCAGGCCCAGCAGTAACGCCAGTGGCGCCAGGGCCATCGCCAGCAGCGAAGCGCGTCGCGCATGCCCGGCATCGGCCAGGCGCCCGGCCAGCGGCGCCGCCACCGCGCCCACCGCGCCCACCAGGGCGAACAGCGCGATCTGGCTCTGCGACAGGCCGTGCTCGCCAGCCAGCGCCAGCGGCACCGCCGTCCAGTACAGGCTGAAGGCGGCGAACATCAGCGCCTGGTACAGCGCCCGCTGGCGCAACACCGGATGGCGGCGCAACAGCACCAGCAACGAAGCCATCAGCCCAGCATAACTGGCCTTGTGCTCCGGCAGCCGGCGCGGCAAGGTCAACGCCAGCAGCAGGATGATCGCCACCATCACCCCGGCGGCGCCGACAAACACCGCGCGCCAGCCGAAGTGATCGGCCACCAGGCTCGCCAGCGGCCGCGCCAGCAGGATGCCCAGCAGCAACCCACCCATGATGTTGCCGACCACCCGGCCACGCTCGCGCTCCGGCGCCAGGTGCGCCGCCAGTGGTATCAGCATCTGCACCGCCACCGAGCTGAAGCCGATCAGCAGCGCGTACAGCAGGAACACCTCGCCCTGCCCGTGACCACTGGTGCCGGCCAGCAACAGGCTGCCGGTGGCCAGCACCGCCGTGGCGATCATCAGCCGGCGGTTCTCCAGCAGGTCGGCCAGCGGCACCAGGAACAACAAGCCCAGGGCATAGCCGATCTGGGTCAGGGACACGATCAGGCTGGCCCGCTCGGTGGACAGCCCCAGGTCCGGCGCGATCAGGCCGACGATGGGCTGGGCGTAGTAGATGTTGGCGACGATGGCGCCGCAGCAGAACGCCAGCAGCGTCACCAGGGCCCGGCTCAGGCCCGGGGCCGTTGCCTGGGCGACGGCGAGGGAGGGATTCATTCGAGGGTACCTCGGCTTGCGAAAGGATGTGCGCGAAGGGTGACGGACATCCGCCCCGGCGAGAATCCATCGCCCGCGCAACGGGCCTTTGCGCGGCGCGCAACGCCTCAGCCGGCCAGAAGCCCCTCGCAGAAGGCGACGAACGCCATCACCCGGCGCGAGCCACGGTGGTTGGGCAGGTACAGGGCGTTGATGCTGGCGCTGGCCGCCCCCGGGCTCACCGTCCAGTCGGCGAACAGCCGCTGCAGGCGCCCGGCCTCGACATCCTCGCGCACCAGCCAGTCGGCCAGCAGCGCCACGCCGCTGCCGGCAATGGCCGCCTCACGCAAGAGGTCGGCGTTGGCGCTGCGCAACGGGCCGCTGACGTCCAGTTCCAGGCGCTGCTCGCCCAGGCTTAGCCGCCACGGCCGCGCCGATTGGCCGTAGCGAAAACGCAGGCAGGCGCACACGGCCAGTTGCTGCGGCTCGCTGAGCACCGGCTGCTGGCGCAGGTATGCCGGGCTGGCCACCAACCAGCGCTCGAAGCGCCCCAGCGGGCGACACACCAGTTCATCACTGGGCGCCGGCTCGCCAAGGCGGATGCTCAGGTCGTAGCGGCCATCGAGCAGGTCGTCAAAGCGGTCACTCAGGTCGATGTCCAGCTCCAGTGCCGGGTAACGGGCGAGGAACGCGCCCAGGTGCGGAGCGATGACCCGGCGACCGAACTCCACCGGCAGGCACAGGCGCAACACGCCGACCGGCTCTTCGCCGCGGTCGGCGACACTGGCGTCGGCCTCGGCCAGGGCCTCGAGAATCTCGCGGGCCCGCTGGTAGTAGCTGGCGCCGGCTTCGGTCAGGCTGACCTGGCGGGTCGAGCGGTTGAGCAGGCTGGCCCCCAGCTCGAGTTCCAGGGCGTCGACCTGGCGGGTCACCGAGGAGGTCGCCACCCCGAGCCTGCGCGCGGCGGCGGAAAAGCCGCCGGCCTCGGCGGTGGCCATGAACACCTTCAGAGCCAGCAGCTTGTCCATCGTCAATCTTCCAGGGGGCAAAGGCCAAAACCTTCCTACAATCACCGACTGGAATCAACCACGCGAGACGCCCATGCCCGACAACCTGTTCAGCGCCCTGCCGCCGCTCGCGCCCGACGCCGACGAGCAGTTCACCGACCTGCTCCGGCGCCCGGGCCTGCGCATCGAGCGTATCGTCTCCAGCGGCCAGTCCAGCCCGCCGGGGTTCTGGTACGACCAGGCCGAGGGCGAATGGGTGGTCGTGCTCAGCGGCAGCGCCGGGCTGCGCCTGGAGCACGAGCCACATACCCGCGTGCTGCGCCCCGGCGACCATCTGGACATCCCGCCCGGTTGCCGCCACCGGGTGGAATGGACCGAGCCCGGCGTGGCGACGGTATGGCTGGCGGTGTTCTATCAGGGCTGAGCCAGTACCGCCGTGGCGGGCGTTGCCTGCAGGCGATAGAACCGCCACGGCAGCAGCACCGCCGCCACGGTCAGGCCGCAGGCGAAGCCGACCCAGACGCCCACCGCGCCCAGCGAGGAGTGCAAGGCCAGCCAGTAGCTCAGTGGCAGCGCCAGCAGCCAGTAGCTGACCAGGGTCACGCCCACCGGCCAGCGATAGTCCTGCAGGCCGCGCAAGGCGCCCAGCGCGGTGGACTGCAGACCATCGGCCACCTGCATGGCCGCGACCACCACGAACATCGGCACGGCGATGGCGATTACCTGCGGGTCGTCGCTCATGGCCTCGGCGATGGAGCGCCCGAACAGCGCCAGCAGCACGGTGGCCACCAGCATCCAGGCAGTGACGCTGGCAAAGGTGGCGCTGCCGATGGCGCGGATGCGTGCCGTCTCGCCGCGGCCCTGGGCCTGGCTGATGCGGATGCTGACCGCCGCCGCCATGCCCAGCGGCAGCATGTACAGCAGCGCGCCGATCGACTGCACCACCTGGTTGGCCGCCAGGGCCGCATTGCCCAGCCAGCCGAGCATCCAGGCAGCGATCACCACCGCGCCGGCCTCGGCAAGATACCCCAGGCCCAGCGGCCAACCCTCGCCCAACAGCGTGCGCCAGGTCAATCGTGCCCCTTGGGCAGCCTGACGGTAACTCGCCAGCGAGGGCGCCAGGCGCCAGTAAGCCAGGGCCACCAGCACCGCCAGCGATTCGGCGATCACACTGGCGATACCCGCCCCCAGCAGGCCCAGCGCCGGCAAGCCGAAATGGCCGTGGATCAGCCCATAGCTCAGCGGAATGTTGAACAACACCGCGCTCATCACCAGCAGCACGCCCACCCAGGGCCGGCCGATGGCTTCCAGCACGTCCTTGAACACCACCGCCAGGCAGTACGGGATCAGGAATACCGCCATGGCCTGCCAGTACGGCGTCAGCAGCGCCACGTCGGGCAGCGGTACGCCCAACCATTGCACCAAGGGCAGGCAGGCCAGCATCGCCAGGCAGCCGAGGATACCCACCAGCAGGCCATAACCCAGCCCGGCACGCAGCGTGCGTGCCACGGCGCCGGGGTCGTCGGCGCCATGGGCATGGCCGACGCGCACGCTGAGGGTGGCGAGCATGCCGTACAGCCCGGCATGGAAGATCAGCCCGGCGCTGCTGGTCAGCGCGACACAGGCCAGTACCACGGTGCCCAGCGAGGCCAGCAGCACGGTATCGGTCAGGCTGATCAGTTCGGCCGCCGACAGGCCCAGCACCAGCGGCAGCGCCAGGCGCAACAGGCCAGGCAGCTCGCCCAGCCAGGCAACATTCTTGGGTGAAGCGAGGGCAGTCACGGTAGCCATCTCCAATTGACATACGCCGCGTATGCTAATGCTATTTATTGACATACGCAACGTATGCTAATTTGCAGCCATCGTTTTTTACCCGGAGCCCTCCATGCCCACCCCTCGCCGCAGCCGCGCCGCCATGAGCGCGGACACCACCGAACGGCTGATCGCCGTCGCCCGCCACCAGTTCGCCGAAAAGGGCTTTGCCGCCGTGGTGATGGATGAACTGTGCGCCGAGGCCGACCTCACCCGCGGGGCCCTGCACCACCATTTTGGCGGCAAGGCTGGGCTGTTCACCGCTGTGGTGCAGCACCTGCTCGAGGAGATCAACCAGGCGATCGATGCCCGCTACGCCACGCATGACGACCCGTGGGAGGGCTATATCGACACCTGCCTGTACTACTACGACCTGCTGCACGAGCCGGCCCTGCGCCGCATCCTGCTGCAAGACGCCCCCGGGGTGCTCGGCCCTCGGCTGCGCGAACTGGAGGAAGCCAGCTACATCGGGCCCATGGCCCAAGGGCTGGTGGAGTTGCAGCAGGCCGGCAGGCTGCGCGTCTTCGACGCCGTGGCCATGGCCCACCTGATCAATGGCGCGATGGGCGACAGCGGCATGTGGGTGATTGCCCAAGACGATCCGCAAGCGGCGGCGGAGCGGGTGAAGGGGGCGCTGCGCTGTTTGATGGAAGGGTTGCAGGCCTGAGTTCATTCTGGTTTTGGCGCGCGCTGCGTGGGAGCGGGCTTGGCCCGCGATGGCGTCCCCCAGCCAACCTGGTTGTAGCGACTGGCCTCATCGCGGGGCAAGCCCGCTCCCACGTGGACGGTTAATCGCCTGCTCTAATTGCGACAATCGGCCACAAATCAAAATGTACTAACTTGTTAATTAGCTTGCTAAGGGCTTAAACTTCTCGCATTCCACCTGCGAGATCCCTGGCATGAAAGACTCACCCCGCGCCTCCGGCGCCTCAACCTTCATCCTGGTCGGACTGGGCGTCGTCATCGCCCTGCTCGGCCTGCTCCTGGCCGCCGGCGGCGTCAAGCTGGCCGGCCTGGGCGGTTCCTGGTACTTCCTGGTCGGCGGCCTGGCCATGGCCATTGCCGGGATCCTCATCGCCCGTCGCAAGCCCGCTGGCGCCTGGCTGTACGCGCTGTTCCTCGCCGGCACCGCGATCTGGGCCGTGGCCGACACCGAGCTGGCGTTCTGGCCGTTGTTCTCGCGGCTGTTCATGTTTGCCGCCATCGGCCTGGTGGTGGCGCTGGTGTATCCGCAACTGGTCCGACGCCCGGCGCGTGGCGCCTATGGCGTCGCCGGCCTGCTGGGCGTGGCGCTGGTGATCGCCGCCGGCAACATGTTCGTCGCCCATCCCAGCGTCGCCCCCACCGGCAAGGGCCCAGGCCAGACGCCGGTGGAACCTGGCCAGCAGCAGAAGGACTGGGCCCACTACGGCAACACCGAGGGCGGCAGCCGCTTCGCCGCGCTGGACCAGATCAACCGAGGCAACGTCGACCAGCTCAAGGTGGCCTGGACCTACCACACCGGTGACGTCGCCCTCAGCGACGGCAACGGCGCCGAAGACCAGCTCACCCCACTGCAGGTAGGCGACAAGGTGTTCATCTGCACCCCGCACAACAACCTGATCGCCCTCGACGCCGACACCGGCAAGGAACTGTGGAAGAACGCCATCAACGCCCAGTCCAAGGTCTGGCAGCGCTGCCGCGGCCTGGCCTACTTCGACGCCAGCGCGCCGATCGCCCAGCCGACCCAGCCTGACAGCACGCCGGTCAGCGTGAGCAGCGTGCCGGCCGGCGCCAACTGCCAGCGCCGCCTGCTGACCAACACCATCGATGCCCGCCTGATCGCGGTCGATGCCGACACCGGCGCATTCTGCGAAGGCTTCGGCGACAACGGCCAGGTCGACCTCAAGGCCGGCCTGGGCAACGTACCGGACTCGTACTACCAGCTGTCCTCGGCACCGCTGATGGCCGGCACTACCGTGGTGGTCGGCGGCCGCGTCGCCGACAACGTACAGACCGACATGCCCGGCGGCGTGATCCGTGGCTTCGATGTGATCACCGGTGCCCAGCGCTGGGCCTTCGACCCGGGCAACCCGCAGGACCGCGAAGCCCCGCAAGGCGACCGGACCTACGTGCGCAGCACCCCCAACAGCTGGGCGCCGATGTCGTACGACCCGGCGATGAACACCCTGTTCCTGCCGATGGGTTCCTCGTCCACCGATATCTACGGTGTCGAGCGCAACAAGCTTGACCACACCTACGGCGCCTCGGTGCTGGCCCTGGACGCCACCACGGGCAACCAAAAGTGGGTGTACCAGACCGTGCATAACGATCTCTGGGACTTCGACCTGCCAATGCAGCCGAGCCTGATCGACTTCACCAAAGACGACGGCAGCACCGTGCCCGCCGTGGTGATCGGCACCAAGGCCGGGCAGATCTACGTGCTCGACCGCGCCACAGGCAAGCCGCTGACCCAGGTCGACGAAGTCCCGGTCAAGCCGGGCAACATCCCTAACGAGCCGTACTCGCCGACCCAGCCAAAGTCGGTGGGCATGCCGCAGATCGGCGCGCAGACCCTGACCGAATCGGACATGTGGGGCGCCACCCCGTACGACCAACTGCTGTGCCGCATCGACTTCAAGAAGATGCGCTACGACGGCCTGTACACCGCGCCGGGCACCGACCTGTCGCTGAGCTTCCCCGGCTCGCTGGGCGGCATGAACTGGGGCAGCATTTCTACCGACCCGGTGCATGGCTTCATCTTCGTCAACGACATGCGCCTGGGCCTGTGGATCCAGATGATCCCGTCGCAGAACCAGGGCGCGGCGGCAGGCGGCGGCGAGGCGCTGAACACCGGCATGGGCGCGGTGCCGCTCAAGGGCACGCCGTACGCGGTGAACAAGAACCGCTTCCTGTCGGTGGCCGGTATTCCGTGCCAGGCGCCGCCGTTCGGCACCCTCACCGCCATCGACATGAAGACCCGGCAGATCGCCTGGCAGGTGCCGGTCGGCACCGTCGAGGACACCGGCCCTCTGGGCATCCGCATGCACCTGCCGATCAAGATCGGCCTGCCGACCCTGGGCGGCACCCTGTCCACCCAGGGCGGCCTGGTGTTCATCGCCGGCACCCAGGACTTCTACCTGCGCGCCTACGACAGCGGCAACGGCAACGAGATCTGGAAGGCCCGCCTGCCGGTCGGCAGCCAGGGCGGCCCGATGACCTATGTGTCGCCGAAAACCGGCAAGCAGTATGTGGTGGTCACCGCCGGCGGCGCGCGCCAGTCGACCGACCGTGGCGACTACGTGATGGCGTACGCCCTGCCGTAATCGCGTCGCCTGCATCGCCGGCAAGCCGGCTCCCACAGGGTCCATGCACTCAGTGTGGAAGCCGGCTTGCCGGCGATGAGGCCCTTTCAGACAACCCGAGACTCCGCAATGTCATCCGTTTCACGCCTCACGCCCACCCTGCTTCTTGCCCTCGCCAGCACTGCTGCATTCGCCGCCGACAATACCCTGACCGGCGACTGGGGCGGCCTGCGCCACCAGCTCGCGGCAGACGGCATCACCTTCACCGGCGACTACAGCGGCGAGACCGCCTACAACGCCCATGGTGGCCTGCACCGTTCGGCCCGCTACTCGCAGAACCTCAAGCTGGGCGTGCAGTTCGACCTGTCGAAGCTGTACGGCCTGGACAACGGCGGCAAGGTCCAGCTGACTATCAACGACCGCCGTGGCAACAGCGCTTCAGACGACCTGGTAGGCAACCGCCTGCCGATCCAGGAAAACTACGGCGGTCTCTACACCCGCCTGACCGAACTGAGCTACGAGCGCAACCTGTCGCCCGCGCTCAACCTCAAGCTCGGCTACATGGCCATGGGCAACGACCTCGGCGGGCTGGACAGCGGCATCCTGTGCAACTTCATGAACGCCGGATTCTGTGGCCACCCGCTGAACATGTCCGGCGGCAGCGGCTGGACCAACTACCCCAACGCCCACCTCGGCATACGGGTGAAATATGACCTCGCGCCCGACTGGCAACTGCGGCTGGCGGCGTTCAATGTCGACCCCGAGAGCAACGGCAATGCCAGCCGCGCCTGGCACCTGGGACCCAAGCACACCACCGGCACCGTGGTCCCGGTGGAACTGGTGTACAAGCTGCGCGGTGAACTGCCGGGCGAATACAAGCTCGGTTACTACTACGACAGCTCGAACGTGAAGCGCATCGGCAGCAGCGAGGAAGTCGCCGGTCGTGGCGGACATTATCTGCTGGTCGACCAGGCCGTGTGGAACGACCCGGCATCGCCCGGGCGCAGCCTGCATGCCTTCGGCCAGTACTCGGCCTCGAGCAAGGCCGCCTCGCCATTCACCCGGTGGTACGGCGCTGGCGTGGTGCTGTACCAGCCGTTCGCAAGCCGGCCACGGGATACCGTTGCCCTGGGGTATGGCCGCGCGGTACCGAACCCACGTAGCCGCGATGTGCTGGAAGAGGCGGCCGTCGATGCCGGGCAACCCTTCCCGAACCTCGACAGCGCCGAGCAACTGGTCGAGCTGAGCTATGGCTACCAGGCCACCGCTTGGCTGAACCTGCGCCCGGATGTGCAGTACATCGTCGAGCCGGGAGCGTTTTCCGGGAAGGACATCGACAATGCGCTGATATTCGGCTTGCAGGTCAAGGCGACGTTCTGAAATAAGGCCTGGCGGGCTCTGGAGGAGCGCCTAGCTTTTTCCTGCCTAGCAACCACATATTTACTAATTTCCCCGCCCCGCACCCTGTCCCAGTATCTGGCGCAACTACAACAACAAAGAGCGGGGAACTGTCATGAGTGCAAGTGCGTCCGTGCCTGCCAGCGTGCAGCACGATCAAGCCGGTTTTCGCCGGGTCCTGGGGCTGGGGTCGCTGCTGGCGGTGGCCGTGGGCCTGGTGGTGTCGCAAGGGGTGATGGTGATGATGCTGCAGGGGGTCGGTGCCGCCGGCCTGGGCTTCATCGTGCCGTTGGGGCTGGCCTACCTGCTGGCCCTGAGCTACGCCTTTTCCTTCTCCGAACTGGCCCTGCTGGTGCCCCGTGCCGGCAGCCTGTCGAGTTACACCGAGGTGGCGCTGGGGCACTTCCCGGCGATCCTGGCGACCTTCTCCGGCTACGTGGTGGTGGCCATGTTCGCCCTGTCGGCCGAACTGCTGTTGCTCGACCTGATCGTCGCCAAGGTCTACCCCGGGGTGTTCCCGCAATACTCGGTGGCCTTCGGCGTGCTCGCGCTGTTCACCGGCCTGAACCTGATGGGCATCGACATCTTCGCCAAGCTGCAGAGCGCCATGGCCGTGGTCATGGTGATCGTGCTGCTGATCCTCGGCGTCGCCGCGATCAGCGAAGGTCATGCCGAAGGGGTCACCACCACGCTGCTGCAGGGCGAGTGGAACCCGATGGGCGCCGGGGTGCTGGCCCTGACCGCCATGGCCGTGTGGGGCTTCGTCGGCGCCGAGTTCGTCTGCTCGCTGGTGGAGGAAACCCGCAAGCCCGAACGCAACATTCCGCGTTCGATGATCATCGGCCTGACCGTGATCTTCGCCACCATTGGCCTGTACGGCCTGGGTGCATTGTTCCTGGTGCCCCGCGAAGCCCTGAGCAGCGATGCCCTGCCCCATTACCTGTTCGCCACCACGGTGTTCGGCAAGACCGGCGAGGTGTTCCTGGTGATCGCCGCGGTGACCGCCACCTGCAGCACCCTCAACACCTCGCTCGCGGCCATTCCGCGCATGCTCTATGGCATGGCCTGCAATGGCCAGGCGTTTCCCCAGTTCAAGCAGCTCAGTCCGCGGGCGCGCACGCCCTGGGTGGCCGTGCTGTTCGTGGCGGCTATCACCGGCCTGCCGATCCTGCTGATGGGCCAGGACGCCGCCGCGATCAACCTGCTGCTGCTGGCCGCCGCCCTGGCCTGGCTGCTGGCGTACGTCATCGTGCACCTTGACGTGATCGCCCTGCGGTTGCGCTACCCGCATCTGCCGAGGCCATTCCGCACCCCGCTCTATCCGCTGCCGCAGCTGTTCGGCATCGGCGGGATGCTGTATGCGATCTGGCATGCCTCGCCCAGCCCGGAGATGAACCTGAAGGTCTTCGGTACGGCAGGGATCGTGCTGGCGGTGGTATCGCTGATCGCGCTGGTCTGGATCAAGGGCGTGATGAAGAAGCCGTTGTTCAGGCCCGAACCGCTTTAGCGATAGCGGACCAAGCACGCCCCGTCATGCCGAAGAGGCGCGCTTGGCCCGATAGCTGCCCGGACTCTGCCCGGTCCACTTCTTGAACGCCCGGTGAAACGCGCTGGGTTCCTGGAACCCGGTGTGCTCGGCGATCTCGGCGATGCTCAGGTGGCCTTCGCGCAAGAGTTCGAAGGCCATCGCCCGGCGCACTTCGTCCTTGATCTGCTGGTACGAGCGCCCCTCTCGCTCCAGCTGGCGGCGAAAGCTGCTGGCGCTGAGCCGCTGCCGTTCAGCCATGGCGTTGAGCGTCGGCCACTGCCCGTAGTGGCGGGCGCGCAGGTGGCGATAGACCTCGGCCACCAGGCCGTTCTGGTTGCGAAAGCGGATCACCAGCCCTTGCGGCGCGCTGCGCAGAAAACCCTTCAGCGCCGTCAGGTCCTGCACCACCGGCAAGCGCAGCCAGGCGCTGTCGAACTCCACCTCGGTGCGTCCGCTGCCCAGGCGCAGGTCCGGCCCCCAGAGCAGCGCGTCATCCTCCTGCGCCGGGCGCCCCAGGGCCAGCTCGGTGCGGTCGATGGCGATGCGCCGACCGGCCAGCCAGCACAGCAGGCCGATCACCAGGACCAGGTAGGTTTCCTCGGCATAGACCCGGGTCAGCGGGTCGGCGATGTTCGATTGCACGCTGATCACGGTGCGCGCACCGCGCACCGTGACACTGCCGTTCAGGTCGCGCAAAAACAGGGCGAAACTGCCCAGGCACTGGCGCAGCGCCTTGCCCAGGGTCGGCTCCTGGATCAGCCCGCGGCAGATCAGGGCGAAGCTGCCCAGGGGCATGCCATGGCTGTCGAGGCGGAAGAACTCATCGTGCAGTTCGTCGATCAGCGCCAGCCACAGTTGGGCGAACGCCTTGGCCGGTACCCGCGCCAGCGGCTGGGACAGCACCTGCGGGTCGATGCCCACCGCCCGCAGGTGGGCATCGCGCGCCTGTGGCCGCTCACGCAAGGCGTGAAGCATGGCATTGAGGAAGTACACCGCGACCGTATCGCTATCGCGCATGGCAGAAGTCCGCTGTCTATGCTGAGTGGCAAAAAATGCCAGGTTGACTGAACAGATCCGGCATAGGCCGCCTGAGTGCCTTTGCCTAGACTCGATCCACCCCGGGAGGGTGCGGCCGCCATTCTCGCAGAGCCACTCCCACCCCGCCACGCCTTCGCAAACGGAGCCCCCCATGAGCAGCACAGAAATCTTCGTCGTCAGCGCGGTACGTTCGGCCATCGGCAGCTTCGGCGGTTCGCTCAAGGACCTGCCCCTGGCCGACCTCGCCACCCAGGTGACCCGCGCCGCCATCGAGCGCTCGGGCGTCGCCGCCGAGCAGATCGGCCATGTGGTGATGGGCAACGTGATCCCCACCGAACCACGCGACGCCTACCTGGGCCGGGTCGCGGCGATGAACGCCGGCATTCCCAAGGAAACCCCGGCCTTCAGCGTCAACCGCCTGTGCGGCTCGGGCCTGCAGGCCATCGTCTCGGCCGCCCAAGGCCTGCTGCTGGGCGACAGCGACATCGCCCTGGCCGCCGGCGCCGAGTCCATGAGCCGCGGCCCCTACCTGCTGCCGCAGGCCCGCTGGGGCGCGCGCATGGGTGACCTGCAGGGTATCGACTACATGGTCGGCATCCTCCAGGACCCGTTCGAGCACTTCCACATGGGCATCACCGCCGAGAACGTCGCGGCGGCCCACGGCATCAGCCGCCAGATGCAGGACGAGGTCGCCCTGACCAGCCAGCGCCGCGCCGCCCGGGCCATCGCCGAAGGCCGCTTCGACGGCCAGATCGTGCCGATCGAGATCAAGACCCGCAAAGGCCCCGTGCAATTCGCCGTGGACGAGAACGTGCGCGGCGACGCCAGCGCCGAACAGCTGGCGGCCATGAAGGCGGTGTTCAAGAAGGACGGCACCGTCACCGCCGGCAACGCCAGCAGTATCAACGATGGCGCCGCCGGCCTGGTCCTGGCCACCGGTGACGCCGTGCGCCGCCAGGGCCTCAAGCCGCTGGCGCGCATCGTCGCCTACGCCCACGCCGGTGTGGAACCGGCACTGATGGGCCTGGGCCCGATCCCGGCCACGCAGAAGGTGCTGGAAAAAGCCGGCCTGAAGGTCGCCGACCTGGACGTGATCGAGTCCAACGAAGCCTTCGCCTCCCAGGCCTGCGCCGTGGCCCGCGCCCTGGGCTTCGACCCGGAGAAGGTCAACCCCAACGGCTCGGGCATCTCCCTCGGCCACCCGGTCGGCGCCACCGGCGCGATCATCGCCACCAAGGCCATCCATGAACTGCATCGCGTCCAGGGCCGCTACGCCCTGGCCACCATGTGCATCGGCGGCGGCCAAGGCATCGCCGTCGTCTTCGAACGCGTCTGAAAGGAGTCAGCAACATGAACATCGAACACATCGCCGTGATCGGCGCCGGCACCATGGGCAACGGCATCGCCCAGGTGTGCGCGCTGGCCGGCTACCAGGTCCTGCTGGTGGACGTCTCCGACGCCGCGCTGGAGCGTGGCGTGGCGACCCTGGGCAAGAACCTCGAGCGCCAGGTCGGCAAGGGCACCATCGACGCCGACAAGGCCAGCGCCGCCAAGGCCCGGATCCGCACCAGCACCGATTATGCCCAGCTGGCAGACGCACAGCTGGTGATCGAGGCGGCCACCGAGAACCTCGCCCTCAAGCAGCGCATCCTGCAGCAGGTGGCCGCCAACGTCGGCGCCGAGTGCCTGATCGCCACCAACACCTCGTCGCTGTCGGTCACCCAGCTGGCGGCCAGTATCGAACAGCCGCAGCGTTTCATCGGCGTGCACTTCTTCAACCCGGTGCCGATGATGGCGCTGGTCGAGATCATCCGCGGCCTGCAGACCAGCGATGCGACCTACGCCCAGGCGCTGCTGGTCACCGAGAAGCTCGGCAAGACGCCGATCACCGCCGGCAACCGCCCAGGCTTCGTGGTCAACCGGATCCTGGTGCCGATGATCAACGAGGCGATCTTCGTATTCCAGGAAGGCCTGGCCAGCGCCGAGGACATCGACACCGGCATGCGCCTGGGCTGCAACCAGCCGATCGGTCCGCTGGCCCTGGCCGACCTGGTGGGCCTGGACACCTTGCTGGCGATCATGGAGGCCTTCCACGAGGGCTTCAACGACAGCAAGTACCGCCCCGCCCCGCTGCTCAAGGAGATGGTTGCCGCCGGCTACCTGGGGCGCAAGAGCGGTCGTGGCTTCTTCACCTACTGACGGAGTCGCGCCATGCCCCCGGCCAACGCGGCGCTGCGCTGCGCCAATTTCGAGGAGCGGCGTGACCGGGCCATGGCCCTGTTCGCCGAGAAAGGCTTCGGCCAGGTCAGCATGCGTGAGCTGGCGGCGCACGTGGGCTTGACCGCGGGCTCGCTTTATCACCATTTTCCCAGCAAGCAGGACCTCTTGTACGACCTGATCGAAGAACTGTACGAGGAGTTGCAGGCCACCCTGGACCTGGGCCGTCGGGCGCGGGCCCAAGGGCGGCCGGTGCTGGCCTGCCTGATTGCCGCGCACTGGCATTTGCATGGGGAGCGGCCGTTGCAGTTTCGCCTGGCCGAGCGGGATTTCTGCTGCCTCACCGGGGAGCAGCAGGTGCGCCTGGCGGACTTGCGGGAGCGCTATGAAACCGGGCTTTTACGGTTGATCGCGCCGCAGGCGCGGTTGGGGGCGCAGGCACTGGCGGCTAGCGGGCATGTGCTGGCTACGCTGTTGAATCAGTTGCCTGGGATGTTGCGGGGGAAGGGGCTGGGTGAGGTTGAGGGGGTTGGGTTGATGGAGAGTTTGGTGGTGGGGGCTGTGGAGGGGGCTTTGGGGTAGGGTTCTGGTTCTGGTTCTGGTTCTGGCTCTGGCTCTGGCTCTGGCTCTGGCTCCTTGGTGATTGTTTTGGTTTTTGCATGCGCATTTGTAGGAGATAGCGACATTTAGTCACCTTTCCGCCTTTACGGCGGCCTACTTTTCTCGTGGGAAAAGTAGGCAAAACCGTTCCGCTCCGTTCATCCGGCCCCTGCGCTTCGCTCCGGGGTTCCCTCGCTACGTTCTTGCTCCCGGGAGGACCGCGCTGAACGCC